>ONOD01000048.1 GCA_900319325.1 uncultured Elusimicrobium sp. | reverse complement strand
TTGAAAAACGTGATTTTGCGCAATTCCATCCCGGCGGCTCGCTCGGCAAATTACTAACGCAACAAGTCAAAGATGTGATGCGCAAAGGAAAAAATAACCCCACCGTTCCGCAAACGGCCACCGTGAAAGACGCGTTATTTGTCATGACGAAAACCGGTGCTGCCGGAGCGTGTAGCATTGTGGACAAAAAAGGAAAATTACTGGGGTATTTTACTGACGGTGATTTGCGCCGAATTTTGCAAACAGGGGCTAATGTCATCAACAAGCCTATTACGCAAGTGATGACCAAAAATCCGTATCATATTTTGGAGAATGTGCCGGCCATTGAAGCGGCCAAGATGATTCATCAAACCAAAGTAGATAACCTGCCCGTGCTCAACCAAGCTGGCAAAGTAGTCGGCATTATTGATGAAAAAGATCTCATAGAATTTTTGGCTATGCTGGATAAAAAATGAAACGATTTTGGATAGGTGTGCTCATCACTGCTTTGTTGACTGCCTGCACGGATAAACAACCCCCCGTGCCCGAAGAAGATGCCCAAGTAGCCACCCACGTATCCATTTTTTCTTCTAAAGAGAATCAAAAACAATGGGTATTGCAAGCACAATCTGTCAACTTTGAAAACATGCAAAGCGCCACACTTAAAGATCCGCGTTTGGTGTTAAAGCAAGACGGCAAGGATAGCGCCACCGTCTCCGGCAATCTCGGCAAATTTGATTACGCCCAGCAACTAGTCACCATTGATGGAAACGCCATTGTTGACTCACTCACCGAGCGGGTTCGCATTACTGCCCCGCGATTTTTTTATAACGTGGAAACAGACCGGATTTGGTCCGACGCTAAAACCGTTATTACACGAGGGAGCGCCCGTTCGGTAGCTCTGAACGGTATAGAAACAAATTCTAAGCTTACCAAGATTATCATTAAAAAACACGCCACGCAACTACCCGCAAATATGCAAGAGCTGAAAGGAACCACTCTATGAAAATGCGTCTTTACCCCTGGATCAGTTTAGTGCTTGTAGTAACCGGATGCCGCGGCGTGCAAGTGCAAACCCCAACAGAAACAGTAACCCGCCCGGCAAAGCAAACACTTGCGCAAAAAAAGTCCGCCCTTTCTCAACGAAAACAAGCCGCCGCGCAACTACCGGAAGTGTTAGGCGGTATTGTTCAAAGTGATGAGTGGGTCATTTACAAGGATAAAGAACAGGAAGAATTTACCGGGCACGTGTTCTATGATAATGGGGCCTACACGTTTAAGTCCAATTATGCCCTTTCAGACCGTAAAAATCACACGTTTACCGCTTCAGGAAACGTCTATGCCAAGCAAAAAGATGCACAAAATACCATTTACGAGGCCTATGCTGATTACGCCCGCTATAATTATCAAACCGGAAAAGGAATCTTAAAATCAACGACTAAAAATCCCGTGCGCCTTATCTTAACCGACAGCACGCAACAAGTAACAGCCCAAGCCAAACAAATTTCGTTTGATACGAACCAGCAAATTTTTATTTTAACCGGGAATGTGGACGCCAAACGCACCACCGTTGAAGGCACCCAGATCATGAAGGCTGACAAAGCAACGCTTAAACAGCTAGAGGATTATCTACTCTTAGAAGGAAATGCCGTTCTCGCGGATGATTTACGCACGTTGCAAGCCGATACCGTCATTTATGATGGGGCCCACAACCAAGCGCATGCATACGGAGCGCGGCCTTTAGCCACCGGCTCCACGGAGCAAGGCACATTTGCTATAATAGCAGATAACATCTCCTCGGATGCCGAGGGTAATGTAGTTACCCTGGATGGTAAGGTACAAGGCTGGATCGTATCGCCGGAGTTAAACAACAATAAAATAAATACCAAGTTTTAGAGGATTTTATGGAACTACGCAGTGAGAAAATCGTTAAAGTATACAAAGACCGCATGGTTGTAAAAGGGGTTGATATTCATGTGCGCTCCGGCGAAATTGTGGGCCTGTTAGGGCCTAACGGGGCCGGCAAAACCACTTCTTTTTACATGATGGTAGGTTTTATCCGCCCGACCAGCGGCAAGGTATTTATTGACGGGGATGATGTTACCGCTCTACCCATGTTTGAACGTGCCCGCCATGGGCTAGGATATTTAGCCCAGGAACCCACCATTTTTAAAGGGCTTACGGTAGAAGAAAATTTGCTCGCTGTACTGGAACGCATTTTAGAAGATAAAGCCGCACAGAAAAAACGTGTGGACGAACTCTTAAATGAGTTTGGACTCACCAAGCTGGCTAAGCAAAAAGCGTGGACGCTTTCCGGCGGAGAAAAACGGCGTATGGAAATTGCACGCTGTATGATCAGCAATCCTAAAATCATCCTGTTAGATGAGCCTTTTGTGGGAATTGACCCAATTACCGTGTCCGATTTGCGGCAAATGATTTTTAAACTCAAAGACAAAGGCATTGGGGTGCTTATTACCGATCACAACGTACGCGAAACACTCCCCCTTACCGAGCGCGCGTATTTAATTTACGATGGCAAAATCTTGGTAGAAGGCGATCAAAACACGCTACTTAATGACGCCAACGCCCGCAAGTTGTATTTAGGCGAAGATTTTAAGATGTAACACATGGGCCTTTGCCAGGTGCTTTATTTTATCCCCGCTCACAAAGCGGGGATATTTACTCATTAATTTGTTTGGCTTTTTTATCGTACGGAAGAACCATCTGCGTAGCAAGATCCACTAGCCACACACCGCATGGAAAATCAGATGTGTTTAAGTGTTTTTCATCAATCCCGGTGCGCGCCTTAGCGTGGCAAGTGACCAGATACGTTCCGTCTTCTTGCATGCGCGGCGAAAATAGCCGGGAACTGAGCATAAACAGTGCCCCTTGCTGACGGTAAGTTTTATTCATTTGATAAAAGTACGTGTCAATTTTGGCGCCGGCTTTCTGTTGCAAGATAGATTTGGCCAATGTTTCCCCCGTTTGTACTGTAGTGGCTACTGGACGCACCGCGCCAGATTGTTGATTTGTTACCGCCGGATGCAATTGCGGTTGAATAACGGAGGCCGTTGCTAAAGGCTTACTGGCTTCTTCTTGCATTTGTGCAATTTGCTGAGTGCGATAGGCACGTTGTTCTGCTAGCCGGGCAATACGTTCCTCATCACGTACTTCTTTATAAGAAAGTTTTACAAGCCCGCTATTTTTGATGGCACCTTGCGGCGTGACTTTTACTTTCGTTACATTGACTAAATTGGAATGGGTAACTTTTAACGTAATCTTATCCGGCGAATATTTACGAGCGTGGCCGTATTTTTCCATTTCTTCTTCAAATTTTCTATTGAAGTCCAGCACAATTTCGTCTTGTTCACTTCGCCAGCAACACGCGGTAATGCAGCTTTGCTGCAGGTCCAGCCGATCTGCTGCTTCCTGCGGCCAAAACCTCAAATTAAACCGCACGCACGAGTCGTACTGTTTCCCGTCAAAATCCACCCGTTTGCCGGGAATTTCTATCCACGGTTTAGTGGTAGCCACCCCCGAGTTATTCATGGGAGTATAGCACCCGGCTAATAAGGAAAATATTGCGCCTATAAGCACTTTTTTCATACACTTTATTATAGTAAGTTTTTTCAAGGAGAATTTATGGAGTTTATTTTAACCTACGTTCAAAAAATACCAAACTATCCCGCGCACTATCACACATTAACGGCACAAGTCATTTCCGCCATTATATTTATAATTTTATTATATCTGCTTGCCCGTATTTTTACTTGGTTCTGTAATAATTACTTATCACGCGTGGTAAAATTTTTTAAAGCTGAAAAATGGTTCAAAGCTTTAACAGAAAAGCGCTTTTTTACCGCGCTAGGGATTGTAATTGCCGCTATAGCTGCCATCAATTTACACCCAATCTTTGTTTCCAATAAAATTGCTTGGTTGGAAACCTTGATGATTAAAGTAACTGGTGTGTTTGTTCTACTCAGTTTTTCATATCTGTTCTATACAATTTTAAATACACTTGATAAACTCTATGGGCGCAACCCTAAAATCCCGATTAAAGGCTTAGTACAGGTATTTAAAATCATTCTGTTTTTGGTGACAGGGCTGTTTTTTATCTCTCTATTGCTTGGACGAAAACCGCTCTATATTATCACGGGCTTATCTGCTTTAGCCGCTGTATTTTCACTCATTTTTAAAGATCCGATTTTGGGCTTTGCCGCCAGCATTCAGTTAACGATGAATAACCTAATTAAAATCGGCGATTGGATCACCGTGGATTCCGCCGGCGCTGATGGAAATATTTTGGATATTTCCCTAACCAGTGTACGCGTGCAAAACTTTGATATGACGATTGTCAGTGTGCCCACGTATGACCTTATCTCAAAGCCGTTCAAAAACTGGAGCGGCATGTACGAAGCCAAAGCGCGCCGCATCCAGCGCAGTATTTTAATTGATGTAGATACGGTTAAATTTTTAGATGAAGAGATGTTGATTCGTCTTAAAAAGATTGAACTTTTAAAAGATTATTTAGAAGGGAAGGAAAAAGAGATTTCCGATTACAATCAATCGCATAATGTACACGAAAATGTAATTAACGGCCGCCATCTAACCAACCTGGGCACCTTCCGCCATTATGCGGAAGAGTACTTAAAATCACGCCCGTTTATCACACAAGCTGACCCGGGATTTACCCTTATGGTACGACAACTCCCCCCCAATTCGCAAGGGATTCCTCTGGAAGTTTACTGTTTCGTGAATACGACAGTGTGGACGCAATATGAAGCGTTGCAGGCGGATATCTTTGATCACCTATTCTCAGTTCTGCCGGAGTTTGGGCTCTATGCCTACCAGCAACCCAGCGGACGCAATTTAAGTAAATTGATTAAATAAATCAAGTAAAAAGAGGCTCCTTAGAAGCCTCTTTTTTTAATCTTTTCCTGTATTACTTGCGGTGTAAATTAACAAACGCGGCGGCTTCTATACCCGCTTTAGCGCCCGAGCCCGCGGCAATAATCGCTTGACGATAGTATTTATCGGCACAATCACCGGCAGCAAAAATGCCTTCAATCGTAGTGTGAGTGCGCTCATCAGCAAGCACTAAACCACGGTCTGAAAGTGCTACCAAAGAATCTTTCAAAAACGCGGTCTGTGGATCCGCACCGATAGCCACAAATACGCCTTGGCAATCAATATCGGTCAGTTTGCCGGTTTGCACATTTTTCACGCGAAGCCCGGTTACAGCGGTATCGCCCAAAATTGCTTCGGGCACACTGTTAAGCACAAATTTGATATGCGGATTCTTTTGCGCCTGTTCAACGGTCACTTGGTCTGCACGAAACGCGTCGCGGCGGTGAATCAGGTTCACTTCCGGGCAGAATTGCGCGAGGAAAAGCGCATCCTCAAAAGCGGTATTTCCGCCCCCCACAACGCACACTTTTTTGCCGCGCATAAAAAATCCATCGCACGTGGCACACGCAGAAAGACCGTGTCCGCGCAGTTTTTCTTCGTCGGGCAGGTTCAGCCAACGCGCCTTGGCTCCGGTGGCAATAATCACGCTAATAGCCGTGTATTGTTTCCCGCTGGTAGTCGTAAGCGTAAAAGGCGATTTTTCTCCTTCAATTTTTGCAATTTCATCAGTAGAAAATTCCACCCCTAAGCGCTTACACTGCTTGTGCATATTATCCATAATTTCAAAGCCACCGATGGGGTTTACAAAACCGGCATAATTTTCCAGCTCGCTGGTTTGCAACAGCTGTCCGCCGGGTACGGCTCCGCCGCAAATAAGCGGTTTTAAGCCCGCACGCACCGCATAAATAGCGGCGCTACAACCCGCCGGGCCAGCCCCAATAATAATTACATCACGTTCGTTCATTTTGTAAACTCCTTGTATAATTGGTTGAAATATTCAACGGGAAACCCCACCACATTGGTACGGCTACCTACAATACGCTCAATAAACGGATCTTCGTCATCTTGCACAGCGTACGCGCCCGCCTTATCCATATGTTTGCCCGCATAGTGCGCCAGTTCCTTATTAGAAAGACGCCGGGCTTTACAATAACTTACGTCGTATCCGTACAGCATTTTGTGCGTGTCTTTACACACTAAACACACCCCAGTGTAGACACTTTGCCAGCTGCCGTTTAGCTTTTTTAAAATGCGTAACGCGTCGGCCTTGTCTTTGGGTTTGCCAATCACTTCTCCTTTGCAAAACACAAGTGTATCTGCGCCGATTACCGTGGCCGCTGGATATTTCTTAGCCACATCAAACGCCTTTTGCGTGGCCAGTTCTACCACCCGCGCCGACGGGCGTTTTTTAGTACTTTTTTCCGCACATTGGGAAGGAATAATTTCAAATTTCTTCCCTAAACCTTTTAAAATTTCAATGCGCCGCGGCGACTTGGAGGCTAAGATAAGCATATTATTTCTTCACAAATTTGACGATAATTAAATATCCGGAAATGAGCCCCAACACGCCGCAAATACTCACTGTGGCGCTAAGCGGGTGGATCCCCAGCGTGTAAGTATGCGTAAGCGCCCAGCCGATCTTATCGGGCAAGAAACCGCAGCAATACTCCAACCCCAGCGCAATCACACCACCTAAAATCAATGTTAAAAGCACAAATACAAGTCCGCGCATATAAAACTCCTTCCGTAAATTGCTAACTTAAAGTTATTGTATCTTTTTTGATGGGAATTGGGGCTGTTTGCTTCCCATCTTCCCGATCCGTCAGACTGCGGCGCATGGTAAAAAAGCCAAGCCCCGCCAATACAGCCACCGCCCCCACTACAAGCCACGGAAGCGCCAGCCAAGTAGGAGCCAAAGCATCGGATAAAATACCAGCCATAAAAAATCCGGCCGCCGAGCCAAAGTTATAAAACACCATTAGCATTCCCAAGTACCGACCGCGTGTTTCGCGTGAAGCGATATTGGACACAAGTGTCTGCTCGCCGGGAGATACTATCAGTTCCCCTACCCCCGCCAAAAATACGCCCAGACCAATCAGCCAAAACGAACCGAAAAACCCGACAGAGCCAAACCCCACTGCATAGAGCACACATCCAATCAACATTGCCGTAGAAAGGCGCATTTTGGCCATAAATTTAGTGGCCCATACTTGGAGCAGAACGACGACCGCGCCGTTAATGGTAAAAAACCAACCGATATAGTATTCCGGCATATGCAAATACTGCTTACAATGCACAGAAAGCCCCACTACCAGTTGCGAATTAACCGCCGTAATCATCACCACATACAAACAAATCTTCGCCAAGCGCGTGTCTTTCAGGGATAGTAAAGTAGAAACAAAACTTGGTTTGCGGCGCACGGCCAGCACGCGTTTGCGGTCGTGTATCAAGCGCGACACATACAAGATGGTAACACCGTACAGGATTGCGGTAAAAAAGAACGCCACACTATAGGAATAACGCACCAAAAATCCACCCACGGCCGGCCCCAGCGCCCAGCCAATGTTAAGCCCTATGCGGATAATGCCAAAGGCTTCCACGCGGTTTTTTCCCGTTGTATTATCGGTTACCCAGGCATTAGCGGCCGGGCGGAAGAATGCTCCCAAAAACGTCGTCAAAAAGTAGGTGAGCAGTACCCAGCCTGCATTGGCGTGAAACTCAATACAAAGCCCCAAGGCAAACATCGCAATAATCTGTGAGAATAGCCCCCACATCATAACAGCCTTGCGGCCAAAGGTATCTGCCAGTTCGCCCGAAATAGCACTGGATACACAACGTGATAAACCCGCCATGGCAATAATCAGCCCCGCTATTGCCGGAGCCAGATGAAGTTGTGTAATCAAGTAAATGGTAAAAAACGGAAGCACAGCAAAATGCCGTTTGCAATGGAAACAACTATCATACTCTGCCGGGTATACTTATGCATACTCATATTGTATGAAATTTAGGCAGGTTCTATCTGGCTACAAATACGGCTTAATCACTTTATGCACTTTATCGGCTATTTTGGCATAGCCCTGCGCATTGGGATGAACTTGATCGCTCTTATATTTTTTGTGGAAGAAGATGCCTTTCATGATGCCCGGCACAAACAGAGCATTTTTTTCTTTGGCAAGTTGCTTGTAGGCTTTGGTATATTCACTCATACCGGGGCCGCCGGTATCTACGATAACCGCAATCGCCCCGAAAGACTGCACTTGGTCCACTATGTATGCCACACTATCCACCGCTTTTTGACGGCTTTGTTGACGCATAAAATCGTTCGCACCAAACTCAATAAGCACCATGTACGGATTTTCCCGCAGCACCGCCTCCAGCCGCTCGGGTGCGTGTGCGGCCGTATCGCCCGAAAGCCCCAAATTAATCACCGGACGGCCGATTTTGCGTGCAAGCACTTCGGGATAGCCTGTACCGGCCGGAGCCCCATATCCCGCCGTTAAGCTATCGCCAAACGCCACAATGGTCTGATTATTGTTTGGAAAATTAGTAATCGTAGGTTTTCCCCCTTTCCACACATATAATAAACCCACCACACATAGCACGCCCAGTAAAATTTTTTTCATAGTCCTATTATAACAAATCGCCCCATTTATTATACAATGAAGAGAGGGAGCTTTTATGAAAAACATTTTAGTGATTGGCGGGGCCGGATACATTGGTTCTCACGTTGTAAAAATGCTAACCGCAAAAGGATATACCCCTATCGTATTTGATAACTTGTCAAAGGGGCATAAAGAAGCGGTGCCCAACTTTCCGCTGGAAGTGGGTGACTTAGGTGATAAAGCCCGCTTAGCCGATGTGTTTAAAAAATACCAAATTGAAGCCGTCATGCACTTTGCCGCGTTTATTGAAGTGGGCGAAAGTGTAAAAGAACCCTCTAAATATTATCACAATAATGTGGCACAAGTGCTTAACTTACTAGATGCCATGGTGGAAAATAACATCAAGTATTTTATTTTTTCTTCCACGGCAGCCACATTTGGGGAACCTATACACAACTCCATTGCTGAAAACCACCCGCAACTGCCTATTAATCCTTATGGTAACACCAAGCTTATGGTGGAAAAAATGCTGGCCGATTTTGATACTGCATACGGGTTAAAATCAACCGTGCTACGTTATTTTAACGCTAGCGGTGCCGACGATAGCGGAACTATTGGAGAGTCGCACTCGCCCGAAACACATCTTATTCCGCTGGTACTGCAAGTGGCCGCCGGCAAACGCCCCGCAATTAAAGTATTTGGGACGGATTATCCCACGCCGGATGGTACCTGCATACGCGATTATGTGCACGTCAATGATTTGGCGCGCGCGCATATCCTAGCCCTTGAAAAAATGGTAAAAGAGAACAAGAGCGATCATTTCAATTTAGGCAGCGGTAGCGGATTTAGCGTAGCGGAAATTATTAAAGAAGCTAAAAAAATCACCGCAGTAGATTTTAAAGTGGAACTTGCCCCGCGCCGCGCGGGCGATCCGGCCGTGCTGATAGCAGATAGTTCCAAAGCTCAAAAACTACTAGGGTGGCAGCCCGAATATTCCCTTTCGCGCATCATTGAAACCGCCTGGAAATGGGAGCAAAACCGCCAATATTAATTTAAAAATTAGAACTTATGTTTTAGAACGCAAGTTTATTTTTAATAAAAAAATACTTATATTTTAATTACTTTTAAAAATAGCTTGCTTTTATTTTCAAAATTATATAGAACAATATATAGAACGAAATAAATTTGTACAAAAAGGAGGTATCCTAAATATGAAAGCGCTGCACGCAAAACAAGTAGAATTGTTGGAAATTTTGAAAGCCAATATTTCTGATCCACTAACCATGGAAGAATTGGCCGACCGCTTAAACGTAAGCAGCAAAAGTGTGGTCTTCCACCACATTACGCAACTGGAAAAAAAGGGCTACCTCAAACGCAATCCATCCAACCCGCGCGATTACATTGTGCTCAAAGACCCGGAACGCAACGTCATCTATTTAAATATGTACGGCATGGCTAAGTGCGGCCCGGAAGGAACGATTTTGGACGGTACCCCCACCCGCGTAGTACCTGTAGACCCCAGTATGATTTACTTTCCGGCGTGCAAAGGGTTTATGGTGGAAGCGAAAGGCGATTCCATGCAAACGATGATTGCCCCGCACGATTGGCTGATTGTGGAGCAAAGCCATACGCCTAAAAATAAAGATATTGTGGTGTGCGTCAATAATGGCGAAGTAATGGTAAAGCGCTTCACACAAGATGGGAACAATGTTATTTTACAGTCGGAAAATCCGGCCTATAACCCCATTGTGGCGGACCAAACGGCCTTTCACGTGGAAGGCATTGTACGTAGCATCATTAAGCGCAATGTGAGTTGCTAGCCGCAGCTTCCATTGCCTTGTAGCAAAACACTTTCCTGCTGCCCGATGGCAACCGAAACCTAGGGCAATTAGTCGTAACCTCACCGGGGGCACGCGTCGAAACGTGCCCCCGGGTATATTTCTACATTATCCAAACAATTTACTGACTAAGGACAGGGCGTCCCTTGGCATACATACCCAGCATTAACGGCCATTGCACAAAAATCAGTAGTTCCGTTGGGATTACTGCAATTTTGGTATATTGCTCATTATAAGAAAAAAATCAAGCTATATTGAAACAACAAAAACCCGGCCTGTTTGCAAACATGTCGGGCGATTAATGGGCATTTAACGAATGATTACACGTCAGTTAGATAATGACAGCCAACACTACGTTTGTTTTGCAAAGCCGCGTAGGTAATCAGCAAAGCCGTACGCACCCCGTTGCGCAGGTCAATAAGTTCCTGACAGGGTTTAGTACCTTTGTAGAAAATGTCAATTTCGTTATGAAGGTGACGTAGAATTTTTTCAGCACGCATTAAGTGCTTGCGGCTGCGCATTAAACCTACATAATTCCACATGGTGCTACGCAAGGTATCTAAATCTTGCTTAACCAAATTTACATCGGGCGTTTCGCTGGGAATAATCCATTCTTTGGGCGTAGGAATATGAAATTGCTGTGTGGCAATATCGGTAGCATCTTGCGCGGCACACAGATATCCCATGGCCACAGCTTCCAAGAGTGATGTACTGGCCAAGCGGTTTGCGCCGTGATAACCCGTGCACGCCGTTTCGCCAATAGCGTTTAGATTTAAAATATTCGTGCGTCCGGCAGGCGTTGTATAAATACCCCCGCAAAAATAATGTGCCGCCGGCACAACCGGCACAGGCACTTGCGTCATATCAAAGCCACCCTCCAAGCATTTGTGATAAATTGCCGGAAAACGATCCTTGGTTTCTTGGGCGGGATTAGCGGTGATATCCAAATACACGCAATCGTGCGACGTATTCAAACGCTCTTGCTCAATGGCACGCGCCACAATATCACGCGGGGCTAAGTCTTTAAGCGGGTGATATTTTTCCATAAAAGCTTCGCCTTTGCTGTTACGCAAAATAGCGCCTTCGCCCCGCAACGCTTCGGAAAGCAGGAAACTTTTTCCCTTGG
>ONOD01000044.1 GCA_900319325.1 uncultured Elusimicrobium sp. | reverse complement strand
GCCTAATGGCGACGACATCGCGAACTACCAGGGAAGCGTAAAGCCCGAGTTGTTCTCGATCGGAGGCGAAGTGGAATTTGTTGGCCGTATTGAAGAGATTGTAGAGCTTTCCAGACTGACCCGCGAGGATTTGAAAGCGATTCTCAAGCATATTAAACTTTGAGTTTCTGGTTATTTTGGTTTTAGATAAAGTTAGTATAATACAACTGAGAGGAAATTTATATGAAAGGCATTATTTTGGCAGGTGGATCCGGTAGCCGTCTGTATCCTTTAACTACGGTAACTTCTAAACAGTTACTACCCATTTACGATAAACCGATGATTTATTATCCCATGTCCGTACTCATGAATGCGGGTATCCGGGACATCCTAATCATTTCCACACCACAAGATACGCCCCGATTTGAGGCACTCTTTGGAGACGGCCATCAGTTCGGCATTCGTTTGCAATATGCTGTGCAGCCCAGCCCGGACGGGCTTGCCCAAGCTTTTATCATTGGCGAAAAATTTATTGGTAATGATACTGTTGCCATGGTGCTGGGGGATAATATTTTTGCCGGGCACGGTTTAAACAAACGCTTAAAACGTGCCGTTGCCAATGCTGAAGAAGGAAAGGGGGCCACGATCTTTGGCTACTATGTAGATGACCCGGAGCGGTTTGGTATTGTGGAATTTAATAAAGAAGGCAAAGCCGTTTCTATTGAAGAGAAACCGTCGCATCCGCGCAGTAATTATTGCGTTACGGGTTTGTACTTCTACGACAATAAAGTCGTTGAATATGCCAAGGATTTAAAACCTTCTAAACGTGGCGAATTGGAAATTACGGACATCAACCGTATCTATTTAGAACAAGGGCGTTTACACGTGGAACTGTTAGGGCAGGGGTTTACGTGGCTAGACACAGGGACACATGAGAGTTTGGCGGAAGCTACTAACTTTGTAAAAACCGTGGAGCAGCACCAGCACCGCAAAATAGCATGTTTAGAAGAAATTGCCTACTTAAACGGATGGATTACTAAAGAAGATGTGTTGAAAATCTATGACGTATTGAAGAAGAACCAATACGGACAGTACTTAAAAGATGTAGTGGACGGTAAATATTTAGATGTTTTACGTTAGGAGAACATATGAATATTATTGTAACAGGCGGAGCAGGATTTATTGGAAGCAACTTTATTTTCTACATGCTCAAGGCACATCCGGATTACCGTATTGTTTGTGTAGATAAACTGACGTATGCAGGAAATCTGTCCACATTAAAATCGGTCCTGGATAATCCCCAGTTCCGTTTTATAAAAGTAGATATTTGCGACCGCCCGGCTATTTACCAACTTTTTGAAGAAGAACACCCGGATGTAGTAGTCAATTTTGCGGCTGAATCCCATGTAGACCGCTCTATTGAAAACCCGGAAATTTTCCTGCAAACCAACATTATTGGTACGGCTGTGTTAATGGACGCCTGCCGCAAGTATGGTATTAAGCGGTATCATCAAGTATCTACTGATGAAGTATATGGCGATTTGCCGTTGGACCGCCCGGATTTATTCTTTACGGAAACGACTCCCATTCACGCCAGTTCTCCGTATAGCAGTTCCAAGGCGGCGGCAGATTTATTAGTACAGGCGTATCACCGTACTTACAAATTACCGGTTACTATTAGCCGTTGCTCTAACAATTACGGTCCGTATCATTTCCCAGAAAAACTCATCCCGCTGATGATTGCCAATGCACTCAACAATAAGCCGCTTCCCGTGTATGGGGAAGGCGTCAATGTGCGCGATTGGTTGTATGTGGAAGACCATTGCCGTGCGATTGATTTAATTATTCATAAAGGGCGCGAAGGTGAAGTGTATAATGTAGGTGGGCATAACGAAATGCGCAATATTGATATCGTTAAACTTATCTGCAAAGAACTGGGAAAGCCCGAAAGTCTTATTATACACGTTCAAGACCGCAAAGGCCATGATATGCGCTATGCCATTGACCCCACTAAGATCCACAATGAACTAGGGTGGTTGCCGGAAACGAAATTTGCCGATGGTATCAAGAAGACGATTCGTTGGTATTTGGATAACCGCACTTGGTGGGAAACTATTTTAAGTGGAGAATACAAAAACTACTACGAGCAGATGTACGGGAAACGGGGGTTGCACGCATGAAGGTATTAGTAACGGGGGTTGCCGGGCAATTAGGTCATGATGTAATCTGCGAATTGCTTGCCCAAAAAATAGAAGTTATAGGGACCGACATTGTAAACACTGTTCCCGACTTACAAGTGCCCTATTTTCCCATGGATATTACAGACCAAGCTTCGGTTTCAAAGGCGATTAGTGAAATCCAGGCAGATGCAGTTATCCATTGTGCGGCTTGGACGGCTGTAGATGCGGCAGAAGATCCACAGAACCAGGCCAAAGTATTTGCTATCAATGAACAAGGCACAAAATATATTGCCCAAGCGTGTAAAGATACTGATACAAAAATGATGTATATCAGTACCGATTATGTTTTTAACGGACAAGGAGATACCCCCTGGCAGCCGGATTGCCAACACTATGCGCCGCTCAATATTTACGGGCAAAGTAAACTTGCCGGAGAGCAAGCAGTCCGTTCTTTGTTGGATCATTTTTTCATTGTTCGTATTGCATGGGTGTTTGGATTACATGGAAATAATTTTATAAAAACGATGCTTAAAATTGCCCAAACCCATGATACAATCCGGGTTGTAAATGACCAAATCGGTACACCTACTTATACCAAAGATTTGGCTAAACTGCTTGTGCAAATGATTCAAACCGATAAATACGGTTATTATCACGCCACGAATGAGGGCGGTTATATTTCTTGGTATGATTTTGCTTGTGAGATTTTCCGGCAAGCCCAATTACCTGTCCATGTAATACCTGTTTCTACCCAAGAGTATGGTCAATCTAAAGCCCAACGGCCTTTTAACAGCCGGTTGGACAAAACAAAACTTGTTCAAAACGGTTTTATACCCTTGCCTGCGTGGCAAGATGCCTTAAAACGTTATTTACAGGAGATGAAACAATATGGGACAAATCACCGTAGTTAACACCCCTATTGAGGGATTATATATTATTGAACCTACCATTTACAAAGATGCACGGGGTTATTTTGTCGAGACCTATAATCAGCGTGATATGGAAGATGCGGGGCTACACCTTAATTTTGTGCAAGATAACCAAAGTAAAAGTGTAAAAGGGGTGTTGCGAGGACTTCATTTTCAAAAACAATATCCGCAGGGTAAATTAGTGCGGGTCATCAAAGGGGCTGTATTTGACGTAGCTGTAGATTTACGCAAGAAAAGCCCTACCTATGGTAAATGGTTCGGTATAGAATTGAGTGAAAACAATTTTAAACAGTTTTATATTTCGGAAGGTTTTGCCCATGGCTTTTTGGTTTTATCGGATGAGGCGGAATTTTGTTATAAAGTTACCGATTTTTACCATCCCGGCGACGAAGGTGGCCTAGCATGGAATGATCCTCGTATTGGTATCAAGTGGCCCGGGGTAAGTGGAAATTATGACGGCACCGCCAATGCTGCCGTTTATAACTTAGTGGACGGTACGCCGCTTTTGTTAAGTGATAAAGACCAACATTGGAATACTTTAGAAAAAACCTTCACGTTTTAATTCTGAAAGGAATACTAAAGACATTCTTATCATCGGGGCGGCTGAGTTTATCGGTTTGACTCTCGTCAAACATGCATATCAAGAAAACCCATAAGCCCCTGTTATTGGCCTAGATAGCATTGACAATTACTACAATGTATTCTTAAATATCGCCTGACATAGCTTGGAAAATATGTAAATTTACGTTTTTTAGAGACTCCAAACAACAACATGCGTAGATCCCAGGAGCCGTTTCCCGTCGTAGAATTTGCTTGTATGTTGCGCATCCGGCGATGAAGGACCTAGACAAAAACAACAAAATCCTTATAATTTAAGCATAAAAATATAGGTCCTTAAAAATTTGCCAATCGTTCCTTGGCCGAATTAGAAGATTTCATGCAATTCTACAACAAAAAAATAATAGAATCGTGGGAGAGAACCCATATTTTTGATCCGTTGCAATATGCTATAGAGCAACGACAATCCCAAGTACAATTTAATACAATATAAATATGTCCAAAAATCTGCTTAATTTACAAAATAAATCTATCCTCATTACAGGGGCGGCTGGATTTATCGGGTCCGCATTGGTCCAGCGTGTCTGTACGGAAAATCCACAAGCTACTGTCATTGGCCTAGATAGCGTGAACGATTACTACGATGTTTCCTTGAAAGAATATCGTCTAGCGCAGCTATCCAAACTCCCCAATTTTACGTTTATTAAGGGAAATTTGGCGGATAAAAAACTGATCGAAGAAATTTTTACCAAGTATCAGCCGCAAATTGTGGTCAATTTAGCTGCGCAAGCTGGTGTACGCCATTCTATCACCCATCCGGATGCTTATATTGAAGCGAACCTAATCGGTTTTTATAATATTTTAGAAGCTTGTCGTCACTCGTATGATAACGATAAAACGGGTGTGGAACATTTGGTGTATGCTTCTTCATCATCGGTGTATGGTTCCAACTCAAAAATGCCGTATGCGGTAGAAGATAAAGTAGATAATCCAGTATCTTTGTATGCCGCTACGAAAAAGGCTGACGAATTGCTGGCTCATGCGTATAGCAAGCTCTATAATATCCCATCTACAGGGCTACGCTTTTTTACGGTATATGGCCCTGCGGGGCGGCCCGATATGGCGTATTTTGGCTTTACCAATAAGCTAGTCAAAGGGGAAAAGATTCGAATTTTTAATTTCGGTAATTGTAAACGAGATTTTACTTACATAGATGACATAGTGGAAGGTGTAATCCGCGTGATGATGGGGGCGCCCATACGTCAAAACGGGCCCGATGGTTTGCCCGTGCCTCCGTATGCCTTGTATAACATTGGCAATAACTCACCGGAAAACCTGTTAGATTTTGTGCAAATCTTGCAGGAAGAATTAATCCGCGCGGAGCTACTCCCGCAAGATTACGATTTTGAAGCCCATAAGGAACTTGTGCCCATGCAACCAGGTGACGTGCCTGTGACCTATGCGGATATCTCCTCATTAGAGAAAGATTTTGGTTTTAAGCCCCGCACTTCATTGCGCGAAGGACTTCATAAGTTTGTACAATGGTATAAGGCATTTTATTGCAACTTGGAGAGACATCATGATGAAAATTGCCGTAGCCGGAACCGGATATGTGGGCCTATCACTGGCCACACTGCTAGCCCAAAATAACGACGTTATTGCTGTTGATATCGTCCCTGAAAAAGTGGACCTGATTAATGCTCAAAAATCGCCTATTGCAGATAAGGAAATTGAGGAATTTTTGGCAAATAAGCCCTTGCATTTAACCGCTACGACTGACGCTAAAAGTGCGTATGAACAAGCCGATTTTGTCATTATTGCCACTCCCACCAATTATGATCCGCAACAGAACTATTTCAATACTTCCGCGGTAGAGGCTGTTATTGAATTGGTTAAAAAATGTAATCCCGGGGCTACGATGGTCATTAAATCTACTATTCCTGTGGGTTATACTCGGCAAATTCGTGAAAAGATGGGTGTTAAAAACATATTGTTTAGCCCGGAATTTTTACGCGAAGGTCATGCCCTTTATGATAATCTCTACCCGTCCCGCATTGTGGTGGGGGCGGATTTAACCGATAAAGATTTAACGGAAAAGGCTCATATTTTTGCTCAGCTTTTTCAAGAATTTGCTACCAAAAAGAACGTTCCCACATTGTTTATGGGCTATACCGAGGCTGAGGCTGTAAAGCTTTTTGCCAACACCTATCTGGCTTTGCGCGTAAGCTATTTTAACGAATTAGATACCTATGCCGAGGTTAAAGGCCTAAACACGCAACAGATTATCGAGGGAGTATGTTTGGATCCACGCATCGGTAATCAATATAATAACCCGTCGTTTGGCTACGGCGGTTATTGTTTGCCCAAGGATTCCAAGCAACTTTTGGCCAACTATGCCGATGTGCCACAAAATTTGATTAAAGCCATTGTGGAATCTAACCGTACCCGCAAAGATTTTATTGCGGACCGCATTTTGCAACAAGCCGGATATTATAATGCAAATAGCACTTTTGATTCTTCCAAAGAGCATCCGACTATTATCGGTGTATATCGGCTGACGATGAAATCCGGCAGCGATAATTTTCGCCAATCTTCCATTCAGGGCATTATGAAACGCGTGAAGGCTAAGGGAGCCACGGTAATTGTCTATGAACCCACTTTGGATGACGGATCTACTTTCTTCGGAAGCAAAGTGGTGAATGATTTGACCGCTTTTAAAAAGCGCTCACAGGTCATTATTGCCAATCGCTATGATAGCGCCTTGGATGATGTACAAAACAAAGTTTATACACGTGATTTATTCAAACGTGATTAAGATATGCTTTATAATCGGCTACGGCCGCGAGTAAGTTCCAGGTGAAAATCCCACAGGGTTTCTCCGCCGCGCGGAAAAGCACGCAAGATGGGCTTATTTGCGCGCAGAGGCCAGGGATTGATGCCGCGCTTAGTGCTAAAGTCCAGTGTATAACCGGCTTTTAATACGTGTGGGCGCACGCGTTTATCAAAGGCGCCGGCTCCAAATGGGTAGCAAAAAGAGCACACGGAGCAACCAAGTTGTGCCTCAAGTACCTTTTTGCTTTGGGTAATTTCCTGTACGATCTCAGGTTGGGTCAAAGAACGTAACCGGCGGTGTGAACAGGTATGTGAGCCAAATTCTACTAAACCGCTTTGTTGCATTTCACGAATCTGATCCCATGTCATATATCCGGGTTTTCCTACAAAGTCAGTGATAATGAAGATTAGCGCCGGTACGTTGTATGTTTTTAAGAGAGGAAATAGGCACGTATAGTGATCGTCCGTGGCATCATCAAAGGTTAGCATGACGGGCTTTTGAAAGTGTTTGTGACCGGTTTGAATAGTGTGTAGCAGTTGTTTAACAGAAATGGGCGTATAGCCGTGTTCACGCAAAAAATTAAGTTGCTCTTTGAAGGCATCCGGCGTTACAGAAAAATCTGCCACGTCAGGGCTTTCGGCCGGTTTTTCCGTAATGTGATGATACATCAAGGCTACGAACCCTTTTCGCGGAGGGAAAAACCATGCTTTGCGTAAATTAGGGCATCTCCATACGAAGTAAATTAGTCCTAATACGATACCCCCTAAGCAACCTAGAATCATTTAGGCTCCTGTTCTAATTGCCAAAGTTTGGCATATTTCACGTATACATAATAGGTTGAAAAAGAAGCCCACAACAGCCCACGCATTCCATCTAAGAAACCCAGTTTTAATAAATAGCGTTTGATAAATTCATAAGGCAATGTGAGTAAAACCTTGAGCAAACAAAACCGTTTGCCGTTTGTGTACATCTGCTGCGCTGCAAGGGAAGTATATTTGTTAAATTTATTGAAATAATTTTCAATTGTATCGTATGAAAAATGATTGACAGGGTTTTTCAGCGTTTCTAAACGGCCGTCCACTTCTAAGCCTTCGTGCACTAAACCGCCTACATAATGAGCTTTAGGCGTACGCACTAAGCGAAGGTGTTTCTCTTTATTAAGACCGCTAAAACGCATCTTTTTACCTAAAAAATAGTTGCAAAAAGGGAAATAATACCCGGCTACATTTTCGTTACAAACAGCTTGCAGAATTTCATTTTTTAGTTGAGGACTTAACTGTTCATCTGCATCCAAATTTAGTGCCCAGTCACCTGTTACCTTAGAGAGCGCAAAGTTTTTTTGGCTGGCAAACCCATCAAAATCCCGTGGATACACTTGGGCACCTAGTTCTTTGCATACCAAGGCGGTTTTGTCCGTGGACAGGGAATCCACTACAATCACTTCACTTACGATATCGCGTGCACTCAAAATACACGAAGCAATACGGTGCGCTTCGTTCTTGGCGATGATGAATAAGGTAATGCGTGGTTTTTTCATAGCAGTATTATAGCATTTTGACGTTAAAATGCGCTTATATAAAAGGGGTAACCGCTGTAGCAGGGTTTGGGACTACAGCGGTTTGGGATGAAA
>ONOD01000047.1 GCA_900319325.1 uncultured Elusimicrobium sp. | reverse complement strand
GTCTGATATTCTCTAATTGATTAGTTAGCCGCGGGGACTAACTTGAAACTATGTGTCATGCTTTGAGCCTTTTCGGCGATTTCTGGGGTATTTTGTAAGGTTAATGCCCCCACATAGTATATCGTATGCGGCTGTGCCTGCACCGCGGTTAACCAAAAGTTTAATTTGCCACGGTCCGAATAGGCTTCTCCGTTGGCTTGATAAGCAGGCAGGCCATTTATTTCGGTAAAGGCAGAATCGGCGATTTCAATCTTACGGTTCGCTTGGGCAGTAGCAAGTTCTTCGCGCACTTTTTCAAGAGGATCTCCGGTGGCATCTGCCTGGCGTAATAAAAGGGAAAAGAATACATCGTCTGGATTTTTTCCGGCAGCATCTTTTTTGAAAGCATTGGTATCAATGCCTGCTTTTAATTGGATGTTGCCAAGCGTAATCCATTTTGAAAAATCCATCCCGTCATATACAGTGAGCGCGATAGGATATTTATCATCAGTATAGGTGCGTTCACCATATACAGGGGCGGGGTTGGCTTTTACATTCGCTATGATTCCCTCAAAAGGCGAAATAACAGCCCGGTATCCCATGTAGAGGGCAAATGCGAGTAGTACGGTACAGCCTAATGTGCAGATCCCGGCCCCAATCAAAGGCCCTTTATTCGTATTCTTTTTGCACAAAAGCCAGATGAACTTAAAGATTAAAAAGAATACGGCAAAGACAAAAGCTAATACAACAAGTGACATTAACGTAAGTATGATCATAATTTCATTATATATTTTTTTAGGAGGAATGGATGATTGAAATAGGGAAAAATTTTTTGTGGGGAATTGCACAAGCCAAACAGCAATCCCGGCAAGAAAAAAGCAAGTATAAAACGCTGGGTGATCAGGCCCGGCAGGAGGCACAGGCTTTGCAAGAAGCCTATGAACAGCAAATGGCTTATTTATTCCGCTCTTCGGCAGAAAGAACAAAGTTGGCCTATGAAAATGCACGTAAACAATTGGCCGTTTTGCGGGCTAAACGTGCCGCTAACGGGATTACCGATCAGTCCGCTTCTGCAATGGATGAAAAGCAATTAAGTCAGTTGCAACAAGTGCAAACACAACAACAAACCCAGGCAGATTTAGCAACGGCGGCCGCGCAGCAAACAAATATTTTTGAGCGCAAATGGAAAGAGTTACACTCGGCCATGACTCGTTATTATAAGCAATCTCACCGTAAGAGTCGGCTGGGCAGTTTGGGGCGCGCACTTGTATCTTTATTAAAATAGGAGGCCATGATGACAGTATCTTCACAAATTTGTAAACACAGATATCAAGCCGATGGCGAAAACCGTCAATGGGCGATCAGTTTTCCATATCTGTCGGCGGCAGAAATTAAAGTGTATGTAACGAATGAGGCGGGGAGGGAAACGGAGGTAACCGCTCAATGTGTGTTTGATGAGATAGAACACGAAGTTATTTATCCTACACTGGCCAGTGCCCAAGATCCTCTAGCTGCTGGGAATATGGTTACGATTATTCGTACCACCACGCCTACGCAGGCGCTTCATTTAACGCAACAGGGCACGTTAGATGCGGCTTGTTTGGAACAAGGATTTGATAAGCTTACCTTGCAAGTGCAAGAATTGGCGGAACAGATTGGGCGTAGTATTAAATATCCGATATCATCTGCTAAAACCGACGTGGATGCGCAAACTTTTTTATCGGATTTGCAAGATACACAAGCTGCGGCATTAAGCGGAGCCTTGGCGGATGTTGCCGCTACCAAGATCAGTTTGGAGCAAACAGTTTCAAACGAGGTAACAGCGCGAATGCAGGCTGACACAGCGCTTGAAAATGCTATCAATGCTAAGCAGAATGCACTTAGCACGTCCCAACAGAATGCAGTGAATAGCGGAATTTCTACGGCCAAGGTGTCTAGTTATGATGACCATTTGCTTTGTATGAGCAATCCTCACCAAGTAACAAAAACTCAACTTGGGCTGGGCAACGTAGATAATACTTCTGACCTGGAAAAACCGATTTCCTCAGCTACTCAAGCAGCGTTGGATCAAATTGACGACGAACTACACGGTTGGCAAAAGCCAGCCGATTGGCCTGATATGCGTAGTGGGGCTATGGATAATAGCGTTTATTTGCTAATAGGGCATAGTGCTGATTATTCTACATATCCGCAGTTTGATTTTTCTGCCAAAATATCTAATAACGGTACATACGATGTGTACATTGACGGGATTAAGCAGTTTACCACCGCCAGTGAAGCAACCACTTCTATTAACTGGCAAACGCTTGCACTTACCAGTGGTCGTACTACTACGCATCCGACTAATTTAGTAACACATATCGTATGTATAACGCCTACGTCTTATTCTAATACGTTCTTGGAAGTTAAAGAGGTGCTTGGAGATTATCAAAACAAAGGACTTCTTTGGGCGCATTTTGAAATAGATTATGCTATTGTAAATCAAATATCTTCATCTGGTGGAGCACAATATAGAAACCCAATTCTTGAAGCTATTACAGCCAAAAATGATGAACTAAAATTTAATGGAAGTGCTTCAACGCTATTTTGGAACTGCGAAAAATTGCAATATGTTCCAAAACTAGATTTGTCGCAACTACAAAAAGTAAATTACTATTCTTTGCGTGGGGCGCAAAACTTAAAGAAAATTAGAGTTTCTGCAGGTGCTATTACCGTTGGGGATAGTCTGTTTCAAAATGCTTATTCTTTAACTGAATTACCTCCGTTGAATTTTCAGACGAATGACATAAACATAAATAATTTTTTGAGTGGTGTTACAGAGTTAAAAGATACAACATTAAATTTTTCAAGAACACCAACTAAAAAACTAACATTTGGCGGAACATCTTCTAAAAGAATTGATGGATTAAAAGGGCTTACTGTTAATAGTTCGGCACCATTTGATAATGCTACCGCGCCACAATTAGATGTTAAATACACGGGATTAGACCGTGTGGCATTGATTAGTTTATTTAACTCTATGCCGACCGTGAGCAATAGCCAGGTGTGTAACATTACAGGTACAACGGGTGCGGCTGATTTAACCGCCGAAGATCTAGCGATAGCGACCGACAAAGGTTGGACAATCACACGTTAGGGGGAAACTATGGTATATAAGAAAGTTCAAAACGAAGAAGGACAATATATTGACGGACAAGGCACACGCTGGGATATTTTAGAAGCGCACGAAGCCTATACCCCACAAGGCAAAAACGTGGGATGGGATGAGTTTGAAAACCTGGAAGAAGCCGCCAATGCGCACAGATTAACATACGATCCATTGCCGGAGGTGAAAGCAAATGCAGCTTGACGCAGAAACAATTTGGAAGATCCTTGGTATCGTATTTGCGGCGGGTGCATTTTGGCAGGAACTACGGGCTATTCGCAAAGATATTGCCCGGCTTGAAGAAAAGCAAGACAAGTACAATAACTTGCAAATTCGCGTAGCTAAATTGGAAGCAAAACTGGAGGGAAATCATGAATGAGCGATGGCTGCAATATACGCGGCGTTATGAGGGGCTTAGTGTATTGCCTTATCAGTGCCCTAGCGGACACTTAACGATTGGATACGGACATAACTTGGAAAACGGTATCAGCAAGGAAATTGCTGAGCTTATATTGAAGCAAGATATGGCCAGTGTACAGAAGGCGGTCGCAAAGCATTTTGCCTGGTGGTCCCAATTGCCTGAAGTACGTCAATTTGTGTTGGTGGACATGTGCTTTAATATGGGGCTTGCTAAATTGTGTACATTCAAAAAGATGTTAGCTGCTTTAAAATGCGGTGATTACCTTTGCGCGGCGAACGAAATGTTGGCCAGTCGGTGGGCCGGGCAAGTGGGGCATCGCGCTCAGGAATTAGCCAGAATGATGAAAACAGGAGAGTATTTATGATTCAGTTTATTACAGAACATTATGAAGAAATATTACAAATTTTGGGAGCGGTGGTGGCCGTGGCTACCTTAGTAGTGAAGTTGACCCCTACCCCGCAGGATGACAATGTGTTGGCTAAGGTAATTCGGGTGCTTTCTGCCCTTTCTTTGTGCAACGCAGATGGTTCTTTTATCGGCGCAAAAGAGGTTAAATGACAGCATCTCTAAGCACGATAGCTGCATTAGGCACGCTGGAGATAGCCGCTTTGTGGTTGGCGTATCACCTGGGGCGCAAAGCTAGTCAGTTGAAAGAGTGCCGGGAAAATGCTCGTAAACAAGAAAGGGAGGCTGCTCATGCTCAAGAAATCCGTACTGCTGTGTATGGCCTTAGCATGGATGATGCTAGGCGCCGCTTGCACGACGTGGCAAATAAGCAACGCTAGCGCATGTGGAATTCCCTTTGACTACGGGGACGCGGGCGTCAATGATCAAAACGCAAGGGCGTTACTGATTCATTATTGCTTATGCCACAATCCGCATGCGTGTAAATAAAAATCCCCGGCCTTACGGCCGGGGAAAAGTGAAGCCATTATGCTAGAAGTCTTCGTTATGACCACCCGTGATTGCGTTGCAATAGGCCCTTGAATCGGCATCCTCGCCAGGAGTACAAGACCTTACCGCGGTATAGGTGCCGTTGTTAGCATTGGGGGTAATTGTAGTAGTCAATGTGTAAGCCCCGCGAGTTCTTCTTCGGGTAGCTCTAATAACACCGGAGTTTCTCTCAAAAGTAAGGCAGAAGTTTTTACTGCCACGACCGGATACACACGCTGCCACGCCGTCCACGGCAGGTGCTTCGGGGATGTCCACGTCTAACATGTTGAAACGGGTGTTAGGATTGTCAGAGTCAGGCCACGCTTCATGCTGGGCGTGATAGCGCTCCAGAGACGAACGGACGGCACTCATTTGCGTCAATGCTTCGGTGGCGCGGGCGCGCTCCACTGCAGTTTGATATTGTGGCAAAGCTACCGCGGATAAAATACCAATTACCAATACCACAACAAGTAATTCAATTAATGTAAAACCTTGTTTCATAATATCTCCTTTTACATATAAGTTACGCTACTATAAGTATAGCAAAAAAAAGGAAAAAATCCAGTAAAATTTTTGCCGGTTGGACAGATGTATTTGCTCCGAAGAATTAGAGATTGAGAAAGTGCTGGAAACTCCTTTCGCTTTGCCGCTTGTTTAGACGGGGAAAAAATAAAAAGATGACAAACACTGCAAAAAAATGTATAGTAGAACTATCGCATAATCTAGCTGTGGTATTAATTGGTGCTTTTCTAATTATTACGAGTCGGTGCCTTGTTCTTGAAGACGCTGATCGGTAGAGGGATAGGAGAGATCCGTGTCTGGCTCAACATTAATAGAAATTTGCCGTTGTATAATACTACGCCCCCTTTGTCTTTCCAAAAAACAGTTGTGTGTCTGTTTGATGTTCTCTTTTTGCTTGTTGGTAACCAACGGCTATTCGCAAAACTTGTACCGGCGTGGAAAAATGACCAACAAAGGACTACGCGTCCGGCGAATCATCCAAGTATCACCGAAACATTGGGACCTTGCACGTGAGGTCACTTCTCTGCGCGCGTCAACTGCTGAAATGCGTATAGTTAGGGAGGTTGCTCAGGTGCAATCTAAGTTTAGGCAGCCCGTCGTGAAACCATATCAAGTAGTCGGCGGATATAATTATTTAAAAATGATCGGAAAGACATTTAAGAATCGCCCGGGATGGCGTTCGCTCGGCGAGAGTGGGTGGTATAATGGGGCTCATCATATTGTTACCCAAACGGTGATTACGAAAATTGCCGAAGAAGCAAAGATCGCAGACACCGCAGAAATGAAAGCCAATGCCCCCGCAGTTTATTCTCTTTTGCACAATCATCCGGCCTATAGCGATTTGTTCCATGACCATCAAATGCTGCTGGATACATATCATAGAAGCGGCGTGAAAGGGATTGTTACGGAATTTTTTGAGCGGCTTAATGCAGTGAATGAAAAAGTGGGTTTACCCTTGTACGATGAAGAATTTATTAATGCGACACTGCTGGAAGCTGAACTATGGGCAAAACACTGGAACATCCGGTGGGAGTAAGCCAACCTTGTAGTCTTTCTTATCTCTATTATTAGCAGAAAAATGGGCAACAAAAAGAGCCAAGACGGGGGATCGAACCCCGGACCTGCCGCTTACGAAGCGGCTGCTCTACCAGCTGAGCTATCTTGGCATTTATACTTAAATTGAACACATATATTCTACTAAAAAAAGAACTTCTTTGCACTTGAATTTTACATGGGAAAATAAAACCCCGCCGGTAATGGCGGGGTAAAAACAAGAAAAGAATACGATTAGATCGTCATAATTTCATTTTCTTTTTTCTTAATCACTTGATCAATTTGTGCAATAAACCCATCGGTCGTTTTTTGCACATCGCCTTCGTAGCGTTTTAAGTCATCTTCAGTAATTTCAGCTGCTTTCTGTGCTTTTTTAAGTTTGTCCATTACGTCGCGCCGGGCGTTGCGTACGGCTACTTTAAAATCTTCACTCATTTTAGAAATGTTTTTAGCCAATTGTTTGCGGCGTTCTTCCGTCATAGAAGGCAACGTAATGTGGATAACTTTGCCATTATTGACGGGGCTGGCTCCCAAATCTGCTTTTAGCAAGGCTTTGTCAATGTCGTTTAGTGATGAATTTCCAATGTTTTAGCATCTAATACATTGATGACGGCCATCTGTTTGATGGGGGTGGGCGTACCGTAGTAATCTACGCGTACATTTTCCAAGAGGCCCGCGCTAGCGCGGCCGGTGCGGATAGTAGCCAAGTCGCGTTCCAAGCGGGCAACATGTTCGGCCATTTCGTTTTTTGTGTTAGTCAGTAAAGCAGAAACTCCTTCCATAATATTTTCCTCACTAGTAAGATTTCTTTTATTATACCATTTTAATTCAAGAGGAATACTTACCGTCTAAAAGACCTATCAGGAGATTGGGACCAAAAGCCCTGGTTTAGTGTGAGATTTATTTTTATAATGAAATTATGATAGGCAATAAAGGGAGCAAGCTCTGTCAAATTTGTGTATTACTGTTTTTGTTATGTGCACCGGGTGCATACGGTGGGTCTTGGCGTAGAGCTCCTCGGAGCAAACGAATAGGAGCGTGGGTTAGCCGTCGTATTTTCAAGGCAAGCCAGCAACCTAGGACGGGACGATCCTCAGTGGGAGCTTCTCGTAGAGCGGCTACGAGAAGTGTTGCCTCCGCGTCTAGTTTGCCCCGCTTGCCGAGTGCTCGCTCTCCACTAGTTTTGGAACCAGTATCATCCCTGCCGATTAATTCACTATCTCGCCCGATGCAGCAGCGTGTCGCCCGTGAGGCACGGGCATATTTGGATGAATTGGACTGGGTAAAAACACCCCGCCAGCCGTCTACTTATAACGATATTAACAATGGTATTTTTACATTGGGCAATTTAACCCGCATGAGTGAAGAACAATACGCACATGCCAAGCAGGTGTATGAGCAAGCTGTAGAATATATGAAGGAAGTCTCTAAATCCCTTAATGCGGAAATTTACTACATGGGTACTTCTGAGATGGAGACGTTGTCGCCCGAGCAAATTCGTCAAAGACTTAATGAAATCTTACAGGGAAAAAATCTGGTGGCTGATGCGCGTGCTATTTGGGGGGATAATTATACATTGGTACGCATCGCAATCTATTGGCAAAATATGCAAGACGTCTATAATGTGTTGGGGACCGGGATCCTTAGTATGAAGGGAACCGGAAAGCTGGAGGCGGTAAAACGATTGGACGGGCACGTGTATGTGGCGGAAGAATTTGGCCTGGTATCTGGGGGAGTTGACGTGGAACTACCGAAACCGGACTGGCGAAATCCGTCCTCTTGGTTAAGTTTAAATTCACAGGGGTTTCTCCCAAAACGGTTACAGGTGGCCGTCTTGCAAGATGATGAACAGGTAATTGGCAGCCTAAAGAAAATGAAAAAAAGAGCTGGCTTAAGAAACTGGAAAATGGATTTCTATGATGATCCCGAAGCATTTTTAAATCAAGTAACGTACGAACAGTATGATATGATTTTGACGGACGTATTAATGAAAAATGGTGGGGGCCGTTATTTGGCGCGCCAACTCAGAAACCGCGGATACCAGGGGACTATTTTGACTTTGTCCGGCTTTGAGTCTATCCACGGCGGAGAGGAGTTCTTTTACGATGGCATAGATGGAATGATCGGTTTAGGGTGGACGCCAGACTTGCCGGAACGAATTTGGGCGCGTCTCAATAATTACTTTATCCTTAAGAAAAAGTACGGGTGGACACACTAAATAAAGTATTGAATCGGTAAGGGAGTATCTATGATGAGAAAACATATAAGAATTAGTCAACTTATTTTATGGACATTGCTTTGCTGTGCGTCCAGTGCCTATGCCGGGATTCATCCTAAAAAACCCCTCAAAGGAGTACGGATTGTTCCGCAAACAAGGCGTATTTTAAATGCGGGTAAGTGGAAGCAAACGGGGCGGGCCCCTATCTCAACCGGTCGTCAATCTGTCCGGGCCGCCGTCACTACAGGTAAGGCGGTTACTACGCGTCCACCACTTACGCGGGCCACGTTGGTTACAGAGCCTATATCTTCTTTCCCCGTTAATTCGTTGTCGCGGCGGATGGAGCAAAGCTTGGCCCGGGAAATGCGTCCTTATCTATACAGTTTTGACACTTACCTAGCACCCGAGCAGCCCCCGGCTTTTGATGATGTGTATGGCGGCCTGCAGAGCGCCGGAAATTTAACTCAGATGAGCGCGGAGCAAATGGCTGTTGCGCAAAAAGCGCATCAGACCGCTATGTCACAAGTGCGTGAGGTGGCTAAAACCGCCAATACCCATATTTATTATATGGGTACCAGTGAGACGGAACATTTGTCACCGGAACATATCCGCCAAATGGTAGGGGATATTGAGGTAGCGCAAGATGCCGTTGCCAGCGCGCAAGTAATTTGGGGCCAAGAACCCAGTTTGGAGAAAGCCGCCCTTTATTTGCAACAAGTGCGCCAATTTTATTCCATGCTGGGAACGGGTATTTATGAACATATCAATCCCAAAGCCAATGCCGTGATCAAACGGGCCGACGGACATGTGTATAATGCGAAAGAATTTGGTCTTATCAGCGAAAATTTGGAAACTAAAATTCCGTCGTGGCATTTGATGGACCCCACTACCTGGTTTACCGAAGAGGCCCGTGGCGTGTTGCCCCGCAATTGGCGCGTAGCTGTGTTGCAAGATGATAAAGATGTTATCCGTGGTATTAATATGATGCAGAAAAAAGCAGGCCTGCGCGATTGGCAAATTGATTTTTATGATGACCCAGAATCTTTTTTTAATAATCCAAAAGCACTGCAGTATGATATGGTGTTAACGGACGTACTTATCAAAAATGGTGGTGGCCGTTATCTAGCCCGTCAATTAAGGAACAGCGGTTATGAAGGTAGTATTTTGACACTGTCCGGATTTGAACCTGGGCTAGGGGGAAAGCACTTTTTTAATGATGGTTTTGATGGGATGATTTCAATTGCCTGGACCAATGACATTGCCGGATGTATTTGGAACCGCTTAATGACTTATTTCACGCTCAAAGAAAAATACGGTTGGAAACATTAATATAATTTTGATATCAACTGGCAAACCATAAAAAACCCCGCTCTTATGAGCGGGGTTTTAGCAATAGTAAAACTCTTAGTTGTTGGTTACTTCAAGTTCTACACGGCGGTTTTGATAGCGGCCTTCCGCGGTTTTGTTGGTGGCAATCGGGTTGGCAGCACCAAAACCAATGTAGGACACGTTAGCAGCCGGGATGCCGTCTTGTACGAGGCGTTCGGCAACGGAGTGAGCGCGGCGTTCGGACAGATCCATGTTATAAGCAGCATTACCTAAAGAGTCGGTATAACCGGCTACGCGCACTTTGGCATTAGGATATTTTTTCAAAGCGGCGGCTACTTGGTCAACGGTGGAGGTGGATTTGGCATCCAAGGCATCGCTGTTGTATTTGAAATTGATCGGTTCTTTGAAAGACAATACCGTGGCTTGGGCAGTTTGTTTTACATTGGCTACTGCGGCAATAGCGGCATCATTTTCTACTTTCGGGGCCGGGGCAGGAGCCGGGGCCGGGGCCGGGGCCGGTTTAGCAGCCACTACAGGGGCCGGAGCCGGTTTGTGGCATTTGGGGCATTTGCAGCCGGGTTTGCATTTGTGGCCCGGTTTGTTGCATTGGCAGGCAGGTTTGTTAGTAAATCTACCCGCGGTTTGGGTCGTGCATTTTGCACAATGGCAGGCGCCTAAGAACAAGGCGGCGGCCACAATGGTAATTACTTTCTTCATGCGTTTTGTCTCCTTACTAAAATATACATCTTTCCTACATTTTACAAAATCTGGCAAGTTGGTGCTCCCTTTTTTTTCATTAGTTTGCGGTAAAGCATATAAATGGGCTCATGTAGCTGCGGATGGACAAAGTCCGATAGAATATACGAGAGAGGTTTTAGCACAAATTCCCGCTCGGGAATGCGGGGGTGCGGAATAAATAGCGTGTATTCGGGGGTATCTTCAAAAATTACCTTATCATCGTAAAAAAGGATATCTAGGTCAATTACGCGCGGCCCGTTGGGGAAAGTGGGTACCCGGCCCAGGTCTTTTTCCAATTGTTTGAGGGCGCGTAGCAGGGGCATAGGGGCTAATTCCGTTTGTAGGATAAGCACCGTGTTTACAAAATCGGCTTGTTGGGAATATCCTTCCGGTTTAGAAATAATGTAGGGGGCCACTTCTCCCACCGTGCCTACGGAAGATAGAGCGGCGATGGCACGGTCTAAATTTTCCTTGGGGTTTTCCTCATTGCTTCCAACTGCCAATATAACTTGAGCCATTTAATTTTCTCCTGTATATGTAATCCAACGGTCGGGCGCTTCGGCCACTTTAACGCTGGATAATTGTGGAAATTGGTTTTGAATAGTATCAAAAAGCCACACGGCCAGTGCTTCCGTTGTTGGATTTTCAAAGAGGCTGTTTAAATCAGCTCCTTCCAAACGGGCGTTAATTTCACGTGTGAAAAAATCTTGAAGCGCCCGAAAGTCAATTAAATATCCTTCTTTGTTGAGCGGACCATGAAAGGTAATTTCATACGTAAATGTATGTGTGTGTGATTCTTCGGCTAATGTGCCACCGTGTCCGTGCGCGGCCGTGAAACTTCCGCATTGTGTTAAATAAACTTGGGTCACTTTGCGCCCTCCAGTTCGGTGTAAAAATCCATTATTTTTTTAGTGTCACGCACGTCGTGCACGCGGAGGATGTCCGTCCCGTTTTGCAAGGCCACTAGATGGGCAGCCAATGTTTGTGCCTTGCGTTTGGGGGGGAGCTCGCGCTTTTGCGCCAGGAAAGTTTTGCGCGAAAGCCCTACGAGCATCCGCACGCCTAAATCTTTAAAGTCCGCTAGGTATTTTAAGAGTTGGTAATTTTGCTCGCGCGTTTTGGCAAAACCGAAACCTACGTCTATAATAATTTGCTCTTGAGTGAGGCCGCACGAACGTGCTTGTGCAATTTTTTGAGCAAGGAAATCTTTTACTTCAGCGATTAAATCTTTATAATCGGTTAAAGTTTGCATGGTTTGCGGGTTGCCTCGGCTGTGCGTAACGACAATTTTCGCATCGTATTTTTTGACGAGGTTGAACATCTCCGGATCCGGCGTGCCGCTTACGTCGTTAATGATGGAAACGCCGCACTTTAAACCTTCTGCGGCCACGGGGATTTTCACCGTGTCTAAAGAGAGCGGAGTTTGTGGCCATTTTTGATGCGCGGCCTTGATAAGCGGCAACACGCGGGCCAGTTCCTCACCGGCAGATACGGGCGTAGCGCCGGGACGGGTAGATTCGCCGCCAATGTCTAAGATATCGGCACCGTCCGCTAGATAGTCCGCGCACTTTTTGAGGAGTGCGGGCAAATTATTTTGCGGGTTACCGTCGTAAAATGAATCCGGCGTGGCATTTACAATGCCCATAAGTTGTGCCATAGCACCTCTATTTAATCATTTCTAAGAATTCACTGCGTACTTCCATCTTCTTAAAAGCACCGCGGATGGCACTGGTGACCATCACGGCGTTGTGCTTTTCAATACCGCGCGAACTGATGCACATATGTTTGGCTTTGCAGACCACCATTACGCCGTGCGGGTGAAGGGTTTCCATGAGACTATCGGCAATTTGGGCGACCAATTTTTCCTGAATTTGCAAACGGCGCGCAAACACTTCTACGAGCCGTGCTAATTTAGAAATACCCAGCACGCGCCCGTTGGGCAAGTAGCCGATGCTAATCGTACCGAAAAAAGGTTGCAAGTGATGTTCGCACGTGGAATAAAACTCAATGTCTTTAAGAACAACCATTTCCTCGCACGAGCCTTCCACAAAGGTTTTCAAAACGTCTTGCGGTTTTTGTTTATACCCTCCAAAGAGTTTATCCCAACTTTTTACAATGCGTTTGGGGGTTTCCAATAAACCCTCGCGTGACGGATCATCCCCAATATAGGCCAAAAGTTCGCGAATATTTTCCAGTGCTTGTACTTCGGTTATTTTACGTTTAGCATTTTGTGCAGTTGCACGCTTAGGCGTGCGCTTGGATGTTGTTTTACCAGTTTTAGGCATAGGGCAATGTTCTCCTGTAAATTATCTAAGGGTTGCAAATAAAGGGTCGTTTTTTCGTTCTCGTATGGGTAATATTTTTCTATTTCTTTCAAATCGGTTTGTTGGCCTACGACTAATTTAATCACGTCTGCTTTTTGCAGCATTTCTTTGGCCACAACTTTTTTGGGTGAAACACACAAAAAATCGGCTTGGCTAACATCACAATCGCGCGCACCGTTGGTTTCAATATGCACGATGTACCCGGCCGATTTTAACACGTTAATCAATGCCGGCAAATCTTGCTCGGTCGGTTCCCCACCGGTAATGACTACCGTCTTACATGGATATTTAGCCAGTTCTACTAAAATTTGCAAACTATTGAGCGAGGTGCCTTTATTAAAAGCATATTTGGTGTCGCAAAAATTGCACCCCATGCTGCATCCGGCCAAGCGCAAGAACACGGCAGGCATGCCTGTATGGCGCCCTTCGCCTTGGACGGAATAGAATATTTCGCTAACGTTCCAGGATAGCGGCGGCATTTTCGCTCTCCCATACTTCCAGGGTTTTAAGGATAAGTCCTTTTTCGGCCAGGACGGGTGCAATTTTATCAAATAGATACTGCGCCAGATTTTCCGCGGTGGGATTATCCACTAAATCATTTAGAAATTGATGATCCGGCAAGTGGCTATCTAAAAGTTTTTTGATAACTTTAAAATCGCATACCATACCATCCTCTCGTACGGGGCCTTCCATGACAAATACAGTTTTCCACGTGTGCCCGTGTAATTGCCGGCAAGGACCATCGTATTTAGGAAGGTGATGGGCTGCAGAAAAAGATCGGATAAGTTTAATTTTCATGGGGAATCTCCGGTAAAGCATTAAAAATTTGCTGAGTATAAATAATGCTAACAATTAATTGCGCAAACGTAAATAAGGGAATGGTGATCCACAAATGAATGAGAAATAGGGTTACCAGGGGGCCCAATAGAAAGGCTGCCAATTTGAACAGAATGGTTTTGGGCAAGTAGGCCCGTTTATATAAGTTAAACAGAGCCAATACTCCCAATGCCATACAATAATCAAATAACAAAAATAATCCCATAAAGAACCAGGATGTAATAAAGATCGTCATACGTAGCGATAGAGAAAGTGACTTTTTGTATTTTTCAATCGTCTGTTGATCGGAAGTAAAATTCAAATTTTGTGGCAGCTCTTGAATTTGTAAGCCGGAAGCAGATGGAACGTATAATTGGCTGCCATGTACCCAAGCTAGGGTATTGGTGTCTAGTAACTCTTTGGTCGTGGGGAGGATGTTTGCGCCCGCATCAAACACAATTTTAAAATCGGTATTGGGGATGGGCGCATAGACGGGCTGTTGCGGCTGAGTTAATACCCCATTTTCAAAGGTAACTTGCGGAAAGTTTTTTAAGAACACTGGTAGGTTCTTTTTGATGACAGAACCCGTAAAGAAGAACAATATGAGGATCCCTAACAAAAATAAATATACAACAAACCCAATCACGGGCCAAGAACGCAGTTGTGCTAATCGCAAGTAAAATCGGAACGAAAATAATGTTTTAAAGTGAATAAATAGCATACCTATATTATAGCAAACACGTTAAAGGTTATTTTTTAGCGTTTTTGTCTTGGCAGGTAATTTGCGAACCTAAGAAATAGATTTGATTTTTCTTAAATACGCACGCTAATTTTTTTGCTTGCGGTTTGCCGTAAGGAGTATCCTTCAACGTTTGCCAGCAAGCGATACGCGTACAAGTGTACGTTTTGCCACATTCCGGGAAAGATGAGGAAGGAAAATTAGTGATGAACCAGGAAAAGTCTAAATTATATTTAAGCGTTTGTAAGAAATTCTCGCAGGAAAGGTCCCCGGTAAAATTGC
>ONOD01000095.1 GCA_900319325.1 uncultured Elusimicrobium sp. | reverse complement strand
GCTTCATCGCCATAAATAATTTGTTTTGCCATAAATTTTGCTCCTTATATAACTTACCCCAAAATGCCCAAAATCTCGTCTTGGTGCAAGATTAAAAATGTTTCATCATCTAATTTTACTTCTGTGCCGGAATATTTACCATATAATACGCGATCGCCTTTTTTGACATCCATAGTAGAGCGTTCGCCTTTATCGTTTAGTTTACCGGTCCCTACAGCCAACACTTCCCCTTCCATAGGTTTTTCTTTTGCTGTATCCGGGATGATAATCCCCCCCTTCATGGTTTCCCGTTCAATAGGTTTTACAAACACGCGGTCGCCCAACGGTTTGAATTTAATGTTTGCCATATAGAATTCCTCCTAAAATAGTTTATTACATAGTGGTGCAATTTTTAGCACTCGCTTTGTGATAATGCTAGTTTAGCATTTATAAAACAAAATTGTCAAGCGATTTGAAAGAGTGCTAATTAAGAGCCCCACCTTTATCGCATTTTTAGGAAGAGAGAGCTTATTTTTTGAATAAGGATTTAATACGCTGTTTTAACGTAAGTTTTTGCTTAGGAAGAATCTTTAGTAATACACAGGAAATGTTATCTTGCCCATCCCCATCATTGGATTTGTGGACCAGTTGTTTGCACAATTTTACGAGTGGAAGGTTTCTGCCGGATCTCAATAAATTGCCAATTTGGGTCTCATTAAGGCCCTTGTATAGGCCGTCTGAACAGAGAAGTAAAATGTCCCCAACCTGCACCGGAAATCGTAACAAATCAAATTCAATATTCTTCTTAATCCCCATAGCGCGTGTTAGGATATTTTGAATTTTAGAATGGTCTGCTTCGGCTTTGGTTAAAAGGCCTCGTCGGATATGTTCCATGGCTAATGAATGATCTGTAGTAATTTGAATAATTTTATTATTGCGTAGCAAATATAAGCGCGAATCCCCCACATGTACGGCCGTTGCGCAATCATTTTCAATGAGCACACCAGTTAAGGTGGTTCCCATCATGCGGTAATTATCAGCTGATTGTGCGGTGGAATAAATGGCGGCATTTGCAAGGTTGGCAGCTAACAGAATTTTTCGTTCTACAACAGATAATTTAGGTAAAAATGTAGTCGGAATTTGTAATTTGCCAGTATTAATTTTTCGTATAGTTTCCGCTAACACAGAAACGGCGATGCTGCTGGCGATTTCGCCGGCACTGTGCCCTCCCATACCGTCGGCAACAATCCCTATGCCTAAGTCCGAAGAGATCAAGACATTATCTTCGTTTTTTTCTCTAATTTTTCCGATATCGGTAACAGCGGCAAATTCAATATCAAAGTGAGTCATACATTAATCCTCACCTAAGACGATCGTTCCCAAACAAAAGCTAATACTCAAGGCCATGAGTAATAACATCATAAATGTGTAAGCATTATTGTTTCGGGCATCTTGGTTAAAATTATCAATGGGTAAGGTCAGTATATAAGACCATAACTCCGTATTCATTTTGCTTTCACCACCGTTATAGTAATTGGTGAGCAAACGTATGAAAATGGGTGAATTTTCTTCGTTAAATTGTGCGGGAGCTACGCGCTGCAATTGTTGGGCAAAAAAGGCCTGTGAGGATTCCTCATCTAACGATGATATATCCGTTACTTTATTTAGCTTAGCAAATACTTCCCGTTTAGAATCTATATGTAGTTGCTTTTCAATTTCGTTATTATAGGAATTATTGTTTAATGCTTTTGGATGAATCGTGCTAGTAACTGCTTGGGCTGTATTACGCATCGCCCGTGCTGCACCGGAAACCATATAAGTCCACATTAAACCAACACTCAGTACCAGAAATACAAAGGGCAAAATAACGGACGTTTTCTCGTTTCTACTGGCCAAATAATAGATGGAAATAATGGCGCTGAAAATAGAAAGGAGAAAGAAGGCTTGAAAGGGAAACGTTTCCGTGGATGGTGGAATTGTCAAACGAGGTGCTAAATAAGATAGTGTTAATACCAAGGCTACTAAAGAACCAGCTAAAAGCCCTTGTAATACGCTCCTGTTATATGTAAAACACAATGAAAGCGCCCACAGGAAGGCAATACATAGATAACATAAATAATATTCGGGTGTAAAAATAAACTCAAAAATATTATGTGTATCTAAGAAGGCATTTTCCGGGGTGAACAATCCTGCCATATAGGATATCAAAGCCAAAACCATCAAGGACATAGAGGATCGTGCAAAGGCTTTAATGGCCGCGGAGGCAAAAATCAACACTAGCATTATCGCGGCAATACAGGTAAATAAGAATTGATTCGGTGCGTATTGTTCTGCCAAAAATGGGCTAATCATATTTGCAATGAGGCCATTTGCAGGGGTTGTGTGAACAGAACAAATCACACCAAACCGATGGAACAAATAAGCTACTAAAAAAGCAAACAAGATAAAGATGGGCAGCTTAAATAAGAGATTGGCCAGTAACCGTGCTGTTTTACGGGTTTTATCGCGTAATTGTTGCTGCACAATGCCAGTAGCGGGGATAAATATATCCACCTTTTTTACGTTTTCCGCTTCCAACATTTCAGGCATTTCTGCTTTTGCTTCAGCTTTTTTCTTTTGAGAAGGGAAATTAGCAATCGTAACGGCTTTGTCGACGGACGGAAGAAGCGACGGCTTGGCAGGCGTTGTGGAAACTTTTATTTTTTTCTCTGCTTGGCGAGCTTGGGCAATCTGATCCGTGGAGAATTTTTCCTCTTTTACAAGTTGTAAACCGCTATTGTTGCCTAAATTAATGGAGCTACCTTTTTTTACATGCAGTTGGTCTTCGGCATGCATTTTTTGAAAGTAGACATAGGTTTCTTTGGCAGTTTGAAAGCGGTCCTCAGGTCTTTTGCTCATGAGCTTCTGCACGGCGGCAGACAGCCAGGCTGGTAAATCCGGCCGCAAATCGGCTGGGTTGGGGATAGGGTCATTGATATGCTTTTGAATAATATCAATTGTGTTTTTTCCGTTGTAAGGAAACTGCCCTGTTAATACATAATATAAGCTGGCCCCTAAGGAATATAAGTCCGCGCGCGTATCAAGATCTCTTCCCAGGGCTTGCTCGGGAGCAATAAAATAGGCTGTGCCGGCTAACTCGGTAGTTTTGGTAGAGCCCTTTTCCTTATCCACTTTTTTAGCAATACCGAAATCCACAATTTTGGGTTGTAACTTGGAATTAATCAGAATATTGGAAGGCTTAATGTCGCGGTGAATAATACCTTTGGAGTGGGCGGCATCTAGTCCTAATAAAATCCCTTCAAATAAATTTAGAGTAACATCTAAAGGAAGAATTTTATGGCGTTTGACAATTTGAGAGAGGGTTTGCCCTTCGATAAAAGCCATTACAATAAAGTAGTACCCCTTTTCTTTGCCTACATTATATACTTGTACGATATTGGGGTGCTCCAGCTCGGCAATAGCCCGGGCTTCTGTCAGGAATAGTTCTACAGCTTTTTTATCATTGGTCAAGGAAGGACTTAGAATTTTAACACAAACAATGCGGTCTAATGCTTTATGACGGGCCTTGTAAATAGCCCCCATTCCCCCTACCGCTACTTTTTGTAGGATTTCACATCCCGATATTTCTTGACCTACTAACGAAGTTTGTTGTTCCTCAGCCATATATTATTCCCTTTGTAATATCTTGATTTTGCAGCAAACAAACATTAAAATATAACTATAGGTATCATACCATATTTTTTTAGCGCAAACACAGGAAAATTTAATGAGGGAGATTTTGCATGTTAGAAAGTAGTTTTATGTTGTTAAGAGATATTGGTGTTTTGGTACTTAGCGAACAAGAGGAAGTCCATTTCTCCATTGATGCCTATCGTGGATACCGATATGTATCCGTGCGTCGTTATTTGCGAACAGATAATTTTACAGGCCCTACGCGTGATGGAGTAACATTTACCCCGGAAATGATTCGTGCCTTGGTACCGGTATTAAATCAACTTCCTGCGGATGAAAAACAACTTAAATTGGGAATATCGGCTGTAGATTTAGGTAATTGTATTCAAACTATAAAACAATATT
>ONOD01000012.1 GCA_900319325.1 uncultured Elusimicrobium sp. | reverse complement strand
CCGGCTTAGCCCGGGGTATTTTTTGCCCTTGTGCTATTAAATTTTTTACAATGTACATATGGGCATTTTTTATATCATTTTCAGTATTGTAATTTTCTTTATGCAACTAACGGTGGGGGCGTGGTTCATGCGCTCTTTTCCGCAAATTGGGTGGAAAATTCCGTTTTTTGCCGCGCTCGTTTTGACCGGAATTACATATATCGGCTTGGCTTACACGCAAACTCACTACAATGGAATTTTTGCCAGTGCGTTGTATTACTTTGCCTATATATGGTTTGGGCTGGTGTTTTTGGCGTTTTGTTTTTGCGCGGCATTTGCGGTGCTGTGCCAAATCCTAACGTGGTGCCACGTGCCTACCGGTTGGATGGGAACAGCCAGTTTGTTAACGTTGGTGATAGTATTCGCAATGGCATTTTGGGGAGGATTTTCGTCCCCGAAAGTGAAACATATTGCCGTACAAATTCCCGGGGCTCCCCGCATGAAACTTGCTTTGCTGGCTGATACTCACTTAGGGATGGGTGTATCGCTGGCTCGTTTTGATAAAGCCCTTCAAAAAATTAAAGCCGAAAACCCCGATGCGCTACTGGTTTTGGGGGATATTTTTGAATATGGCCCCAATAGCGACAGCTACGCTGCGCGTCTGGCACAAGTAAAAACGCCGTTGGGCTCCTACGGAGTGCTGGGCAATCATGAATACTATGTGGGCTATGGTGATAGTAAAGAATTTTTCCGCAAAGCCTCGGTAACATTATTGGAAAACGAGGCTACTCGTATGTCAAACGGCGTACAAGTGGCGGGGCTCAAAGACATTAAAACGGCCGGTGTCAGCACGCAGGATGTGGCCCATTTACTGGACGGTTTGGACCCAAAAGCACCCACCATTTTATTAAGCCACACGCCCCTCTATGCTGAAACCGCCGCCGCGCATGGTGCTAATTTAATGCTTAGCGGACATACGCATAATGGACAGTTGTGGCCATTTAACTATTTGGTCAAGTTGCAATTCCCACGCGTGTACGGATTGTATGATGTGGAAGGCATGCCGTTCTATGTTACATCGGGCGTGTTTTATTGGGGGATGCCTTTACGCTTTTTAGCCCCGGCTGAACTTGTAATTTTAGAGGTCAATGCGTGATCAAAAAAGGGATTGTTTTCCTATTTTGCCTATTTACGTTGCCCGGATGGGGTGCGGTAACGTTTAGTGAGCTTTCCCCGGAAGAACAACTGGGGCAAACCTTAGTGGCTTTTGTGGATGTGGATAGTGCTGAGCTGGTTCGCCCGGCTATTGAACAAGGTAAATTGGGGGGAGTCCTTATTCAATGGGGAAATTATTCCGTACGCGAAACCCGCCGCCTGGTTAATAAACTGCAAGGTTGGGCTGCTAAGAGTCCGCATAAAATTCCCTTACTGGTTGCTATTGATTATGAAGGGGGGACCGTATATACGCCCATCACGTTGGGGTTTGAGTATTTGCCCACTAACATGATGTTGGCTGCCAGCCAGGACGAAGAAAAAGCTGCCACGTTAGCGTATTTGGCCGGTTTACAACTGCGCCGCGTAGGAGTACATATCAATTTTTCTCCCGTTCTGGATGTGAATAGTAATCCGCGTAATCCTATTATCGGGGTGCGTAGTTTCGGCGGAGATGTATCTACTGTTACCAAAATGGGGATGGCGCTGATGAACGGATTTAGAGCCGCCGGAATTATCCCCATTGTAAAACATTTTCCGGGCCATGGAGATACGGAAATAGATTCACACTATGCGGTGCCTGTGGTTACGGCTGATAAAGCAGAGCTGAATCAAACACATTTGGCGCCTTTTAAAGAAGCGGTGAAACAAGGGGTTCCTGGCGTTATGACGGGGCACGTGTTATATCCGGCACTTGATAAAGACAATGTGGCATCTTTTTCTAAAACCATTTTGCAAAAAACACTTCGCAAAGACATGGGATTTGACGGCTTGATTGTTACGGATAGCTTGGACATGAAAGGAGCTACTTCTTTTTGTACGATTGCTGGCTGTGCGGTCCGCTCGCTGGAAGCAGGAGCCGATTGGATTTTGCTGGGGCGTTACATTAAGCCACTTACATTGTTTGGGCAAATTAGTGAACTTGTTCAAAAAAAGGGAATTCAATCCCGCGTGCAAGATGCTGCGCAACGTGTGTTTGCGCTAAAGGAACAGCTGGGCCTTTTGAAGGATACGCCACCCACTTTGCCGGAACACACAGAAAAAGTCTACAAGACGACACTTGAGGAGTTAAGTAAAGAAGCTGTTACCTTGGTGCGTGATTACAATGGGCTCATCCCTTTTGCGTCTACTAAGCAGCGGCCTACGGTGTGTGCGGTTTTCTTTGCGCCGTCCCGCTTTGCGGATCAGCTTATGGCGGTCAGTAAACCTTTCTTGGCGCGCAATTTCCACGTGCGCACCTATAACGCACCTTTAAGTCCTCGGGAAAAAGATGTTATGCGTGCGCTAAAATGTGCGGAAGGAGCGGACTTGGTCGTAGTGGCTAGTTTGCAATGGGCTGATAAAGTAAACTTAAGTCAGAAATACACTATTGAAAAGTTACAGCAGCAAAATAAAAATTTAATTTTACTTTCGGTGATGAGCCCGTATGATATAGTGCATTATCCTACCATTGGAACGGTACTGGCTACATATGGGCTAAACTCTTTTATGCTTCAAACAGCGGCGGATGTCATTGTGGGTAACGCACAGGCGCAAGGTATTATGCCCATAGAACTGCCGGACAATTTTCAACATCGTTAGTCTTTTTTGATAATCTTTTTGCGTTCACGCCAATATTCAATCGCGGCGGGCAAACAAGAAATAATAATGATAGCAACAATGACAATATGAAAATGCGTTTTTACAACAGGTAAGTCCGCAAAATAGTATCCTCCCAGCACGAACAAAAGGACCCACGCGGCCGCTCCAATTAAATTATAAGAGGCAAAGTGCCAATAAGTCATTTTCCCAATGCCGGCCACAAACGGGGCAAACGTGCGGATAATGGGAATAAACCGGGCCAAAATAATAGTTTTTCCACCGTATTTTTCATAAAAGGCATGTGCTTTTAAAAGATGGTTTTTGTTAAGGAAACGGCTGTTTTCTTGTGTGAATACCCGGGGTCCAATCCATTTGCCGATTTCATAATTGCAGAAATCTCCCAAAGCTGCTGCGGTAAATACTATCGGGATAAATAATGCCAGGCTGATACCACTCTGGTCGCTGGCGGCAAGCGCTCCGCAAGCAAATAATAGAGAGTCTCCTGGGAGAAATGGGGTAATTACCAGGCCTGTTTCGCAAAAAATGATGGCAAAAATACCTACATACAGCCATGCTCCCGCGCTAGCGGCCCAGGCATTGAGGTAAATATCCAAATGTAAGAAAATGTCCCAGATCTGTGCTACAAAATCCATGCTCTTATTTTAGCAAATCTGATACAATATAGGGGCTTGGGAGGAATCTATGCGGAAATGGACAATTTTAATATGTTTATTGTTTTGTGCGCTGGGTATGCGCGCCTATGAGATAGGCGATATAACTGTCGGCTTGGCGGCGGCTTATTCCCCGCTCGCGTTAGGAACGGATTTTGGTGAAATGAATGTGGACGATCGCCCAGCTCTTATTTCCCACGATGCTAAACTGGGAAAACCGGGTATGGGGGGAGAATTGCAGGCGTTGTATTTTCTCAACTCTCGCGTAGGATTAGGCGTATCGTTTGAGGATCAGTATTTTGCTTCTGATTTGTCTAGCGGATGGCAATTAAATACACGTACCCGGATGCAAAACTATATGGTAGTGGGGCATCTCTTTTTAACTCCGCAAAGCACGTATAAGCTCTATCTTCCGTTGGGAATGGGGGCGGCTCATACTAATTTTGCAATGAAATTTCCGGAGGGAAATAAACATTTTACGTATACCGGTTTTGCCTGGTATGCCGGGTTAGGGGTGGAACGAGAACTTGGCGAGCATTTTATCCTGGGATTAGAAACTCGGTATAACGGCAACAAATTTCATGATTCCACCACACGCAACAACGGAGAGCATGTCATGGTTTATCCGCGGGCGAATTTCTTGTCTGTGTTGCTGCGGGTGATTTACAAATTCTAACCAACTATGTTTTTACAAACGCGGGTAAGACATTTTCCCGCGTATTTTTTTGCGTTTTCTACAGAAGTGGCAAAATCAGCAAGTTCCGCCACACATACATGGGGAAGTTTTTGTTTTGCGAGGGCTTTCCAATCGGCTGTGCCACAAATAAACAATACAGGCTTGTGATGTGTGTGTGCTAGTTTCAAAACGGCAAGAGGTGCTTTGCCATAAAATGTTTGCGCGTCCAATTTTCCTTCACTGGTAATGAGTAGATCTGCCCATTGAACGTGTTTATCTAATTTCGCTTTTTGAAGTAGAAAATTTGCTCCTAAGAGGAGTTCTCCATCTAAAGCCCCATAGATTCCGGTTGCAATGGCACCGGCAGCCGCCGTGGAAGGCGTGTGAGCAACTTTGCGTCCGGTTGTACTTTGTAGCACGCGTGCCCACCGAGCCATGGCTAAGTCTAACAGTTTTACTTGCGCGGGAGACGCTCCTTTTTGTGGTCCAAATACTTTGGCAGAACTTTTGGGACCTAAGAGCGGATTGATTACATCGGCACAACCTATAATCTGCACCCCTTTGAGATTTTGGCTAAGAGCGGAAAAATCGGCATGATCAAGACGCAATAACGGCTCCGCCCCGAGAGGAAGTTGTTGGCCGGTTTTGTCAAATAATTGCGCGCCGCATGCAACCGTCATTCCGGAACCTCCGTCGTTACACGCTACCCCGCCAAGGCCTATGTAAATTTTTTTGGCTCCGTGCTTAATGGCTTGCAAAATAACTTGGCCTACTCCCAAAGAAGAAGATCCTAAGGGGTCCAGCTTTTGTGCGTTGCCCAGCCCGCAGATCCGGGCGGTTTCCAAGGCGGCAGTTTTGCCGTCACTTAAGAGCAAAAAGGAAGTTTGTTTGGTTTGCAAAAATGCGTCTTTAGCACGCACGGAAATTAGTTTGGCCTTAGGATCCAGCGTGCGCAAACAGTCTATAAAGCCGTCTCCACCATCGGCAATCGGAAACATCCGTACCTTGTGGTGTACCGATAAATTTTTGGATAAAATTTGCCCGGCTTGTAAGGCACTTAGTGAGCCTTTGAATGCGCCGGGCAATAACAAAATATTCATTAAAATTTCCAGCTCAGCTGTAATTGAATGAGCGTGTTGGCCCCTGCGGAATTTTTGAGTTCCTTTTGGCGTTGGGCAAATACCTCACGTACTTCTAGGCCGATCATTAAGTCGTCAATCCACGTTTCCACGCCCAGGCCGGCGGCCCCGGCAAACCCGTTAGAAGAAATTTTAGAGCTGCTCTGCTCGGCACGATAATTTACGTGTAACATCTCATATAAGGCGCTTCCTGTTAAATAGAAAGCAAAGCGGCTTTTGGGGTTGATGTAATATTGTGCAGTAAGCCCGCCGCGGAAAATTTGCCCGTTTGTTTTAACTTCGGGATCAGGGATCCTGGAATGGTCAATAGAAGAGTCTTTATCTTCAAAAGTGTTATTAGCAATACTGCCAATGCCCAATTCGGGCCCCAACCACAAATTGCTATTTTTTAGACGCCATAAAAATTTGCTGGATACCGTGACGCTGGTACCACCTACATCAAATTCATCCTCTTCTCCGTAGCCGTTGCGGCCGGAGTTGTCCAGTTTCAAATCCAGGGGCATTACGCCTGCTTGTACGGAATAATATTTATTAAAATCAGCTTCGGTACGTTGAATTTTGGGTTTTTTGGAGGGTTTTTCCTTCTCAGTCTGTTTTTTTGCAGCAAGCTCCTCTTTGGCAGCTGCCGCATATTCTTGTTGGGAAACAGAACCCGTCTTTACGCCTTTAAGAAAAGCCTCCTCATCGCTCATCGGTCTTTGGGAAACAGGCGCGGTTGTTTGGGGAGCTGTAGAAGAAACTACTTGGCCATTTACTACGTTTGCTTTTTGCGTATCAAAAACTTGGTCAATGTCGTTGTCAAACGTCAGCCCGCCTGCGGCGGCTACCCCGGCAGAAGCAGTTCCTGCGGCTACAGCCGCGGCGTGCGCTTCCCGTTGGGCGGCTACTTCTTGGGCTTTTTCTACATATTCTTTTTGGGCGTTTTCTCCACGGTCATAGTCATACGTTTCTACCGATACAATTTGCGGCATATCAATATTTACTACGGCGCCGTCATCTGTCTTTAATTTTAAGTTAAATTCATCCAAATCTAAAATCTGTCCGATTAGTTGTGAACCACCCTTTAATATAATGCGGTGTTTGTCCGGTAAAATTTGGTCAATTTCCCGTTGATTGAGGGTAATTGTTCCATAGGAAGTAGCCAAATTAAGCGTATATTCGGTTTGCGCAACGATGGAACCGGTAATTAAGTTGCCGTCTTTCATTTTGATAGTTTCGGCATAGATGTTTGCAGCACTAAATAATAAAATAGCTAAAACGATTCGTTTCATAAACCCTCACTACAAAACAAAAAGCGGTGCGCGTGGCGCGCACCGCTTCAGATTATTTGGTTTCTTCTTTCTTAGTTTCTTTTTTGGCTTCTTTAGCTTTTTCTTCGTTGCAGCAGCACGGAGCCACAGCATGTTTGATTTTGGCTAATACTTTAAGAACTTTAGCAATGGTTAAAAGCCCTAGCGCAGTTCCCAATACTTGGGCTTCTACAATTCCTAAAGTAATCCACATTTCTTTTCCGGAAATCATCGGGTAGGTGATAATTTGGATAGCCATATAAATGGCGAATACTAAAGCAAGATAGAAAAGAGCTACAAATACAACATAGAGCCCTTTCAAGCACAACCAGTTATGCGGCAAAAATTTGCACCAGCATTTACCTTTACAGCATTTAGACATAGTTTCTCTCCTTGAATTAAGATTTACTATATACTTATTGTATCAAAAGTGAGCTTGTAAATGGACAGAAATTTACGATTTTTTGCGTTGAGCCTGGGCTAGTAGCTCTTTGGCATGGGAGTAGGCGGCTGATTTTGCGTCACCGCCGCCTAGCATGCGGGCAATTTCCGCTGTTAGCTTGTCGCCAGTTAAGACTGTGATTGTTACGTGAGTAGAATTTTTATCAGCTTGTTTGATTACGTGAAAATTTTGATCTGCTTGAGCGGCTACTTGGGCCAGATGAGTCACGCATAGCACTTGGCGGCCGATAGAGCAAGTGTGTAATTTCTCGCCTACTAGCCAGCCGGTTTCTCCTCCGATTCCTGCATCCACTTCATCAAATACCATCACTGGAACGGTGGATGCTAATACGGTCTTAAGCCCTAGCATCACGCGGGAGATTTCCCCGCCGGAGGCAATGTTTTTAAGCGGGCGCAACGCTTGGCCCGGGTTGGGGGAAAACAGAAATTCCACCTTATCTGCACCGGTGGAGGTGATGTTTTCTTCATCCATATCTACGGCTACGCTAAAGCGTACCTGATTAAATCCCAGAGGTTTTATTTGCGTGGTAATCTGTGCGGCCAATTTGTCGGCAGCCTTGAGGCGTTTTTCATGCAGGTCTTGTGCTAATTTTAATAGCTCTTTTCGCGCGAGGGCCAACTCGGCCAGCAAATCTTGTTCGTGTTCATCCGCATGTTTTAAATTATCAATTCGCGCACGTAGTTCATCGGCCGTGCGCAAAATATCGCTAATTTCCGGCCCGTATTTTAATTTTAAGCGCTTGATTTTTTCGTGCCGTTCTAACATCTTATCTAAGGTGTTTTCGTCCACATCCAAATCGTCTTTGTAACTGCCCAAGGTGGAAGCGGCATCTTCCAACGTGATTAGTGCGGAATTAACATTTTCTGCCAAGGGGGCGAGGGTTTCGTCCAATTCGGCCATGGCGGTAAGTGCGCGGGAAGCCTTGCCGACCCGGGCAGTGGCAGAAGACTCTGCCTCATACAGGTTTTCATACGCTTCTGCGGCAAATTCAAGGAGCTTGCCTGCGTGTTTAAGTTTAGGCAATGCCTGTTCCAAATCACCATCTTCGCCCAGTTTGGGGGCGACACGCTCAATTTCGTCCAGTTGATATTGGCTCATGTCCAGCAGGCGCTCTTTCTCTTGCGCTGATAAACGCACCGCATCTAATTTGGCCTGGATTTGTTGTACGGTTTGCCAGGCTTTGGCAACTTGTGAGACCAGTTTTTCGTGCTTTGCAAATTGATCTAAAAGTAATAAATGAACGCTCGCGTGGAGCAAACTTTGATGATCGTGTTGACCGTGAAAATCTACGAGCGCTTGTCCAATTTGTGCCAGGGCGGCTACCGTCACGGCGCGCCCTTCTATAAACGCCTTATTCTTGCCTTTATTATCCAGTTCGCGGCGCAGGGTAAATTGATCTGCCGCAAGGCCGTATTGTTTGCGCAGTGTGTCCGGTAAAATATTGGAAAAGAAGGTGGCTTGCACGTTCATTTTTGTAGCGCCGTCTTTAATTAAGCTCACGTCTCCGCGGGCACCCAGCACAAACCCGAGGGCTTCAATCACGATAGATTTACCCGCCCCGGTTTCCCCTGAAAACACATTGAGGCCCGGTGCAAAGCGCAAGGTTAAATCATCAATAATTGCAAAATGCTGAACGCGCAGTTCGCTTAACATTCTTCTTTCCCCCAACTCAGTTTTTTGTGAAGCACACTGAAAAAACCGCGTTGCGGCAAGGTAAGTAATTGTACCGTGTGCGGGGCGCGGGAAAGCTCCAACATGGCATTTTCCTCCAACGGTAAATGCATTTGACCGTCTAAGCTTAAGATGGAACCATCCTCTTTGTTCTTGAAGGAGGGGCGCAAAAGTAATGTTCCATTTGCCGGCAATACAATGGGACGTTGGTGGAGAGAATGGGGACATATCGGAGTAACTACCATTACTTCTACATTGGGTTCCACAATAGGTCCGCCGGCCGCCAGTGAATACGCCGTGGAGCCGGTGGGGGTAGCTACAATGACGCCATCTCCAAAGTAAGCAGGCATTTTCGTTCCGTTAAAAGAGGCATTTATAAAGAACGCGCGCATATTGGACGAGTGTAGTACTACGTCGTTAAATGCGGTAAATGTCTGCGATTCTTTAGGTGTTTGGATGGTAGCTTGTAGTAAAAGACGTTTGTGAGAGACACACTGGCCGGCTAGTAAGGTTTGCAGCGCGGCCGCAAGTTCTTCCTTTTCTGCGGCGGCTAAAAACCCTAGCGTGCCGCAGTTGATTCCAAAAACAGGGATCTGTTTGGGAGCACATTCGCGGGCGCAACGTAGCATCGTGCCATCGCCTCCCATGCTGACAACAAGCTCTATCCCGTCTAAATTATCCAATGAAGTGCATAGCGTAGCCTGGACGTTTTGCGTACGCAAAAAATCCACCGCTTGCTGGGCTATAGGCTGATTATAGGCTTTATGCAAATTGTAGAATACAGCTACGCGCTTAAATGACATACATTTATTGTAGCAATTTATCGGGTCTATGCGTACAGAACTCGCAAGATCCCAAAATGGTATAATATAAACAACAATACCTAAGGAGTTCTTTATGTGGGATTATACAGATAAAGTAATGGATCATTTTAAAAATCCGCGTAATGTGGGGAGCATTCCCAATGCGGATGGTACCGGCCAAGTAGGCAGCTTGGTATGTGGTGATGCCTTGCGCTTAACCATCAAAGTAAACAAAAAAACCGACGTCATTGAAGACGCTAAATTTGAAACATTTGGTTGTGCCAGCGCCATAGCCTCTTCCTCTATTTTAACAGAAATGGTAAAAGGCAAAACCATTGAAGAAGCCTCTAAAATTACTAACCAAGATATTGCTAATGCACTAGGTAGTTTGCCGGCTGAAAAGATGCACTGCTCCGTGATGGGGATGGAAGCCCTGGACGCGGCCGTAAAAAGTTACCGCCAAGGCGGTAAGCCCGTCGTATTTGAACAAGAAGCCGAAAAAATTGTGTGTAAATGTTTTAATGTATCCGAAGAAACCATCATTAAGGCCATCCGTACCAATCATTTGACTACGGTGGAAGATGTCACTCACTTCACCAAAGCCGGCGGCGCGTGTGGTCAATGCAAAGGGGAAATCCAAAAGATTTTGGATAAAGTAAACGGCGCGTGTGAATTACCCACTGCTGCCCCTAAATCTTACGACCAGATGACACTGGTGGAAAAAATCAAAGCCATTGAAAAAGTTTTAGAAGAAGACGTCCGCCCGAAACTTAATTTAGATGGCGGTTCTGTAGAATTAGTAGACCTAACCGGCAATACCGTTAAAGTGCGTTTGGTGGGCATGTGCCACGGGTGTGCGGGGGCGCAAGGAACACTTAAAAACTTTATTGAAAAAGTAATTCAAGAAAAAGTTTCCAAGACACTCACGGTGGAGCAAGCGTAATATGAAAAAAGTGGTTTATTTGGACAATAATGCCACTACCCAATGTGTACCGGCCGTAGTGGAGGCGATGCTTCCGTATTTTGCGGAAAAATACGGCAATGCATCCAGCATGCATACCTTCGGCGGCGAAAACCGCCACGTCATTGACCGGGCACGGCACACGGTTGCTGAGTTTATTAATGTTGCGTATGACGATGAAATCATTTTTACGTCCTGTGCCTCTGAAAGTGACAATACGGCCATTTTCTCGGCCGTACGCGCCAACCGCAACAAAAAACATATCATTACTTCCGCTGTGGAACATCCGGCAGTACTAGAGCCATTTCGCTATTTGCAAACGCAAGGGTACCGCGTGGATTACATCGGAGTGGATGAATTGGGCCGTTTTGATATGGAACAATTTAAGGCCGTGTTGGACGAAGATACGGCCCTTGTTTCTGTTATGTGGGCCAACAGCGAAACGGGAACTATTTTCCCAATTGCCGAGATTGCCAAACTTGCACACGAAAAAGGTGCCTTGTTTCATACGGATGCTGTACAGGCTGTAGGCAAAATCCCGGTGGATGTGCAAGCGGCCGGGGTGGATATGCTATCCCTTTCTGCACACAAATTCCACGGGCCCAAAGGCATAGGGGTGCTTTACGTAAAACGCGGTACACGCTTTTTACCGTATCTCATGGGCGGCCATCAGGAAAAGCATCGCCGCGCCGGTACGGAAAATGTACCTTATATCGTGGGTATCGCCAAAGCCGCTGAGTTGGCTAAAAAACGGGTAACCGACGGCACAATGGACAAAGTGGCTATGTTGCGTGATAAGTTGGAGCAGGGCATTTTGAAAGCTATCCCTGATGTGAAAGTAAATGGAGATCCACAACACCGCGTACCCAATACTACTAATATCAGCTTTGGTTATATTGAAGGCGAATCTATTTTGATGTATTTAAATGATTTTGGCATTTGCGCTTCGTCAGGTTCGGCATGTACATCGGGTTCTTTGGAACCGTCGCATGTGCTACGTGCTATGAAAGTACCGTTTCAATTCGCACACGGGTCAATTCGGTTTTCACTCTCGGATCAAACAACCCAGGCCGATATTGATTTGGTACTTAAAGAGTTGCCGCCCATCATCAAGCGGCTACGCGAAATATCGCCATTTTCGCGCCTTGCATAAAGGCCCTTAGGGCAGAAAAGGAGATCAAACGTGAAGAAATTCAGTCTTTTAGCGGTTGTGTTGTTAGCTCCGTTGTTTTTACTTGCCAAGACAACGGTTGTGTATCATACCAGCGATACGCATGGGTTTTTCTTTCCTAAGGATGGGCAAGGCGGTTTTGCGGCGCTGGCCAGCGTGCTTAAAAAAGGTCCCCAGCCCTACTTGTTGGTAGATAGTGGCGACTTTGCAAACGGCACAGTGGAAACCCGTAATTCCAAAGGGCTCAAAGCCGTCAAAATTCTAAACAAAATGGGGTACGATGCTACCACGTTAGGCAATCACGAATTTGATTTTAAATATACCGGTTTCCCGGTAATTGCGGAAGCGTTGGAATTCCCTATGTTGGCGGCTAACTTTTTTGAAGAAGAAACACAAACCTATCCGCCGCACATCACGCCGTATTTGGTTACTACTAAAAATGGGGTTAAATTTGCCATCATTGGTTTAGGGAACCGCGTTCCCACCAATCCGGCAACGGGATATATGTTTACTAAACCGCTTGTAGCCTTAGAAAATGCCCTGGAAAAAGTGGAAAAAGAAAATCCGGATGTGGTAATTGTACTGGTGCACGATTCTGTAGAAGATGACAAACACGGAACGGAAGCTTACGTGGAAGATATTGCAAAAAAATTTGGTGGCCGCGTACACATCGTATTTGGTGGACATGCGCACAAAATTGTACAGAACCACTATAATAACGGAGTGCTGTTTGTTGAAAGCGGCTGTTACGTGCAAAACGTAAGCAAAGTGACTGTTACTACCGATGATAAAACCGGCAAGTTTGTGTCCGCCTCTAGTGAGCTAATTCCGCTAATTATCGCCCAAACAGGCGAAGATAAAGAAATTAAGGCATTCTTGGATACCTTGCGCGAGCCCGGCATTGATGAAGTGATCGGTGAGACTACCGAAGTGTTAGCTAAGCAACCGCAGGAAGGACGTTTGGATTCCCCTCTTGATAATTGGATTGTAGATTTAATGAGAGACTATGCCGGCACTACGATTGCTATTCATAACAACGGAGGAACCCGCGTGGATATGCCTAAAGGGACTATTACTAAACGCGATTTAGTAGAAGTTCACCCGTTTGATAACATGATTTCGGTTGTTACAGTCAATGGCAAATTTCTCAAAAAATTTATCAAAACTGGATTTGCACCGCGTAGCTTGTTTACCTATTCTGGCTTGCAAATTACCTACAAAACAAACAAAAAAGGCAAAATCAAAAAGATCAAAATCTTATATAATGGTAAACCGCTTAAAAACAGCGCAAAATATGTTATTGCCACCAATGCCTATATTGCCGGCGGCGGTAGTGAAGGCTATCTGTTCAAAAAGATTGCGGATAGTGACAAAAAACAAGTGGGTGACAAAAGCATCCGTGACTTAATGGAAGACGCCTTTAAAAAAGGCAAAGTATCTGCGCCTCAAACAGGCCGCATTTTAGAAATTAAATAGAGATATGCGTCGGTTCGGGTGGTTGTTTTTACTTGGGATATTTGCTCTGGGATGTGCGCGTGAGGGACGTACGGTAATTGATGTTTTCTTCACGGCGGACGTACAGGGCTTTTATTTTTCCCGTCCGGAGCCACGCCTGGATAATCAAGTAGCAGGCGGTTATGGGATCTTAAAAAATTTCTTACAAACCCGCACTACCCCGTATTTACTGCTGGATGGGGGAAATTGGTTGGGGTCTAGTGCGGAAGGAACGCTTTTTAAGGGATCTTATCTGCCGCTGCTCACGCAAGAAATTCCTTTTACAGTGGGCACCATTACCGATAAAGATTTTATATATGGCTGGCCCGTAGCCCGCAACATTGCGAAAGAATTAAAATATCCACTGGTCGTAGCGAATTTGCGCCTGGAAAATCAAATTCCCTGGCCGTTGCACGATTATCAAATTCGCACGGTAGAAGGTATTAAAATCGGGATTTTTGGGATTATGGAACCCCTAGAGAAGAATCAATCCCGCTTGCCGGGGTTGTCCACGCTGGCCCCCATTGAAACAGCCCAGCAAATGGCTACGATGTTGCAAGAAAAAGGCGTGGATTATATTATTGTACTTAGTTCGTTGGGCCTTTCCAGTGCGCAAGGAAATACAAATTCTGCCTTGGCGGCCGAAGTGGAAGGAATTGATCTTATTTTGAGTTCCAATCAAGATAGCGAAACTCCCGAAACCGAACAAATTAACAATACATGGATTGTTTATCCGGGTTCCAAATTGGATAGCGTGGGGAAAATTACCTTGCAATTTGATGCTAAAAACCACCAACTTAAAGACGTTTCTTTCACGGATGAGCCGCTCTTGCAAAGTGAATATGGGGAAGATGCTTCTATTGCTAAACAGGCCGAAGAATTATTGCGCCAAACCCGTAGCCACATGAAACGCTTTATCGCTAAAGTTCCGCAAGAAATCAAGACAGACTTGAAGGCGCAGTCGGCATTGGGTAGTTTGTTAAGCCAGTGTTTGCATAAATGGGCGAAGTTGGATGGCGCTATTTTGAATGCGGCTTCCATTCGCAGTTCGCTCCCAGCGGGGGATCTGACGGAATTTGACCTATATAAGAGTTATCCGTACGGGGATAATATTACGTATGTCACACTTAAAGGAGCGGCGCTCATTAAAGCGTTGCAGGCTTCGCTCAATACGGAAGATAATTTCCCACAGATTGCGGGATTTAATGTGATGTACGCAGATACGCCAAGTGGCAAAAAAGTGGTACGTGTTACACTGGATAATGGGCGTATTGTGCGGCCGTCGGAAACTTATCGTGTTGCTGTAACAGACCATATTTTAGCGGGTGGGTTTGATCACGATGAATTCATTAACGCATTGGAATTTAAGAGCACTTTTGTGGAAGCACGGCAGATTATGCGTTCGTGTTTGGTACGTCAAAAAACGGTTGTAGTGCCTGAATATAAAAACCGCTGGAAACTGATCAAATGACTTGGGTGAAGCCTTTGCAGGTGGGGCCATTTACTGCTCCTAATAATTTATGGTTAGCCCCCATGGCGGGGATTACAGATGAGCCCTTTCGTATCTTGTGCTTGAAGGGAGGCGCAGGGGTCGTGTGCGCAGAGATGGTATCAGCCCATGCCCTTCACTATGGCAACCCCAAGAGCGGGCGTATGCTACAGGTAGATGACAAAGAACATCCGGTTTCCATGCAAATTTTCGGTGCGGATGAGGAAACCATTGCCGAAGCGGCCAAACAAGCACAGGCACGCGGTGCGGATATGATAGATCTTAACGCGGGCTGTCCGGTCAAAAAAATCAACAAAGCCGGTGCGGGTTGTGTGCTTATGAAAGATGAGGCTAAATTGGGGCGGCTCATTGAAGCTGCAGTGAAGGCAGTTTCTGTNNNNGGAAATGTTGGCAGTACGGATGGCGAAGTTGGCCGAAAATGCCGGGGCAAGTGCTATTACCTTGCACGCGCGCGCGGCGGTAGATGTGCATGCGGGAGCCCCCAATATTGATGCCGTGGCCGAGGCGTGCGCGGCAGTCAAAATCCCTGTAATAGTCAACGGTGGCGTAGTCAATGCAGAAGTAGCAAAACAATTTTTAGAGGCGGGATGTGCCGGTGTCATGATTGGCCGCGGAGCTATTGGCAATCCGTTTATCTTTGAGGACATTCAAAAAGAATTGGCCGGGAAAACTGTAGCGCCAATGACCGCGCAAAAGCGGTTGCAAATTTATTTAGCGCTCATTCGCGAAAACGTGGCCTACTATGGCGAACGCATTGGCGTAAACCGTAGCCGCAAGACAGCAGGATATTGGATCAATAATTTCCCCAACGCGGCTGAAGTGCGCGGAAAATTTGTCCGTCTGGATACGCTCCCCGAAATTGAGAAATTGTTGGAAGAAGTACTGGCGGGCACACCACTCCGCGCGAATAATTACAAAAGGTAGAAATAAGAACTTATGACAAAAACATTCTTACCTTCCGTCAAGGAAGTAGAAACCAGCCGTAAATGGCACCACATTGATGCCAACGGCCAAACCCTCGGAAGATTGGCTACTAAAATTGCCGTTCTTTTGATGGGCAAACACAAAAAAACCTATACGCCCAATATGGATTGTGGGGATTTTGTAGTTGTTACCAACGCTGCCAAAGTAAAACTGACCGGCAAAAAATTGGAACAAAAGGTATATTTTTCCCACTCCGGCTATGCCAAGGGTGGTAAAGAAACCCCGGTCAAACGCGTGTTAGAAAACAACCCGACCCGCGTGTTGGAATTAGCGGTAAAACGCATGTTGGATGAAAATAAACTGCGTGCTCCCCGCCTTAAACGCTTACGCTTGTTTGCCGGCGAAGCGCACGAATTTACGGAACGCTTTGGCAAATAAGAGGATTAGACAATGAACACGAAAGATTTAAAAACCGGAAGACGCAAAACCTCCGTTGCCCAAGTAGAACTTTTAAAAGGTAAAGGCAACATCACCGTTAACACCAAATCTTTGGATGAGTATTTTGGTAATCATGCCCGCTGCAAAGCGGCTGTAAAGGCTCCTTTAACGGTAACCGGGCTTGATAAGACCTACGATGTAAACGCCAAAGTAGTAGGTGGCGGGGTATCCAGCCAAGCCGGCGCTTTGCGCCACGCTATTGCCCGCTCTATTGCCGAATTGGGCGAAGACCTCAAAAAGGCTGTTAAAAAAGCCGGTTATTTAACGCGCGATCCGCGTATGGTGGAACGCAAAAAACCGGGTCAGCCGGGTGCTCGCAAACGCTTCCAATTCTCCAAACGTTAATTTGGAATTTGGAACACGGTGCAACTTTCAAAACCCTCGCTTATGGCGGGGGTTTTTAGTGCAATAAATTCCCGCGCTAGGCGGGGAAATTAAGTATAAGGACGCGTCAGCTATTTTATTGGGATTCCACAGACGTTGTATTTAAATTTGGTTCCGTCCTTGAATTCCAGTGTCACGGCTCCCATTTCTTCGCGTGAACTTCCTAAGTTTCGGTTGGTGTAAATGGTAACATTATCATTTAATACGTGAATAGTGGAACCGCCGTCTCTAAACATATCATATTGGGTAACGGTAATTCCCCAGGCTTGCAAAGCGGAGTTTTTGTAAGTATACGAAAAGTGCTTCCAGGGTTCTCCGGGGATATCCGGCGCAGGGGTGGAGATGGTTTCAGTCTGGTCTAATAACCCAATTACTTCCCAACAGGTATGCCCGTTGATTTGACAGGCTGCGTGTTCAGCTATCGGTTGGGAACCGCAAATCATATATTTCACATTTTTGTATATGCGGTCTCTCTCTTTTAGAATAAGAGGCTTGGCCAAAAAAATACCGACCACCACTACTAAAATTCCTAGCGTAATCACCAATGCTTTTTTCATATAAACTCCTTAAAATGTTTCTTTTAGTATAGCAAAAATCCTCCGCGCAAAGCGGAGGATTTTAATACCTGAAAATAACCTTATTTTTCTACTTTAATGCCGCGGAATGCGCGGTACAACACAGCCAACAAACCAAACAGAATGTAGAGCGAAAACACGACCAACACTACATTTTGTGGAAACTTGATGAGCATGACTACCAAGAACACAAGTAGCAGTAAAAACCAAGGGCTAAATTTCTTTTCGCGTTTGGCTTTAAAGGCGGCGTAGGGTACGTTAGATACCATCAGTAACGCCAAGATCAACATCATAAACCATACAATATTGTACAGATGGGTGACGTAAGTTTCCACTAAGGGGATATTATGCCCGTTTCCGCCTTGCATAATGCTATACGAAATAGCAAACGAAGCTAGCAAGGCCGCTGGGGCCGGTACAGGTAATCCGCAGAAATATTTTTTGGACCCCTCGCCCGCGTGAGCCATGGCGTTAAATTTAGCCAAGCGCAGCACCCCAAAGCACGTGTACACGCAGGCAATCGGGGCACCCCACGTAGGTTGGGTACGCAGGACCATAAAGTACATCAAAAATGCAGGAGCTGCACAAAACGAAATGGCATCCGCTAACGAGTCCATTTCAATGCCAAATTCACTTTCTGCCCCCAACAATCGCGCTACACGGCCGTCGAACATATCAAATACGGCGGCAATTAAAATAAGCCACCCGGCTTGGGCAAAGTTGCCCCGCGTGGCTGCTAAAATAGAGAAAAATCCGCACGCTAAATTGCCTAGCGTAAATAGAGAAGGAGCCGCAATAGCTAGTTTAGTAGTTTCTTTGTTGTCAGTCATAGTGCCCCCCTATTTCCACAACGCCAAAACGGTAATACCGCCTTGCACTTTTTGGCCTTCTTTTACTACAACGCGTACTTTGTCTTTGGGCAGATAAACCGCTACTTGTGAACCAAAGCGCACTAAGCCTAAGCGGCGGTCTTGCTTGATGGGCTCGTTAGGATGAACCCAACATTCAATACGGCGGGCAATCGCCCCGGTAATTTGTTCTACGTGCGCAAAACGAGAAGGATCGCCATCTTTGAAAAGTTGGATGAGGTTACGTTCATTCTTGACGGCGGCCGGATTATCGGCAAACAAGAATGTCCCTTTATTATAAAAGATCTCCCCGGTTTTGCCGGAAATGGTGGAGCGTTGTACGTGGATGTCAAAGATAGATAAGAATATGCGCACGACGACAGAATTGGGATCATCTTCGGTTTTGATGGACATTACTGTTCCATCAGCCGGGCAAGCAATTTCGTCATCGGCAAATTGCACGTTGCGGTTAGGATCGCGGAAAAAATAAGCGCAAAAGATACCAATGACCATGAATAGAACGGCTGTTTTAGGCCAACCGATTGCAAACAAAATAGCGGCTATCAACATGCCGGCCGCGCAAAATTTTAAACCCAAAGGCAATACGGTACTAATCCAATTTACAGATTTAGTAAGTGTACGTACGATATCTTTAATCATGGATGTTACTACTGGTGGGATTGATTGAATGGCAGGTACTGTTAAGTGGGCAGGGGGGGACTTGAACCCCCACGGCCTTGCGGCCAACAGATTTTAAGTCTGTCGCGTCTGCCATTCCGCCACCAGCCCTCTTACGTATTTATTATAGCAAAAAAAGGGAACCCCCGTGCAAGTTTATTTTTCGCCGGGTTTAAAACTATTGTAGAATTTGCGGCAGAATTGCGTTTTAACCCCTAATGCTTTTAAATCTTCTTGCAAGGCGCGGTCATCAGTAACGGCGATGACGCGTTGATTGGTTTGCGCTAAGTAACTGGCGCGTTCGTAAATAATTTGATCGGCGGAGTTCTCTTCCGCAAAGGAAATATGCACTCCTGCACGGTATAACGGCCCCACCGGGCGGAAAGTACCGTCAAAAATCACTTCGTAGGTGTGCATGGAGTAGCGTTCGTCACACGACATATCTTCCAAAAAGTCCAAAAAATCGGCGGTTACTTCTTCCTCGCTACGGGTAAACTCATAGAGGAAACTGCGTACCAAGTTGAGGCCGTCAATTAAATAAATGGTAGGTTTGGTAGAGGTGTACATAATTTGCCTTTTGTATGAAAAATTGTTATAAGAAAATGATACAATATAATGCTTGAATTTGGCAGGGATATCCTGCATGTTATTTGACAATTTCTGTGTTTCGGGGGTGTAATAGATTTGACGGGTATCTGTTGCCTTTCGGGAGCAAGTACCGGTTGGCCAGGCCGGTTAAAATAGGGCCACAAAAATAACTAACGACAATCAAGTCGCTTGGGCTAACGCTTAGTCCACTGCCTCTTTTCTGTTTCCCGCGCGGAAAAGAAAGGCGGTCAAACACACGGGATGCTACAGCTTTGGCGCGGCTCGTCCGAGCTGGGTAAGCCAAACGAACCAAACTGGGGACGTGCTGCCTTGCGCTTAGTTCCCAGTACTTAGCAAGGCTAAACTTGTAGTGCCTGACGGGAGAGGATGTTCGGACGGGGGTGCGAATCCCCCCACCTCCACGTAAACGCAGCAATTGTGCAACTATAATTAAGGAGTGTGTATGGCAGATATTAAATTTGGTACAGACGGTTGGAGGGGCATCATCGCTTGGGATTTTACCTTTGAAAATGTGTACCGGCTGGCCCAGGCTATGGCGGATTATATTAATAGAAACGCCCCCGTATTAGATAACGGGAAAATGCCCAAGATTTTTGTAGGATATGACCGTCGGTTTATGTCTGACATTTTTGCTGCGGATATCGCGGCTATTTTCCGCTCCAATAAAATTGATGTGGTTTTGGCAGATAAGCCGGTGTCTACTCCGGTTGCGGCTGTCTTAACACTTAGCAAATGCTGGTTAGCCATCATGGTAACGGCAAGCCATAATCCCGCCCACTTTAACGGAATCAAAATCAAAATTGCCGGCCGGGCGGCGCCAGCGCGCATTACCAAGGACATTGAAGCGTTAGTAGGGCAAAATTCGGTTCTCAAATTATACGGACAAAAAGCCGAGCAAAAAGATTTAACGGATATATATTTCAAATATTTGGCTTCCCGGGTGAATGTAAAGAAATTAAAAAATTTCAAAGGCAAAGTGGCAGTTGATTATATGTATGGGGCGGCTGCGGGATATTTGGAAGAAATGCTCTCTGCCAAACAAGTCATTGCCTTGCATGATGAACACAACCCTTCTTTTGGTAACGCACAACCAGAGCCCGTAGAAAAACACTTGGCCGACCTTAAGAAAATAGTTGTGGAGAAAAAGGCGGCCTTGGGAGTGGCGTTTGATGGAGACGGAGACCGTGTGGCTTTGGTAGATGAAAAAGGCAATTATATTACTCCGTGCTTTATTGCAGCCGTGTTGTGTGAATATCTCATCAAATATAAAAAATTGAAAGGAAACATCGTGCAGACTGTCTCTATGGGATATTTATTAAAACGGATTGCTCGGGCCCATGAAATGCGCTTTGAGGAAGTAAGTGTCGGCTTTAAAAATGTGGCTGAACGGATGAATTTGGAAGATGTGGCCTTTGGCGTAGAGGAGACGGGCGGTTTTGCCTGGAAGGGAGGCCTTCCCGATAGAGATGGCCTTGCTGTAGCCTTGGCATTTTTGGTTGTCATGGCCGATACTGGCAAAAAAGCCAGTGAATTATGCGCCGACATCGTCAGCAAATATGGGGCCTCCGTTTATCAACGGCGCGATTTTAAGTTAACCAAAGCGTTGGATAAAGTTTCGTTTACGGAAAAGTTGCGCAAGAAGATGCCGAAAAAAATTGGTACGCACAAGGTGACGGAACTGAACACCCTAGACGGCCTTAAAGTAATTTTAGATAACGACGAATGGCTTTTGATCCGCCCTTCCGGGACGGAACCGCTTCTGCGTATATATGCAGAAAGCGCCACTAAAAAAGATACTCAAGCGTTGTTGGATTTGGGAGCCAAATTGGCGGGAGTGAGCGACAAATAATCATGAAGATTGCATTGGTAGATGATTCTGTTATTTTGCGTTCAGCGTTGAAGAATGTGTTGGAATCTTCGGGCTTTCAAGTAGTGCTGGAGGCCGGTGGCTCGCGGGAGTTATTCTCTCTTTTAGAGAAAAGCAAGGCCGAGCTGGTATTATTGGACGTGTTCTTCCCTACGGAAAATGGCCTGGATATGTTGGCCAAAATTAAACGAATTTCTCCTCAAACGAAGGTCCTTTTAGTAACGGGCCTTCGGCAGGAAACTATCTTGGCGGAAGCGCAACGCTTAGGCGCGGACGGAGTGCTTTACAAGCCTTTTGATACGGATGATTTGCTGGCTGCCATTGAGCGGATGAAATAATTTATTTGTAACAGAATAATGGCCCTGACAGTTGTCAGGGCCATTTTGCTGGTTACAGTTTTATCCATTTGAATTCAAAAAATACC
>ONOD01000104.1 GCA_900319325.1 uncultured Elusimicrobium sp. | reverse complement strand
GGAAATATTTTGTTAAAAGATGCCAGCTTTATCTACAATGCTTTTCCATTTACACAAATAAATGGCTCTATTGTGCTTGCCTCGTTAGCTAACATTTCTTCTCCATCCCTTACCGGGAAGTTCAATGGAGAAGATTTTACAGGGTCTTTCTCGTACCAAACACACCCCGACGTGGTCAATTTTATCTTAAACTTAAAGTTGGATAAACTCACCCTAACCAAATTTTCAAATGGGGGGACTTCCTCCGCTTCCTCACAAGCACAAGACTTAGCCTCCGCCGGGCAATCTTCCGGGACCTCACTCCCCATGAATCTACAAGCCAAAGTGACAGTGGGGGAGATTAAAATCCCTTATTTCCAGACTAATGGCCTTACGGTGGATGCCAACCTAACTAATATTACAGATAAGATGGAGCATACCAATGGCTCTGTGAATTTCACCCTACAACCCGGCAAAATTACCAACTTGGATGATTTTATCAAGGATAGCAAAATAGCTAAAATTTTACTCTTGCCTGTAGCTGTCATTAAGAAAGTGTCGGGCTTTCTACAACTAAATTTATTTCCGGTTGACGATGGAAATGGTACAACCATTTCTTTTATGCAAGGCGAAGGGAACTATACCTTTACGGACGGCATGATGAACATTGATAAAACAGTCTTTAATTCTTCCGTAACAAACATTACTGCTACTGGCACGGCGAACTTTCAAACTGATGCACTAGATATGAAGGCTAAGGCCACTTTGTTAACTCAAGCAGCTCCGGTAGCTTTTAAGATTACTGGGACCATGAACAACCCAAAGGGGAAATTGGATGTTGTGAATACTGTAACCTCTGTTGTGGGGGGAATTTTGAATGGAACCGCTGTAAAATCGGCCACCAGCGGGGCAGAATCCCTTACGCAAGAGACCACAACCCTTGCGACGGATGCAGTCAAAGACACTGTCTCCACCGCTACAGATTTAATAAAGGGAATTGGAAATTTATTTAAAAAGAAAGATAACCCCTCAGAAAAAGAGCAAGAATAGACCGCATATTTTCTTCAACAAACAGCCCGTCCATATTGGACGGGCTGCTTTATCATGCAAATAATTTCAATTTTTGTAAATCGGATAGTATTTCTCCGGCTCTACACCCTTTCCAGTCTCTTCTGCGGTTTGGGCAATTTTTTTCCAAGTAGCATTTCCGCCTACTGCTCCGGTGTCATTGACCATAAATGTGAAGTCGCCGCCTCCTTTTCCATCGGCCTGCAACCGGTCCTCAGCCTTTCCCGCTTTCGTCCAAGTGGGAGAATCTATTATCAGCCGGCTGGCAACCATCGCGGTCGTTGAGTTCCCTAAGTACACTCGATCAGCAATTAAATACTCATTTACAGTTACGGTTCCTTTCTCACCAATCTTCAGGCTATTCACTAACCACTTAGCAGCACTCTCAATCTGTGTATTGTTTTCCATCTGCAAAGTAGGAACGACAATAGGATTTCCCTTTACCTCTATGGTCCCTCCTTCTGACGCAACAGACCCTACATTAAACTGCGCGTCGTCTGTAAACTCTGTAGCCTCTGTAGTGAACGTTGTGTTCACCTCTTTGAAAGCACCCCTGGGAGTGTACATAGTGGACACAAACTGAAATTGATCAATTGCATTTTGTCCCCATACCGGTGCACAAGCCACCAACATCATTAAAGAAATTAGCCAAATTCTCATAGTAAGGTCTCCTTTTTATGCACTACTCAAAGTATAGCTAAAAATCTATTGAAAAACAAGACCTATCTTTTAAAAATTTCCCTCATCGCAACGCAATATCATATAATAAATATATGGGAATTTGTTTATTATGGTTAACCAACTTAGCTTTCCCGTTTGTGGCACTGGGGATTTTGTTTTCTTTTTTATTCTCCGGTCGTCGTCGTTTACTCACTCATTTACAAACAGAATTAAGGGAACGTTTTGGGCTTGAAAAAATAGGGGCGCTACCTCAAGGCGCTATTTGGCTGCATTGCGCTAGCGTGGGGGAAGTAAACTCCATCAAGAGCATCATTTCAGTACTCAAAGATGTATATCAAAAAGAAATTTTAGTTACCACCTCTACCCAAGCCGGCAAAGAAACCGCTCTCAAAAATCCTGATGTGTCAGCGGCTGTTTTAGTTCCTATGGATTTTTATCCCTCCTGTAAACGTTTCATACGCATCACAAAGCCACACCGTTTATTTGTAGTCGAACGCGAAATTTGGCCCAACTTGTTATGGGCTGCCCATCAAGCCCAGGTGCCCTATGCTTTGCTAAACGGCCGTATTAGTGCAAAATCTGCTCGCGCTTACGGTTGGATAAAGCCCCTATTTAAGATGATTTTTACCCCGTTAACATTTGCTGCTTTGCAAAACAAGGAAGCGGCCGAACGTTACGAAAAGTTGGGAATAGCGGCAAGCAAAATTCACATATGCGGAAACGTAAAATATGATACTTTGTCCGACACTCCCACTCATCTTGATCAAGTCCAAAAATTACTGGAAGAGTTAGGCTGGCAAGGCAAACCCATTTTTGTATTAGGAAGTACTCATCCCGCAGAAGAAGTACTGCTCTTGCGCACCGCACCTGATATTTTAAAGACAGGAACTAAAATTATTTTTGCGCCTCGCCATTTGGAACGAAAACCTGAAATTGAACAAGCACTACGCCAAAGTGGACTGCATTTTGCCTTTACTAGCCAAGGAGCTTTTGATAAGAACATAGATGTATTATGCGTTGATAAAATGGGGTTACTCCTTTCTTTATATGCATTTGCTACACTAACATTTGTGGGGGGGTCTATTGCCCCGCGTGGCGCACACAATCTATTGGAACCGGCCCTTTTGGGAAAAACAGTTTTATTTGGAAAACATTTTTACAATACTCCGGACACGGCACAAGCTCTATTAGAACAGGGCGGAGGGGTACTCGTAAATGAAACGAACTTCAAAGAAACAGTTATACGATTACTCAGCGATCCGGAACAGCTGGACAATATGAATCAAAAAGCACGTAAAATCGCTTTAAGTTTTAAAGGAGCAACTGATAAAATTAGGGGAGTAGTAGAGCAATATGAACACAGAAAAACAACCTAATATTCTAGTAGTACGATTTTCTTCGTTAGGGGATATTGTACTTTCGTCACCTGTCTATAAAAATATAAAGGCCGCGTGGCCCAATGCCCGTATTACGCTATTAGTTAAACCGGCTTTTTCTCAAGCGCTGGCCGGCCACCCGGACATTGACGAGATTTTGGTGGCCAAGCCTACGTTGTGGGAAATTGTCCGCCAAGTACGCGCGGGGAATTATACCCATTATTTGGACTTACATGCCACCTTTAAAAGTATCTTGGTAGGGTGGTTGAGCCGTATCCCTAACCGGGCTCGTTATGATAAAAACACAATTGCACGCAGAATTTTTGTGCAATTTCACAAAAGTTCTCCTGTTTTGGAAAAACATTCCCTTGAAAAATATTTAGAAGTATTAAAAGTATGGAATATTCCCGTGAAATACAAAGAACCTAAATTAGGCGGATACGCAAATCGTCGTAATTACTCGCCCGCAAACGGAAGACATCTTCAAACCTCTGCCCGAAGTAAGCGAAGTGATTCTTAACGACAAACGTGGCTGGAATAAAATTGCCGGCGTATGGAAAACTGCCAAGGCAATTAAAAAATCCGGCATTGATATTTTGCTCGTTCCTCATCGCAGTTTCAGAAGCGCGCTGATCGCCTGGCTATCCCGCGTGCCGATACGTATCGGATTTACATCAAGCGAAGGATGGTTCCTTTATACAAAAACCGTCCCTTTTAACTGGATGATTCACGATGCGGAACGCAATCTCTCATTATTACAGGGAATCGCTAAGGAAAAATTTGCAGCCGAAAAGCTGTCCATGTCATTTACTCCTTCGGCAGAAGAAAATGTGGCCCGTCTGCTCAAAGACTTCAATTTAGAAGGCAAAAAACTGGTAGGCATTCATGCCGGTAGTGCTTGGCCTACAAAATGTTGGCCTATGGAATACTACGTAGATTTAATTTCCAAGCTACAAACAGAGTTAGGCGTGCAAGTGGTACTAGTAGGCGGCGGAAAGAAAGACGCAGATTTAGGTGAAAAGATCTGCCAACTTTCCAAAGGACACGCAGCCAGCTTATGCGGCAAAACGAGCCTGGCTGACTTGATGGCCTTGATGAAGCACCTCTCCCTGTTTATTACAAATGACTCGGGCCCCATGCATATTGCCACCGCATTTGACGTGCCTACATTGGCCATTTTTGGTCCTACCACCCGTGAACTTGGGTTCTTCCCATATGGAGAAGGGCACCGTGTACTAGAGGTAAAAGACCTACCGTGCCGTCCGTGTGCCTTGCACGGGGGAAAGAAATGCCCGCTTAAACATTTTAAATGCATGCGCGACATTCTACCCCAAACGGTATTTGATAATGCCAAAGAAATGCTGAAAATGTAAAGAGTTTTAAAAGCGAAAAATTCCTCAGTATGATAGTACTGAGGAATTTTTAATATAAGGTTGTACTAGAAGTCTATATCTGGGACTTCATCAAGTGCAACAAGGGTATCAGCAAATAATTGGCGAATCTCTGTCCACTTGCTAAGCGCAAGCCAGATCCCTTTTTTAGTAAATCCTTTATCTTGTT
>ONOD01000003.1 GCA_900319325.1 uncultured Elusimicrobium sp. | reverse complement strand
TGATAAACTTTCCTATGACGAAGTAAAGCAAGCGCTGCAAGAATTTTTATTCAATGTAAACGTACCTACCCGTGTAGGTTTCCAGACGCCGTTCACCAACTTAACGCTTGATTTGACTGTACCTTCTTACTATAAAGATCAACCCGTCATTATCGGGGGTAAATTGCAAGACAAAACCTACGGCGAATTCCAAAACGAAATGGATATGCTTAACCGCGCTTTCTGCGAAGTTATGTTAGCGGGCGACGCAAAAGGCCGCGTGTTTACGTTCCCGATTCCCACCTATAACATCACCAAGGATTTTGATTGGAACAACCCCAAATTGGCTCCGCTATGGGAAATGACGGCCAAATACGGGATTCCGTACTTTGCCAACTTCATCAATTCGGACATGAACCCCGAGGATGCCCGCTCCATGTGCTGCCGTTTGCGCATTGACAACCGCGAACTGAGAAAACGCGGCGGCGGCTTATTTGGTTCTGCTCCGCTTACGGGTTCTATCGGCGTAGTAACTATCAACTTGCCGCGCTTAGGGTACCTATCCAAAGATGAAGATGAATTCTTTGCCAATTTAAAAGACCGCATGGAAGTAGCCAAAACCAGCTTGGAAATCAAACGCAAAGTGATTGAACGCTTTACCAAGGGGAACTTGTATCCATATATGAGTTTCTACCTGCGTTCCATCCGCCAACGCTTTGGCGAATTCTGGAAAAACCACTTTTCCACCATTGGTTTAGTGGGTTTGAACGAGTGTTCGCTTAACTTAATTGGGGAAGACATCGGTACCGAAAAAGGTAGAAAATTTGCAGAGAAAACGCTCACCTTTATGCGCGAAACCCTGGTCAAATTTCAGGAAGAAACCGGCAATAACTATAACTTAGAAGCTACCCCGGCCGAAGGCACTTCGTACCGCTTGGCCAAGTTGGATAAGGAACGTTATCCCGCCATCATCTGCGCCAATGAAGCGCTCTACAAAGAAGGGCATCAGCCGTTCTATACCAACTCTTCTCAGTTGCCGGTCAACTATACCGACGATGTATTTGAAATGCTTGATTTACAAAGCACTATCCAGTCCAAATACACCGGTGGTACCGTACAACATATCTTTACGGGCGAACGCATTAAAGATATAGAAGCCATGAAACGCTTCATCAAAACCGTGTGTGAACGATATACCTTACCGTATTTCTCTATCACACCAACCTTTAGCGTATGCCCGAAATGCGGCTACATCCCTGGGGAACATTTTGAATGCCCCAAATGTAAGGCCGAACGCATGCAAGAGTTGCAACGCAAAATTGCGCTCTTAGAAGAGCAGCTATATAGCAAATAACCCCTCTTTTAGGTTAGAAAAGATCTAATCCAAAAGAGTACTTGAAACCGATTTGGCAAATTGCCATAATTACAGTAAGGGGTTTCACGGACCCATTACTTAATTTAAATATTTATCTCCGTAGGAGGGGAACAACATATGACAGCACAAGAAAAACAAGCCGTAGAAACAAAAATCTCTGATCTTAAGAAGGAAATGAACGAAGTACAAGGTTCTAAATGTGAAGTATATTCCCGCGTGGTAGGTTATTTGCGCCCGGTACAAAACTGGAACAAAGGCAAAAAAGAAGAATTTTCCATGCGCAAAAACATGAATGGCGTTGAAGGCAGCTGCAGCTGTGGTTGCGAATGCGCCAGCGATAGATAATAATCCCCTTCTTGGGCATGGACGATGAAAATAGGCGGACTGGTTAAGTTTACCTTAATCGATTTTCCAGGTAGGCCGGCGGCTATCGTATTTACTCAAGGATGTAATTTCCGTTGTCGCTATTGTCATAATCCGGAACTAGTTTATCCTCATTTGTTCGCGCCGTCTATGCCCGAAGAGGAAGTTTGGTCTTTTCTACAACGCCGCCAGGGAACCCTGGAGGGCGTTGTTGTTTCTGGTGGGGAACCCACTTTACAGCCAGATTTAGTACCCTTTATGAGCCGCTTGAAAGATCTCGGCTATAAAACCAAGCTGGACACCAACGGTACCCGCCCTGAAGTGTTGCGGGAGCTCATTGATAAAAAATTAGTTGATTTTATTGCCATGGATCTTAAAGCGCCCTTTAATAAATATGCCGATATCACAGGCGTAGATGCTAATTCCGCCATTTTGCAACAATCCATGGACTTAATCCGGCAAAGCGGGTTGGAATATCAATTCCGTACTACCTATGATAAAGAAGTCTTGAATGATAACGATATCGCCGTTTTAAGTCAACTTACTCAGGGTGAAAACTACAAAGTGCAGGAATGTTTGCCCGTAGCCAAAGAAAAAGCCGCCCTTAAAGTAATGCACGAAGAATTGTAAATTTAGTATAGCTGAAAAAGGCCCCCGCAATAGCGGAGGCCTTTTTCAACTTATATCTTATTATTTTGCTAACCGTTCTACCCGTTCACCAAAGGCAGCCAATTCATCTAAGGCGCTTTGATGCCAATTTACACCCGGGTTTTTGCAGAATTCTACTAAAGAGACGCCTTTGACTTGATAATTTACATATTCTTTAGCAAGCGGGGTGGCTTCTTCATCAGTCATATTACGCATCGGGTCCGCCAAGTTGATTAGTACATATTGCCCAATAAAGTTGGCGTTTCCATTAAACCCCGCGATTTCTTCTTCAAATTTTACTTGACCGGCACTTTTTTTCGTTGCAACTTTTAAATCTTCTTCAAGCGCGGTTTTGAAGGATTCTAACCCATCCGTTTCGGATGCATATTCATCAATATATCTCGTCATGCTCATTACAGCCCCATTTTGAAAGGTAACAGGTTTATTGATTTGTTTTGCTACCGCCTTGGTATTTTCACGATCCGCCAAATACGCATCCGCCACTCTGGCAATAGCCGGCAAGATCATCCCGGTTTGGGCAGGCGTGTTTTCAGAGGCCATTTTTTGATAGTTATCTACTGCCCAAAACAATTCCAATGCCACTTGTTTATTCTTTTTCACATCCAATCTCATGCTCGAGTTTAACGAGTCTCTCTCAATTTTGCTAACACGCACCATCTCTAGTTCAGCATCCGTTACCACCCGTTCCACCGCCAAACGATCAATCGTCTTTGCATGAGCGGCCTTCTTGCCCGTTTGAGCGAATGCCGCCGTAGTTAGAGTTAATAAACATAGTAAGACGCCTATTTTTTTCATTCTTATCTCTCCTTTTACGCAATGTTTTATCCTTCTACTTTTATCTTATGACTTTATCTGCAAATCTACCAGGGCCTTTGTACCTATACCCATTGTGAATTAAGGCCTAGCTGTTAACTAGGCCCTTCATATTCTGGCCATTTAAAACCATATGCGTAGCAATACCTATTAACTCTCTAAAAATCCCCCGCTTATGCGGGGGATTTTTATAATACATTTATTTTGTTACTTAGCCAATCTTTCTACATCGTCAGCAAATTTTGATAACTGAGCGAGCACATGATCACTACCCCAAGGCAAATCATCTACTACACTTTTAATATACTGCGGTAACGGACGTCCTTTTACTTTGTACGCAGCATATTCTTTTGCTTTAGCCCTTGCTTCTTTTTCATTTTCAATAATTTCTTCAAACGGATCTACCAAATTAATCAAAATATGCTGACAGATTAAGTTATCATCTCCATCAAAACCTGCCACTACACGATCAAATGCGGCTTTCTCATCCTGAGAGACAGTTTCACATTGTATATCTTGAGAAACAGGCCGAATCCATTTTAAGCATACGTAGCTGGCCAACTTCTCATCTGTGGCAAAAAGAGCTGCATAGTTCTTTTCCAATTTTTCACGAATCATGGTACCGTATTGGTTTAATTCTTCGGGACCAGTAAGCTTATACCCTTGCTCCAAAGCGTTCTTCACTTCATTCAAAGAATCTACTACCTCGGCCAACTTGGCTTCTGCTTGCGCACTTACTTGGCCAGAGTATTCTTTCAGAACATCTGAGGTAGTCACACCTGCATTAAGTGCAAATACCGGGGCCGTCAGTACTACAAAACCAAGGATAGCAAATAATTTTTTCATAATATTCTCCTTTTTTTCTTTATCATGTCACCCTTCTTCGTTTCCTTCTACTTATAGTATAGGCAACTTTTCTGTAAAAAAACATAGGCCAAAAGGCCTACTTTGAAGTAGGCCCTTTATAGGTCTTGATATAAATCTTTATACGCTAGGTGAATTATTCCCTGGGAGGGGTGTAAGCAACACAATTAGTAGACGAATTGCCCTTTTTCGTAAATTTTCCGCTTAGAACCGTCCTTGAGTGTAGCCGTAACCACTTTGTTTTCCGTATTGATTAGATCCCAATGGAGTGAAGAATCATTAAAGCCCAACTTTTCTTTCATTTTCTTATCTAGTTTATCTTGCGGGCCCGAGAATGTGTCTGCATAGCTGGCCCCTACGGCAACGTGGCAATTGCCATATTTGCCGCCAAAGTTTTCATCATACAGAATATCTGCCATAAATTTGGTAATCTTGGAAAACCGCCGGTCCGTAAGCGAAAATTCCCCAATTTGGCTGGCACCCTTGTCCATCGCCAGCATCTTGCGGACAAAATCAGCCCCTTGCTGGGCATCCGCTTTTACCACGCGGCCATTTTTAAACTCCAACTTAACGCCTTTGACGTAGTTGCCGCTGCGATACGAGGATAAGTCTGCAAAATAAATACCGCGTGTTCCGCGCCAATCGGGCGAGGTAAAAATTTCAAAAGAAGGGATGTTGCACCCCCCTCCCGCGATAAATTTGCGTTTTTCGCCCAAGAGCACCTCAAAATCCATATGCTCGGTTTCCACGTGAAGCGTTTTGATAGGCATGGCGGAAAGCCATTTACCAATTTCGTTAATTTGGCGCGTTACTTCTTGCCATTTTTTAACCGGATTTTTCTCATCTAGAAAACATGCCCGAGCAATTTGATTAGCATATTCTTTAACGCTAAGCCCGGCTTTTTTTGCCAATTCTTCCGTGGGATAATTGCACAATGTCCACGAGAAAAGTCCTTTTTGCTCGCGCACATCTAAAATTTCGCGAATGGGCTTGCGGGCAACGGCGCTTTTTGCTAAGCGGGCAGGATCTACTTTTTTTAAGTGGGTTAAATCCTGCGGGGCGTGCAGTGCAATTAAGCCATTAATATTGCCTTGAATTTCTTGCTCACCTTGCGGCACATAAGCCAGTTGTTTATTATCAGCAATTTGATAAAATGCCGTGGTAAAATCTTCCGGGGCATTCCAGCGCAATAGTACGTTGTAATGTTGCTCCAACAATTTTTGATAAACAGCTTTTGCCAACGGAGCAGCCGCCATATCCGTACGCAAGAGAACACTGTCATATTTTTTGAACGTACCGTTACGGCGGGCGGCGCGTAACGCCCAAATAAGCACATCAGCATATTTTTGAATTTGTAAATTGGTCAACATAATTATTTCCCCCAAGCTCGTCCTAAATGATATAATACAAAATATGTGAGGTGCTTATGAAGAAAATCTTTCTAACAATGACTCTTTTTTTAGCCAGTTTAACGACGTGGGCAGAAGTTTCCCCCTTGCCGGAAATTCAGTTTAATTTTATTTATAATACACAGGCCAAGCCCCTCATCCAACCAACTGCCAGCGAGTTCATTGGTTGCAAAGACCGCCTGTGTGTTGAATCCTCTCCCCTGGGAGTGTACGGCTCCCAACGCATGGAATGTGGTGGCGGCGCGTGTAACGCCGTTGCGTATGAATTTGAACCTTTTGCGCGGCTCATCATTTCATTTGAAGACGGTTCTACACGCATGAGTAATATCTTTGAGTTATCCAACCAACTTATTCATAAATTCAATGTTTATGTAAATCAGGATAATCTATCTGTGGAACCGGTAGATACTCCGCCGTGGGAATCTTTGTGGAAACGCCCTCAGGCCTGGGGAGCATTACTACTCATTTTAAGCCTAGAGCTTCTGTGTGCAGCAGCTTTTATCCTATACACTAAAAAACGATTTACGATTTTGTACGGGGTAGCGATTGCTAACGTGATTACAGCCCTAATTACCTGGTGCTTTTTGGTACATTATGTGGCTCAAAGCGCGTTGTGGTGGCTCTTTGGCGTAGTGCTAGAAGCTATTATTATCCGCCTTATTAACCGCAAAGATATTACGCTTAAAGATGCCGGCACTTTAAGTATTATGACTAACGTTACCAGCTACACGCTGGGAATGATTATTTCGTTTATAATTGCCCAAATGTAAGGATTTTATTATTGAGGGAACCTCCCCTTTACCGGGGAGGTTTTTTGTTAAAAAACCAGCAACACCAATGCCATCAGCACCATGCCACCTAAGACCCCGCTAATGACTTGATGTCCATGGCCATAATCGTGGGCGGTGGGCAACAATTCATCTAGCGCCAAATACACCATAATCCCGGATACCACCGCGAACAACACTCCCAAAACGGCTTCCTGCAAAACGGCATGCAAAATAAAATACCCCACAACGGCACCTACCGGTTCTGCCATCCCGCTAGCAGCACTGGCCCAAAAAGCCTTAGCCCGGCTGCCCGTTGAATGGTAGATAGGTAATGCAACCGCTATGCCTTCCGGAATATTGTGAATAGCCACCGCAAACGCAATAGAAAAACCAAGCGCAATACTATCTAATGCGGAGAAAAAAGTGGCCAACCCTTCAGGAAAATTATGCAGCGTAAGCGCCAACGCCGTAAATAGTCCTGTTTGTTTTAACTTAGCCGATTGGTCCAGCGTGTCTTGTTTGACATGTAACGGCGGCAAGCAGCGGTCTACCCCCCACGCAACCGCGGTTCCTACAAAAAACAACCCCACGCAAAGCCATTTTCCGTTTTCCACACCATACAATGCACCTAGTGCGTTTTGGGCATGAGGTAAAATTTCCATAAAGGACACATACAGCATCACCCCTGCCGAAAACCCAAGCCCTATCGCCAAGGCAGACAAGTTCTCTTTTTTAATAAAAAAAGAACACAATCCGCCAACCGCACTGGCAGCACCGGCCAAAAAACTAAGGATAAAGGCAAGTAAGAAATGATTCATAGGATCTTGTGTTTCCTAGCAATTAATTTTCTTTATAAGTAGACGAAGGGCAAGAACCCTTGAAAGCACAGGCCTCGCAATGCTGCGTATTGGGGGTAAAGTCCCCGGCCTCTATTTGTTTACCAACTTCAATGAATATGTCTAAAATTTTTTGTTCATCAAATGCTTCAAACGGGGCACTTTGTGTTTGGTTAAACGCAGTAAAATAGTATGTCACTTTCCCTTTTTGCATATTCCAAGCACGGCGCGCCCCCACCGAGTAGATCCCCAACTGTAGAGAATCCGTCACCGGGATACTTAGATCCATATCTGTACCTGTTTTATAATCAATGACTTCCCAAGAGCCGTCGGGGTGCTTATCAATGCGGTCAATTTTCCCGCGGAAGGTCCATCCGTCCTGTTCAAAAATAAATTCACGTTCAGTACTATCTACCGTCGTTTTGCGCTGATATTCAGCCTGGGCATAATCTTCCATCATTTTTTTGCCCTTTAAGTACCATTCCATCTGCTCGCCGGCGCTACTATAGCCCGCGCCTAGCCAGCAATCGTCATAATAAGCTAATAATTCGGAAGGGTCATTACTGCTTGCGTGATAGGCATCCAACGCGCGATGAATGGATACCCCCAGCGAAGAAGCCGGCGTTAGCCCCTCCCGCTTTTCTTCCACATATTTGTATTTATAGAGGAGCGGACACTCTTTGTAGGTTTTAATCTTTGAGAAATTTAATTCATGCACATCACTGTACATCTTTTGTCTCCCGCGCGTGGCGCAAAAAGCGCACTAAAGTATCTCCGTATTTCTCCGTACGGAACACTTCCAATATTTCCGGAATAGCAAATTGTTCCGTTTTGTGCGTTTGGATAATTAAAATTCCGTTAGGGGCGAGTAGCCGCGCATCGGCTACATTTTTTAAAGAAGGCTCCGAAAACGCTAACATTTTATTATTGATATCCCGGTAGGGAGGCCCCATAAAAATAATATCATATCCGTCATTATCACTATAAGCCAGGAGCCAATCCAGCGGTTTTAAAATATCCCCGCGCAACACTTTGGCACGTTCTTCAAACCCCAAGTGTACTAAATTGCGGTGAATATTTTTGATACAGGCGGGCTCTTTTTCCACCATCACGGCCTTTAGCGCGCCGCGGGAGAGTGCTTCCAGCGATACGTTACCTGTACCGGCAAAAAGGTCTAAGAACTTAGCTCCGGTAATACGCGGACGCAGAATGTCAAACAAAGATTGTTTCATCCGGTCCGAAATTGGTTTTACCGGTAAGTTTTTAGATACGGAAAATATTCGCCGTCCGCGGGCAGTTCCTGCGATAATGCGCATAGTTGTTTCCTATAGTTGAGCAATCCCCTCTTTAAGGGCATAGCGCACCAACTCGGCCTGTTTATGAATGCCCAGTTTGCGCATAATATTATTACGATGCACGTGAATTGTATTGAGCGAAAGTGTGAAATGTTGCGCAATTTGTTTGCTGCTATATCCTTCCGCAATCAGCTGAAGCACTTCTTTTTCCTTATTAGTTAAATGAGTACCCCGTTTTTTGGGTGAGTGTTTACCCAAAAATCCTTGCACTAAAAATTTAGAAATTTTTCCACCGAAATAAAACCGACCGGCGGCCACTTCGCGCACGGCTTTTAGAAATTCTTCCGCACGGGATACTTTGACCACAAATCCTTTAGCCCCGGCTTTGAGTGCTTTTTCTACCGATACGCGGTCATCATACATGCTGAGCATGAGCACTTTTGCCTTCGGATCTTTTTTAACCAATTTATTGACCGCCTCAATTCCATTGAGTACCGGCATGGAAATATCTACAATATACACGTCAGCCGGGGTTTCTTTAGCCATTTTCAGAAGATCCTCTCCATTGGAAACTTCTCCAATTACCTTAAATTCTTTTCCGGCAGTTTCCAACATCATACGTACGCCTTGGCGTACCAATGCATGATCATCAGCTAAAATAATGTTAGTCATTCGTTTCCCTCATATACCATACACGGGCAAACAGCCGCAATACGCGTTCCTTTGCCCAATTTACTTGAAATTGTTAGGTGCCCTCCTAGCAGCAGAACGCTGTTTTTCATCGCTAAAAGACCCACATGATGAACGGAGTTCCCCTTCGTGCGGACAAAACCGTCTCCATTATCCTGCACGGTTAAAAACAATTGTCCTTTTTCACGCTTAAGCGTAACATTTACTCGGGTTGCATGAGCGTGTTTTACTACATTGCTAAGCGCCTCTTGCACAATGCGATATAGCAAAATTTTTACCCGATCGCAAATTCCCTTTTCGGGCATATTTTCCGCACACGCAAACCGATAGGACAACCGCCCCAGCTTACACACATCCTCAATTAATGTTTCCAAGCTGCCACGTAAGGCGCCATCCGTATCCAAGCTGGGTGGCCGCAGGGTTACAATAATAGTGCGCAACCGCTCCATGCTTTGCTCTGTTTGCGTTTGTAGTCGGTCCAAATCAGCTAATACTTGCTGCGTATCGCCTTTGCGTACACTTTGTTTAGCCAGGCTTACCAGCGCGGAAAGCATTACCGAAGCCGTGCCGATTTCATCATGTAACGCCTTAGCGATCTCTCGTTTTTCTGTTTCCCGCGCGGAAAGCAAAATTTGAGCAAACGTCTTCGGGGTACTGCCTTCATGCAATACGGAATGCTGTTGGGAATGTTCGCCCCATTGTGAAATATCTTGTGTTATAGCCATTACTTCCGTTACTTGACCCATAGGCCCGGCAAGTGGCAAAAGCGTAGTACGACTGGTACCTAACCGCGTTCCTTTTTCCCAATGCCATTCATAATGGCACACTTCACAATGCTCAAACGCTTTTTGCAATTGTTCCCGATGTATGCCTTGCGGTTTTTGTAACTGTAAGGGCACACTACCTTGCGCGGCATAACACACACGCGCCAATGAAGACGGCGTTTGAAATAACAATACGGTATGATGACGCGGTGCGGAAACAAACGACGTATTTTGCTCGGCCGGGGTCTTCCTCTTTGCATCTAATTTAATTTGACGAGGGCTGGAGCAAGCACGTACGCCTCTTTCCGCTTTAGCAAAAATTGGCTTGGAACACATAATCTGCCTCTAATTCTATTGTACTATACTTTGATTAGTTATGACTAGTCATCTTAGAGTACATTTTTCCGGCCGTATATTTTGATATAATAAGCATATATGGCTAAAATACGTACTCCGTTTTATAAATCTAAGTGGTTCATCACTACTATTTTGGTAGCGTTAGTCGTTTTTATTTTGGCTGGGGCCGTATTTATGCGTTATATTCTTTCCGGATTACCCCCGGTGTATGAGATGGAAGAATATACCCCTTCGCTCACTACCAAAGTATATGACCGAAACAACGAGCTCATCCATGAATTTTCTATTGAAAAGCGCATGATGGTACCTCTGGAAGAAATCCCGGTGGATTTACAAAATGCGGTAGTAGCCATGGAAGACCGTAATTTCTTTGCACATCCTGGTTTTTCTATTCGTGGAATTTTCCGTGCATTAATTAATGACGCTATCACCGGCCGCGCCAAACAGGGGGCCTCCACGCTTACGCAACAACTTTCACGCGGCGTATTTTTAACCCAAAAGAAAAAACTCATTCGTAAAATTCGCGAAATCATTTTGGCTATCCAAATTGAGCATCAGTTTAGCAAGCGCGAAATTCTACAACTCTATCTTAACCAAATCTACTTAGGTAGCGGATCATACGGCGTTAAGGCAGCCGCCAAAAAGTATTTTAATAAAGACTTACAGGATCTCACTACCGGCGAGGCCGCGCTCTTAGTGGGGCTTATCCCGGCTCCGGGGCGTTACAATCCGTTTGCCAACCCGGAACTTTCCCGCCAGCGCCGTGATTTAGTACTTGATGTCATGCATGATCAAAACTACATCACAGATGAAGAACTAAAACAAGCAAAAGAAGAGCCCATGCCCAAGAAACCAGAAGCAACTATAGAGAATAAACCCGGGCGTTACTTTATTGAGCACATCCGCCGTATTTTAGAGCCTAAGTATGGGATGGATGTATTGTGGAAAGCCGGGCTCAACATCTATACCACCCTGGATATTAAGCAGCAAGAAATCGCCGAACGAACCATGAATAAATGGCTTAATGATTTTGATGAGCAAGTAGCCAAAGGATTAGGTATTGAATTTGATCCCGAAGATTCAGAGGCAGATACCGTTCAAACTGATGAAGAAGAATCTCCGCGAGATCCTTCTGAAAAAGCCCCTCGTTTGCAAGGCGCATTTATGGTACGTGACGTAAAATCCGGAGCCGTTCGGGTAATGGTTGGCGGTCGAGAATACGACGAAAGCAAGTTTAACCGTGCCACGCAGGCCAAACGTCAGCCGGGGTCCTCGTTCAAACCGTACGTGTGGATGGCCGCCTTGCAAAAGGGCTACACGCCGGCTACCTTGGTCAAAGATTTACCGACCATGTTCTATTACGACGGCAAAAATTGGAAGGCATTTGATGAAAATTCCGACTTGTATTCCTTGGATTTGGCCCGCCAATCTTTTATTGCCAGTAAAGATTTTAATGTATGGGTTCCCCAGAATTACGGTGGGAAAAGCGAAGGTTGGATTACGCTGCGCAAAGGATTAGAAAAATCCAAAAACTTAGTAGCTGTTAATTTGATAGATGCCGTGGGCGTGATGGACGTAATTCGCGTGGCCCGCAAAGCAGGCATTACCGCCAATTTGCCCCGCGTGCCCGCCCTTGCGTTGGGGGTTAGCGTGGTTCAAATGGATGAGCATTTGGCTGCTCTTTCCACGTTTGCCAATGGCGGCATTCATACTGACAATTATTTTATTGAGCGAGTGGAAGATGCGAACGGCCGTATTTTGGAACAACATATTCCCATTGAACAAGCTGAATTTTCACCTCAACATTCTTACTTGCTTACCTATATGATGAAAGGGGTCGTTCAACGCGGAAGTGGTGCATATGTAAACCGCTTGGGCCGCCCAATCGCCGGCAAAACAGGCACCACGCAAAGCCACCGCGATATGTGGTTTGTGGGGATGACTCCCCGCACGGCTGCTGCCGCCTGGATGGGCTACGATGATGATACCTCACACGAAAACGGAGCCCGGTTTACCGGCAGTACCACTGCACGCTGGTGGACGGAAATCATGGAGCAAATTTTGAAAGATGAACCCAATGAGGACTTTGCCGTGCCGGAAGGAATTTCGTTTGCTTACGTAAATCCCTTAACCGGCAAATTAGCCACCCCAACCGAACGCAATAAATTTTTGGAAGCATTTATCACGGGTACCGAACCGCAAAGTTTCTAAGATGTATCTATGAAAAAGCCCAATTCTTCTCTGTCGCATTACTATGGGCTGCCTAATGGGGCGGCCCAAGCGTATTTTGTGTGCAAACATTTACTTTCCCCCAGTACTTCCGTCTTGTTTGTAAGCGATCAGGACTTGGACGATTTCAATCACGCTGCGCATGAATTTGCCCCCGCAGGCACCCAACTGCTTTCCTTGCCAAGCGCAGATACGGGGCAAATGTTTTTCCTCTATCAACTCCTTACTAGCACAGCCCAAACCCAACTGATTAGTACTTCTTACGAGGGCTTGTTTGCACCCCTGCCGGCCCCAGAGGAGTTTAAGAAACGTATCCGCACGTTTCATCGTGGAGATACGTTGCATCGGCAGGACGTATTGGATGCTTTGGAGAGAGCCGGTTACACCCGCGATGATTATGCCGAAACACCCGGGCAATACGCTGTCCGCGGTAGTGTGGTAGATATTTTCGGTCTACATCGGCCGGAACCGCTACGCCTCTATTTTGCTGGCAACCGTATTGAAGCCATCAATGCGTTTGATGTGGATACCCAAAATTTAGGGGAACTAGCGGACGAAGCTTTGATCCTTCCCCTTGCATTTGAAGAAAAACCGGCCCAACTGGCAGATTATATAAAGGCTCCTTTTTATCTCTTTGATACGCCCGCGCCCGAATTTGATTTTTCCGGCTACTCACACGCCGCCATTATCACTTCCCTTCCATCAGCAAATGCACAAAATTGCAACCTCAAAACAAATTTGGCCTTCGGCGGCAATACTACCCTCTTGGCGCAAGAAGTAGCACGCTTATTAGGGCAGCACATTCACGTGATTATTACCTGTTTGAACCGCGGTGAACTGGACCGCATTACCGATTTGTTAGACTCATTTGAAGTATTTAAGCACGTAGAATTTAAAATTTCCCCGCTTACTCAGGGGTTTATTGATGAAGAAAAACACGTAGCATTTATTACTTCTAATGAAATTTTAAACCGTCACTTTAGTGCCGCGCGTGTATTAAAACGCTTTGACGTGGAACAAGCCAAGCGCGTACGTTTCAAAGAATTACAACCGGGCGATTACGTCGTCCACCGCGACTTTGGCATCGGCCGCTACGAAGGGCTAGAAATTATGAATCAGGCCGAAAATCCCACCGATTGCCTAAAAATAGAATACCGCCGCAACAGCCGTATTTACGTCCCGATGTATGATTTTAAAAAAGTACAAAAATATATTTCCGCAGGTGGCAAACGCCCCACTTTATCCGTCCTAGGAGGAACCAGCTGGAAGGAAGCTAAAAAGCACGTCAAAGAAGAAGCGCAAAAAGCTGCTAAAGAAATTTTAAAACTAGAAGCCCTTCGCCAAGCCACCCCCGCCCCGGTTATTTTAGGAGACGCTCGCTTGGAGGAAGAATTTGCGGACTCATTTCCCTACGTGTTGACCGCCGGGCAAGAAAAAGCCATCCTGGATACACTGCACGACCTGGATTTGCCTAAACCCATGGACCGCGTACTTGTAGGCGATGTGGGCTTTGGAAAAACGGAAGTTGCCATGCGTGCCGCACTCAAGGTGGCGCTATCCAGCAAGCAAGTGATGGTACTGGTTCCCACTACGATTTTAGCGGACCAACATTATAAAACCTTTACTAAACGCATGGCCGGTTTCCCCGTAAATGTGCGGATGCTGTGCCGCTTTCAAACCGCCAAGGAACAAAAAGCCATCATCGGAGAACTTAAAAACGGACTTTGCGATATTATTATCGGCACGCACCGATTGCTTAGCAAAGACATCGCTTTTAAGGACTTGGGGCTTGTTATTATTGATGAAGAGCATCGCTTTGGCGTTAAACAAAAAGAAAAAATCCGTGCCATTAGCGCAGGGGTACACTCTCTAATGCTTAGCGCCACGCCTATCCCGCGCACCCTGAACCAATCGCTTTCTTCTCTGCGGGATATTTCGCTTATTGATACCCCCCCGCGCGGACGTACTCCTATCAAAACTGTTGTTACAGCCTGGAATGATGAACTGGCCGCTGCGGCAATCAATCAGGAACTAGCGCGCAACGGGCAAGTGTACTATGTCTACAACAGTGTACGGGATATGCAAGAACGCCTGGATTTTTTGCGCAAACTTGTTCCGCAAGCGCGTATCTGCATGGCACACGGGCAAATGAACGAAAAAGAACTGGAACAAACACTCTGGGATTTCAACCAAAAGAAATACGATGTACTCTTGGCTTCCACCATTATTGAGTCCGGCATAGATATCACAAACGCCAATACTTTAATTGTGGAAGACGCCCAAAACTTTGGATTGGCGCAATTATATCAACTGCGCGGACGCATTGGCCGCGGAGATAGCAAAGCTTACTGTTATCTGTTTCATCCCGATTGGCTATTTAAAAAACACCAAGAAGATGAAACATCCTACGCCCAGCTGGCTGCTGTACGCTGGAACCCACGTCCAGAAAAAGACCCCACGGCCGAAGCCAAAGAGCGCCTCTCAGCGCTCATGGAATTTGGGGAATTAGGGAGCGGTTTTCGCTTGGCATTGCGGGATATGGAAATCCGCGGAGCTGGGGAGCTTTTAGGTCTTAAGCAACATGGTTACGTTAACGAAGTGGGCCTTACTTTATATTGCGATTTAGTAGCCGCTGAAGTTAAAAAACTAAAAGGTCAAGTACCCCAGCGTCAATTGCAAGCCAAAGTAAATTTGCCCTTGGCAGCCTATATTCCGCCCGATTATTTGCCCGATGAAGCCGAACGCTTAAAAGCTTACAAAGTGCTCATGAGTACGGACCGCGCTCAAACACACGCTATTCTAACACGCCTGGCCGAGCAATGCGGGCCGGCCCCCGCAGAGGTTGTCAACCTGGTGGATATCATAGCGCTGGCTAATCAAGCCGGGACATTGGGCATTTACGCGATTGATTGGATGGATCCCGCCATTGAGTTTCAATTTACCAAACACGTGGAACTTCCTGCCAACTTACCCGAAACGCTTCTTATGCAGTACGGGGCCGACAACGTCCAATTTTTACATTCTAAAAATGGCTATGGGCTGCGCATCACTTGCCCGGCAAAACAAACGCCGCTACACTTTACGCAAGATGTTCTGTTGTTTTTAAGTCGCTTATTATCCCCTCAAAAATGATATAGTATTAGTGTATGAAGTATTACGTGTTATTTTTATTAGCAGTTTGCTTAAATTTAACCGCCTGCAAACAGGGAAACAATCCTTCGCAAGCAGTTGCTGTTCGTGCGGGTACTGTTACCATTACCGAACAGGATATTGAACAGAGCCTTTCTCTGCTAGATGCACAAGATCAAAAATTTGCCAAAACTCCGTTTGGCCGGCAAAATCTGTTGCAGATTTTAATGCGCGAAAAATTAATTGAGCAAGATGCCCACGCCAAAGAGTTGGAACAGGATAAAGACTACCAGGAAGCCCTCAAACAAAAACGGGCGGAGTTGGATGCCATTTATGACCAGTTTGCCCGCGAAGCTTTAATCCGCACCTGGTATACTAAAAACAGCGAGGGATTTGAACCTACCGAAAAAGATATTAAAGCCTACTACAATAAGTATCCATATGAAATGACGATCAAACAAATCATCATGGATAATGCGCAAACAGCAGACCAAACGCTTAAAGCGCTCAAATCCTCTCCGGGCCGGTGGAACGAATTGTCACGTCGGCACAACATAGCTCCCTCTTCGTTACAGACGCTTACCTTCATGCCTGGGGAATATTTGGATAATCTGGAAGCCGTGGCCGCCAATTCTCCTACCGGTAAGGTCCAGGGCTTCTTTAAAACTCCGCAAGGATTTCATATAATAATGAAAACAGGGGAAAAACGGCTTGGCTTTGATGAGGCCGCCCCACGCATCAAACAGATCCTTCAAAATAAACACTTGGATGAACTGCTTGATACGTTGAAAACACAATACGAGGTTATAATTTATGAAGAAAACAAATAGTATCTTAGCCGCCTTGTTACTGGTATCGTTTGGGTTAACTGCCCAGGCCAAAGTAATGGAATCTTCCGTGGCTACCGTAAACGGCAAACCCGTGTTAGCCTCCGAATATGATTCTTATTTACAAAGTGTAATTGAACAATATGAAGCGTCCGCCCCGCAAGTGCTCGAACGCCCGTATGCCAAAGATATTTTGGGCAAAGAAGTACTCAGAGACCTAGTCTCTAAAGAGCTTGTCTACCAAGCCGCCGAAGCTGCCAAAATTACCGTCAAAGATTCGGAATTGGAAGAAGGCCTGGCAGAAATTAAATCCCGTTTTATCGTAGACGAAAAAACCGGGAAAGAAGATCCCAAAGGGGCCGAAAAACGCTTCACTGAAGCGCTCAAAAAACAAGGGATGAGTTTAAAATCTTACAAGGCCAAACTCTCCAAAGAAATTGCTTCACGCAAACTATTGGAGCAGGAACTTCAAAAAACGATTAAACCCGTAGAAGAAGCCGATGCCAAAGCGCTTTATGATGAAGTGCAAGTTGTTATGAAAAACAACACCAAAAAAATCAAAGCGATGGAAAAGGAAGACCCGCAACACCTGCAGGAAGTACAGGCCATCGCCGCCAAACTCAAACAATTATCCGCCGAGCAAGTACGTATTGGGCATATCTATTTAGCTACCACCAAAGATATGAGCGTAACCGACGTAGCTAAAAAAGCGGAATTGGCTAAAAAAATTAAGAAAGAATTGGACGGCGGAATGGACTTTTCTACGGCTGTAAAAACTTATACTGAAGACAAACAAGCCTTAGCCACCGGCGGGGATATGATCTTAATCAAAGGAATTGCCCCTAAGGAAATTGATGCTAAAGCCTTTTCGCTCGCCGTGGGAAAAGTCAGCGATCCTATTAAAACGGATGTAGGCTATCATATTATTAAGGTAAAAGAAAAACGCGCAGAACGCACGATTTCTTACGATGAAATTAAAAATGACTTGGGGCAATATATTGCACAAACTCGCATATTGGAAGCACAAGCCAAATTGCTGGGTGATTTAGCCGACAAAGCCGATATCAAAGTAACCAAAGAATTTGAATTGGATAAAGCCATTGCAGCTGAAGAAGCTAAGAAAGCTGAAGAAACAAAAAAGGCTGAACCCCAAAAAGAAGAAGTAAAAAAATAAGTTTTGATTTCCCCCACTTCGCGTGGGGGATTATTTTATATGACTAAACCCGTTGTGTTAATTACTGCCGGAGACCCACTGGGTATCGGCCCTGAAATTACCATCAAAGCACTCAGAGATTCGCGCGTGCAACGTGCGTGTACACCCGTTGTCATTGGGGAGGCTGCCTCGCTGGTAGCGGCCGGGTTTACGGATGATTTAGCGCACCTACTTCCCCTGAATATGCCCAGCAAACTATCCGGCAAGCCACGCCCCACCGCGCTAGGTGGGCGGATTAGTTTTCAGGCAGTAGAAACCGGAATCAAACTGGCTTTGCAAACAAATGCGCCGCTAGTCACTGCCCCCATTTCCAAACAAAGCTGGGCCCTGGCCGGCATTGAATTCACAGGGCATACGGAGCTTCTACGCGCCCGCACACACGCGGATGGTCTTATGATGTTTGTAGCGGGGAATGTGCGGTGTGCTTTAGTAACGGAACATTTTGCCTTGGCCGATCTTCCCCGTTTGCTTACTAAAACCCACGTGCAAAAATCCGCTGAGCATTTCATACAGGCTCTTAAAAAATTAGGTATTCAATCGCCCCACCTTGGGCTATGCGCTTTTAATCCACACGCTAGCGACAACGGCAAATTCGGCCGGGAAGAAAATGCCGTCTTGCTCCCTGCCGTACGTGCTCTACGCAGGCAAGGATACCACGTAGAAGGGCCACTTCCTACCGATGCTGCTTGGCTAAGCCACTTGCGCGGTCAATATGATGGACTTTTGTGTCTGTATCACGATCAAGCACTTCTGGGCTTAAAACTAGCCGCCCAAGAGCCAGCCGTACATCTAACCGCGGGGCTACCGTTCTTGCGCACTTCTCCTGCGCACGGTACAGCCTTTGACATTTCCGGCCAACACCTAGCCGATCCCCGCAGTATGATTGCGGCTATCCTGTTTGCTGCTAAGCATGCGAACTGGAAAAACTAACCCTAGCGCATTTTGAAAAAATGGGCTAGTAAGTTTTATATTCTTCTCACCTCGTCTCATCTCATGCTTACTTTTGCTTGATTTGCTGGGTTTTGCTTTACGTTGCTTGAAATCTTCTCATATTTTACAGGTTTTTTGATTTGCCTGGTGCCGTCTTAAAATTATATAATGATAATAACGGGTTTTTATGAGTAACATTTTGCATTTTGAGACGTTAAGTTCCACACAGACGTACCTCAAAGAACATTTTAAGACATTGGATGACAAAACCGTCGTAATGGCCGATGAGCAAACCGCCGGACGCGGACGCTTTGACCGCAAATGGATTAGCCAGCCGGGCGGTTTGTACTTCTCCGTTCTATTAAAACCCACCCAACAGGATTTTCTGGCCAACCTCACGCAACTGATGGCCTTGTCTCTTTGCCAAGCCGTTGAAAGCTACTCCCTCCAACCCAACTTAAAATGGCCTAACGATGTTCAAGTAAACGGCAAAAAACTCTGTGGCATATTGAGTGAAACCGTCATGCAAAACGGCAAAATTGCTTGCGTAGTGTTAGGCGTTGGGGTAAACGTTGCACAAACCGATTTATCGCACGTAGGGCAGCCTGCCGTTTCCTTATATGAACTGGGGGTGCGTATTGACACGCAAGATCTTTTACAACAAGTGCTGGACTTATTTTTCCAAAAGTATGAAGCGGTACTAAGTGAAGGGTTTAGCACGATTCGTAGTGCTTATCTGGAACGCTTCCCGTTTTTAGGTAAACAAATTGCTGTGAAAAACGGAACTACTGCCCTTACCGGGATCGCACAAGATTTATCCCCGCGCGGCACGCTGGTATTACAAACGCCACGCGGCTCGCAGGAAATTTTAATAGGAGACTTACTAGTATGAGTGAAAGTTTAATTGCGCAAGCCGGCAACATCACAATTATCGGAATGTTGGTTGTGTTTGTATTTTTGGTAATTCTCATCGGGATGATGAAATTACTAGGCATTGTGGTAACTGCGATGGAAAAGTATTTCCCGCAAACGGTACCTGCCGTGCAAGACAATGCACTAATTGCTGTAGCCATCGCCGCAGCCAAAAGATTTCAAGGTAAATAGGAGAAAAATTTATGAAAAAAGTTAACTTTATGCTGACCGCGTTTCGTGATGGATTTCAATCCGTCTATGGAGCGCGCGTATTAACCAAAGACTTTATGCCCGCCGTAGAAGCTGCCAAGCACGCCGGGATTAACCACATGGAATTTGGTGGCGGGGCGCGCTTCCAGGCGTTGTTCTTCTACTGCAACGAAAATGCCTTTGACATGATGGACACCTTCCGCAAAACCGCCGGGCCGGATGCCAACTTGCAAACCCTCGCCCGCGGCGTAAACGTAGTAGGGTTAGACAGCCAACCTTCCGACGTTATTAAAGCACACGCGGAACTTTTCAAAAAACATGGTACTACTACCATTCGCAACTTTGATGCCCTTAACGATGTTAATAACCTCATCTATTCCGGAAAATGCATTCACGAAGCCGGGCTCAAACACGAAGTCTGTGTAACCATGATGTCTTTGGCCCCGGGGTGGGATACGACCGGCCAAATACACAACGAGATTTTCTACGAAAAAATCTTGCGCCAAATCTTAGATTCCGGCGTCCCGTTTGATTCCGTATGTTTCAAAGATGCATCCGGCACTTCTACGCCGCATACTGTCGGCAAAACGATGGCCATGGCACGCAAGCTATTGCCCAAAGGAACAAAAATTGTATTCCACACGCACGAAACAGCCGGCAACGCTATTGCCTGCTGCTTAGCTGCTATTGAAAACGGAGCCGACTCGTTGGATCTTTCTATGCAGCCTGTTTCCGGGGGCACTTGCCAACCCGATATTTTGACAATGTGGCACGCTTTGCGCGGTACGGATTACACATTGGATATTGATCCCAAGAAAATCCAAGAAGCCGAAAATGTGTTCAAAGATTGTATGGCAAAATACTTCTTACCGCCCGAGGCTACATCGGTCAACCCGATTATTCCGTTCTCTCCGTTGCCTGGCGGTGCATTAACTGCCAACACGCAAATGATGCGCGATAACGGAACTTTTGACAGATTCCCCGAAGTCGTCAAAGCGATGGGTGAATGCGTAAAACTCGGCGGATTTGGAACGTCTGTAACCCCCGTTTCTCAATTCTATTTCCAACAAGCCTACTCTAACGTAATGGCCGGCCCGTGGAAAAAAATTACCCCCGGCTATGGCAAAATGGTACTGGGCTATTTCGGCAAAACCCCGGTGGAACCGGACCCGAAAGTGGTCAAAATTGCCAGCGAACAATTAGGGCTGGAACCGACTAAAAAGACGGTACTGGAAATTAACAATGCCGATCCGAAAAAAGGCCTTAAAGTAGCCGAAGCCAAGCTCAAAGAAGCCGGTTTGCCGATTACCGATGAAAATAAATTCATCGTGGCTACCTGCGCGGACAAAGGAATTTTGTACCTCAAGGGCGAAGCCAAAGTAAACGGGATTCGCTGGGCGGCTGATGCCAAAAAAACGGCCACCGCTGATACGGGTGCCGTAAAAGTAACCGTCAACGGCAAAGCGTATGAAGTCATTTTTGATGGTGATAATGCCGCCACCGTGAACGGCAAACGCTACGATATCTCCACCGCTGCCAGCGATGCCAAGGCTCCGGCCGCGGCTGCTGCCAGCGGCAACGGTGCTACCGTTAAAGCCCCGGTCCCTGGTGCCGTACTGCGCTTCTCTGTCAAAGACGGCGACCGCGTGAGCGAAGGTCAAGAAATTGTGGTCCTGGAAGCCATGAAGATGGAAACCCCGGTTTCCGCTCCGGCCGCCGGAACCATTCACTTCACTGTCAAACAAGGCGACCAAGTACAAACCGGCCACACTTTGGCGGAGATTAAATAGGAGGCCGTATGGATTTTGCACAAGCATTGATTAAAATTTGGCATACCACCGGGCTCTACACCATGGTGTGGCAACAGGCGGTAATGATTGCCGTGTGTTGTTTCCTGCTGTGGCTAGGCATTAAAAAACAGTTTGAACCCTTACTGTTAGTGCCGATTGCCTTTGGCGGAATTTTGGCCAATATTCCCATGCCACCCGGTGAAATGATTGCCGAAGCGAACGGCTTTTTAGGGATTGTATTTAACGCCGGGATTAACACCGGGTTGTTTCCGTTGTTTATCTTTATGGCAGTAGGTGCTATGACGGACTTCGGCCCATTGATTGCCAACCCCAAAATGGCGTTACTGGGTGGGGCGGCACAGTTTGGTATTTTTGCCACTCTGATTGGGGCCATCGGCCTTTCGTACGTGACATTTGGCGATGCGCACCCGTTTGCCTTTGGGCTTAAAGAGGCGGCCTCTATCGGCATTATCGGCGGCGCAGACGGACCTACGTCTATTTATTTGACCCAGCGCTTAGCGCCGGATTTGCTTGGTGCGATTGCCGTGGCCGCGTATTCATACATGGCGCTTGTGCCGATCATTCAGCCGCCGATTATGAAACTGTTAACCACAGATAAAGAACGTAAAATCCGCATGACCCAATTGCGCCCCGTATCCAAACGTGAGAAGATCCTGTTCCCGCTTGTTATCTTGATTTTGTGTATTTTGTTACTTCCGTCTGCGACGCCGCTTATTGGATCGCTTACGTTTGGTAACTTAGTCAAAGAATCCGGTGTTGCGGAACGGTTAAGCAAAACCTTGCAAAACGAATTCTGCAACATTGTAACCATTCTCTTGGGATTGTCCGTAGGGTCCAAACTGCAATATGACCACTTTTTGACCACCGAAACCTTGGGGATTTTGGCATTGGGAATTATCGCGTTCTCCGTGGCTACCGCTTCAGGTGTGTTACTAGCCAAACTGATGAACGTATTTTCCAAAGAGAAAATTAACCCGCTTATCGGTTCCGCCGGTGTATCTGCGGTACCGATGGCCGCGCGTGTATCTAACAAAGTTGGGCTTGAATATGACAAGCAAAACTACCTCCTTATGCACGCTATGGGCCCCAACGTGGCTGGCGTAATCGGCAGTGCAGTAGCCGCCGGGGTGCTGTTAGCCATCTTGGGAAAATAAGTTTTTTACAAAACAAAAGCCCCGCCAAGCGGCGGGGTTTTTTATTGAGTAAATTTCTAAACTCCTTTACGTGGGCAATAGGTGGAAAGTGTGCATTTTTCACATTGCGGCTTACGTGCCGAGCATACACTGCGCCCGTGTAAAATAAGCGCAATGGCAATCCATCCCCAGTATTCATAAGGAATAATTTTAATAAGGTCTTTCTCTATCTTAACGGGATCTGTATTTTTTGTGAGTCCCAAACGATAGGCCAAGCGTTTGACGTGCGTATCTACTACTATGCCGGCTGGTTTTTTGAAATAATCTCCCAACATTACGTTGGCAGTTTTACGCGCCACACCGCGTAGCGTGAGTAAATCTTCCATCGTTTGCGGTACCTCGCCGCCGTATACTTCACAAATGCGCTTGGACATTTCAATTAGGCTAAGCGCTTTACTGTGATAAAAACCTGCCGAGTGAATAATTTTCTCTACGTCGGTTAGTTTCGCTTCCGCCAAATCGTATACGGTAGGATATTTCTTAAACAAGTACGGTGTAATCGTGTTTACGCGCGCATCAGTGCATTGAGCCGACAAAATAACCGCACATAAAAGTTCCCACGCACTTGCGTGATGTAAGGGAATGATATGCTTAGGATAAAGTTTTTTAAGCGCTTTAATAAGCGGGATCACGTCTTTTTTAGCGGGCATTAACGCCCCCCAACTTGCTCCACGTATAAGCGCCTAGCAAAATGATAAGGCTCACTAAAATAATGGCAGCACCCGACGGAATATTAAACACAAATGAAATCCAAATCCCCGCCCATACACTCAGAGCGCCGAAGGCAGATGCCCACACTAGTACTTGCTTAAATGTACGCGAAATCAGTAGTGCCGCTACCGGCGGAATAATCAAAAGGGCGGATATCAAAAAGATCCCCACTACTTTAAACGCAAGCACCACCGCTACAGACGTAATCATCACAAGCCCCGTATTAACTGTTTGCACGGGCACGCCGCGTGTATGTGCAAAGGGTGCATCAAAACAGGCGGATACTAAATAGCGATAAAAAGCAAACAAACAAGCTAACACTACCATCAATAAAATAGCACAAAGGACAGTTTCCGAAAAAGAAACTGTTAAAATACTGCCAAACAAATAGCCCAGTAAATCCGTATTAAATCCACCCGCCAAAGACGTGAGTAATAACCCAATTGATAACCCCGCTGCGCTCACAATCCCAATAGCGGCATCGCCATAGATTTTAAACTTTTGCGTAAGCTTCATAATGCCCGCACTGGCGACCATCACAATCGGCACAGACATATACACCGGGGAAGTGGAAGTCAACAACGCCACGGCTACGCCGGTTAAACAAACGTGGCTCATTCCGTCGCCAATTAAAGACAAACGCTTAAGCACTAGAAACACGCCCAGTAGTGCACAGGCCACTGCTACAAACGTACCCGCCACCAATCCACGTTGCACAAAAGAGTAGCTTAAAAACTCAAACATGGGGGCCTCCTAAGTGGGGATGATCATGCGCACATTCTTCACAAGCTTCCCCCAGCGGACAATGTCCGTGATGATTGTGCAAGTGATCAATGGTATGTTGGGCAAACGGCCCCAGGTGCTTGGCAACGGCCTCACTATGACAAAATTCTTTCTTGGTGCCAAAGAAGATGACCGTTTTGTCTACGTACATAAATTTAGAGATATGCTTGCCCACCTCGCCCGTATCGTGCGTGATAAGCAGAATCGTTACATGGTGCTTCTTGTTGAGTTCGCCCAGCAAATCAAAAAACATTTCACGGCTTTGCGCGTCTAAGGCGGTAGAAGGTTCGTCTAAAATGAGTAGTTGCGGATTACTGACAATCGCGCGCGCCAAGAGTACACGCTGTTGTTGCCCAATGGACAAATCATGAAAAATAGTGCCTGCATATTCGCGCGTGCGAGTTCTTTGCATGGCCTCATGCACTTGTTTGAGCTCACTCACGCTGGGGCGGCTCCCGCAGCGATTTGGCAATCCCATTAGCACTACTTCTTCAGCGGAAATAGGAAAGCGGCTTTGCGAAACGGGGCTTTTCTGCGCCAGATATCCAATTTTTTGCCATGCCTTAAATTGTGCCAAGGGCGTATCAAACAAAGAAATTTGTCCTTCGCCTTTCTCCAGGCCAAGTATTAATTTTAATAGTGTAGTTTTCCCGCCGCCGTTCGGGCCGATGATGCCCACATAATCGCCCATTTGTACGTCAAAACTAACCTGTTCCAATACAGGCACACGCGTATAAGCAAAACGCAAATTTTCGGCTTTAATTACGCTTGGCATTGAAGCCCCCTCACTAAACTTTCCAAATTGCGGCGCATTAGTTCATTATATGTTACATTGGCATTAAAATCTTTCTTGGAAATATGCTCAATGGGGTATAAAGGTAAAACTTGCGTTCCCGTCTCCTGCGCCACCGTAGCCGCCAAGCGCGAAGAAAGCGTTTCTTCCGTAAAAATAGCCGGGAGTTTTTTTTCTTTGATTTGTTCAATGAGCTGCGCTAATTTTTTGGCAGAGTGTTCCCCATCGTGCGATGAACCCGACAGGGCCGTCAATGTCAGGCCGTATTCATTAGTTAAATTTTGAAATGCCAAGTGCCCAATATGTACTACTTCGCGCGATTGACACGCGGTTAACGATTGTTTAAATTCTTGTTCAAGCGCGTCTATTTCTTCATTAAATTTCTTTAAATTTTCAACATAGAGCAGCTGTTGGCCCGGGTTTATTTGCACCAGGATTTTTTCTATTTCAGCCGCCAAAGTTTTAGCGTGTTGCAAATTCATCCATCCGTGCGGATCTTGCAAATTTGGCAAAGCGGCCATCAGTTCCAGCGTGTGTGTTTTTTTCCCCACAGCGGGTAGTAAATCTTTAACCCAGGGTTCCAATTCGTTAGAAGTATAGATAAAAGCATTTGCGTGCTTTAAACTGACCAGCACCCCGGGAGTGGGCTCAAAAGAGTGCGGTTCTGCCCCGGGAGGCAAAAGCATGATTAAATTAACAGTATTGCCGGCTAATTGTTGGGTAAGCGTGTAAGGAACATATCCGGATACTACCACTACCGGATTGTTATTATCCGCATACGGATTGCGCACGGTAGAAGAAATAGACGCCCACCAAATCAGTCCCGCTATTATCAGGAATAGAATGGACCCAATATGTTTTTTCATAGCTATATTATAGCAATTTGTGCCTTACCCAAGAGGCAACAGAAAGAACATGCTTGGCATCTATTTTTTGACAACAATGGAGTCCTCTTGATACTGATTCCACCAATCAAGAGTGTGAGGAACATCTTCGACCCAAGTATAGATGCCGTAGAATGTTCCATCTAAAGCCTCAGCCTCATTAGAAAAAAATCCGCGGTTCTCTATAGCTTTTCTTATACTTGCCCGTAACAAATCCCGAACGCGCATTCCGTCCACTTTTTTCTTTTTATCCGCACCAATTTGGGCAAACAGTTTGGCCTCCATATTCCCATCGGCTATAAAAGCCGGGACAGCAACTCGGTAAATCTTGTCCTTATTTAAGAGTTCCCCAGCGATTTTTATAGCCACATCACCCCCATAGAAGTGAATTTCTACCCCGGCGTAAGAGAATAGACCTTTTGTGGACAAAATAAACTCTTTCAAAAACTTTCCAGTTACTTCTACAACCACTATATCATCATTAAATGGGTATAATTCTATCAAGTCGCACTCTGTAAGTTCTTTATCAGCGAGCAAATTGAATCGCGCCCCCCCATTATTATTAATACCAATCGGGGTATCCGCTACACGTCTTATCAATTCTGCCAGCAAATTGCTAATGGGGGAATCCAACCGATAAAGGCTATTTTTATTCTTGATTAATGATCTAGGTAAACGCCCTAACTTTTGGTTTCTACATTCTTCCATCATAGAATCGGCAAAATCTCTAATGGTTTCATCTTCCCCGGTAACCTTAATATTTAGAATGGCAGGATTATTTATAATGTGTTGTACACGCCCTGTTTGGTCATCAATTTGAACAGTAATTACGCCCGCTTCCTTAAGCGCGTAACCGCTTTCTACGTATAAGGTTCCATTTTCCGCATGATTGGCAATCAACTTATGTGCATGGCCACCCAGCACCAAGTGCACGCGCCCTGGGAAACGACGGGCAATATCTAGCGTGTAATTTTGCACTCCGTGTACGTCGTCATCTATGGAATCGTGCACAATCACTACCACCAAAGCCGGGTTTTGCGCCTCTACTTGCGGCAATACCCGCTCAATGCTTTGCAACGGGTCCAAAAATTCATAGCGAGTTACGGGTCTGGTAGGGGTAGCGTTTGCCAGCCCGATGACCGCCACACGTACGCCATCTACCTCGTAAATTTTATAAGGTTGCACGTGAGCCGGATATTCATGCGTATCTTTGGATACAAAGTTAGCTGCCAGCACCGGCACTGT
>ONOD01000002.1 GCA_900319325.1 uncultured Elusimicrobium sp. | reverse complement strand
CCGTACGCTGTTGATTCATCACCTTATCATAATCCAACAGCTGTTTGCGAATATCAAAGTTACGCCCTTCAACCATACGTTGCGCACCTTCAATTTGACGGGAAAGCATAAAGGACTCAATTGCTTCCCCTTCCTTCATTCCTACGCGAGACAAAATAGACGCAATCTTTTGCGAATTAGCAAATAAACGCATCAGTTCATCATCCAACGCAATATAAAAACGTGAGCTTCCCGGATCGCCTTGGCGAGCACAACGCCCACGCAACTGGTTATCAATACGGCGGCTTTCATGGCGCTCACTACCAATTACGTGTAACCCTCCCAAGGATACTACCTCATCCTGTTCCTCTTGCGTGGCCGGATTTCCGCCCAATACAATATCCGTTCCACGCCCGGCCATGTTGGTGGCAATTGTCACTGCTCCCTTACGGCCCGCTTGGCTAATGATTTGCGCTTCCATCTCATGATATTTGGCGTTAAGCACTTTGTGCGGAATCCCTTTTTGCCGAAGCATTTGACTTAATTTTTCAGATTTTTCAATACTTCTGGTACCTACCAAAACAGGTGCGCCCTGTTTCCATAGTTGCTCCACCTCTTCTACGATGGCATTAAATTTAGCACGTTCAGTAAGATATACAGAATCAGGGTAATCAATACGTTTAGATGGACGATTAGGACGAATTTCTACCACATCCAGCTTATAAATTTGCCAAAATTCGTTTGCTTCCGTCATAGCTGTACCCGTCATACCGGAAAGCTTATTATACAGTTTAAAGAAATTCTGAAAGGTAATGGTAGCCAACGTCTGGTTTTCTTCTTTAATCTGCAAGCCCTCTTTGGCCTCTACAGCTTGATGAAGGCCGTCGCTCCAACGTCGGCCCGGCATTAAGCGCCCGGTAAATTCATCCACAATAATCACTTCACCGTCTTTAACGACATAGTCCACATCTCGTTCATACAGGTGATGAGCACGCAAAGCCTGATTAATGTGATGAACCCATTCCGATTGCACATCGTCATACAGGTTCGTTACGTTTAAGAATTTTTCTGCCTTAGCAATACCGGTATCAGTAAGGGTGGCTGTGTGTGCTTTTTCGTCAATGATAGCATCCACGCCTTCATCCAGATTGATTCCTTCATACTTGGCTTTCACTTCATCCTTCTCTGTAATTAAGCGTACTTTTAACGAAGGGATTAAGCGATTTACAATATAGTACTTGTCCGTACTTTGATCGGACGGACCCGAAATGATAAGCGGCGTGCGGGCCTCGTCAATTAAAATAGAGTCTACTTCGTCCACAATGCAGTAGTTTAACGGACGCAGTACACGGTCCTCCCGATTGATGACCATATTATCACGCAAATAATCAAACCCCAGTTCATTGTTAGTTACATACGTAATATCTTTTTGATACATTTCACGGCGTTCCGCATTTTCCATATCGTGGCCGATAAATCCTACCGTAAGGCCTAAAAATTCGTGAATAGGGCCCATCCATTGGCGGTCACGTTTTGCCAGGTAATCGTTTACGGTAACGACGTGTACCCCTTTGCCGGTTAGGGCATTTAAGTAAGAAGGAAGCACTGCCACCAGGGTTTTCCCTTCCCCGGTACGCATTTCTGCTATTTTCCCTTGATGCAGTACAATACCGCCTAGAAGCTGCACATCATACGGACGAAGGCCGATAACACGTTTAGCGGCTTCGCGCACGGTAGCAAAAGCTTCGGCTAAGATGTCATCAAGTGTTTCGCCGTCAGCCAGACGTGCCTTAAATTCTTGCGTTTTAGCCTTTAGTTGATCGTCGGTTAGAGCTTCCATTTGAGAAGCCAACGCATTAGCTTGGTCTACATAGTGCTGAATTTTCTTTAAATCTCTTTCGCTTTTTGTTCCAAAAATTTTATTAATTACAGTTTGAATCATAGTTAAATCCTTATTGAGTAAAATTAAACGAGGTACTACCCCCATTTTTACTCAGCTACCGGTTTTTTATGCTTGGTTTTAATTTGCATATTGGAGGTTTCCCTTAGGGCCGTTTGCTCCGCCAACACATGCGCGTGCACCTGTTCCAACGTCGTTTGTACCAAGTAAACCAACTGGTCTCCTACATTTGTTTGCAAATTTTTCAAATCTGCTTCTAGGGCAGAAATGGTTTGTTGGTTTTTGGCATCGTTCAAGGCCTTGTATTGGGACAACAACTCCGTTTTTGTTTGTACGCTAACTGCCCAAATACGAGAAAAAATTTTACGTAATTGCTCTTGCGCATATTGACGCGCAGCAGGTTCTACATTTTGCCCAGCATAAGAATAACGCACCGCCTGCTGGTAGCCTTGTTTAACTTGATACAAGGCCACGGAATTATCAAAATTGCGAGCCAAGGCAGCCAGTTCATACCGGTTAGCTAAATCGTCGGCAGGCTGTTTAGCCAAATAAGTAGAGATTAATTCATCCACTAACTGGGAAACGCCGGAGTTCTGGGAAGCGTGTTCTAAAAGCTGCGGATTGAAATTCCCTATAATTTGGCGAGCTCTTTGAGCCGACATAGTCCCTTGCGCATAAAGCGCAGAGGTAAGGGTTACTGTGGCCAATAAAAATAAACCGCGTTTCATAAAAATCTCTTTTATTATTTTACTATATTCTAGGTACGCGCGCGCGTTTTTCCGCTTTGTCGCCAGATGTCTCCCTTGGCGGTTTGTTTACCAACACAAAGGGCCGCCCGATCAGAGCGGCCCCAATATTCTTCAAGTGATCCGTTAGTTTCTCACTTCTGTATCCGACGAAGGAACAATCTCTTCAACTTGAATATCCGTCGGAGCGACAAACAAAGGGACCTCTATGCTTTGTTCTTTTTTAAACTTGTCAATAATTCCAAAGAGCATATCCGCATTTGTGACGGTATAGTAATGTTTGATAATAGAGTTCTTTTGCGGGTTAGAAGGATCCACTACTTTAAAAGGTTTCCCTTCATAATACCCCTGCGGCAAGTGCGTCAGCATGGCCATACGATATACTTTTCGGGGATTTATAGCCACCCCATTAATGGAAACTTTTTGCAAGGAAGCTTGTTGCTTTTGTTTGTCACACAAGATCGTCATGCGCACATTTTTAGAATATCCATATACAGAGTAGCACCGACCTTCACGAAATCCCAGCGATTCATTCATGGCTTTGAGCAAATGACGCCCTGTAATGCTAAACGTACCGGCATGTTCTTTGTAAGGAGTTTTTTCGGTAAAATAACGGCCAGTCATCTTCCCTGATTTATAGTCACCGCGAACGGAGTTGAGCGAATAGGCCGCTAAATCCAGGGGCTCTTGTCCTGCAATCCGTTCGTACATCTGGTCTGCAAAAAGACGCGCCACTCCGGAAGTGCGATCGGCTTGATCAAAATTTGGATACCGGCTAATTAATTGCGGTACTTCTGCATACAATTTATCATCTAGTTGTGTAGAGCGAATGGAATCCAGATACTTTTTAGTATCCGGATCTTCTTTCCCATCTAGCATGATAAACTTAGGCTCTTTAACCGTAATCTTACCAGACCATCGATTTTTGCTAATAACCGTGGCCGATAGACTTTTTAAGTAAGCCTCATCTTCTAATATCCAGGGGCCTTCCCCTTGTTCATCGGTCGTTCGGAGGGGAATTGTCCGGATATGGGCCTGTCCCCCAAGAATTAAATCTATATCTTTGAAGGAAGGCGCTTGCTTGATGGTAGCTAAAATATGGGAGCGTTTATCTACGGAGACAGTGGAATCTTCAATTAACGAATCGTGTGCTAATACTATAATTACCTCGGCCCCTTTTTCCTTAAGCGCAGAAAGGTTTCTTTCAAATTCCTCTACGGTAGGCGTATTATCAACTTGCATGCGTTCGGCACCAGCCCCTTCCATAGCCACGCCAAGCACGCCCACTTTAATATCACCTACCTTATACAAAGCATAGCTTTTGATAGGTTTGTTAGGAATTTGAAAAACAGAGACGTTCATTGCCAACACATCTCCATCAAACCCAGAGAGCATATCTCCCAATCTGTTATCTCCAAAATCGCTGTCATGATTTCCAATCGTCAGCGCCGAATATCCCATGCGGTTCATCAGTTCTACCGAGTATTTTCCGTCGGAAATATTAGCTTCGTACGAACCGCTGCTAAAATCTCCACTATCTAATAATAAGAAAGGCGTTTTCGTATCTTTAAGCAAAGCTGCCAAACGAGCAAATCCCCCATAGGGCTTACCGTTGTTATCGTTCGTTGAAAAATAATGTCCGTGAATATCCGACGTGTGATAAATTACAATATCTTTCGCCCACAATCCGCTCGCACATAACAAAAATACACAAAACATCCCCCACTTTTTTGCCATATACTCTCCCAATTTAGCAATTTGCTCCTATAGTATAGCAAAAATTCACATAGTCCCGGCCAATAATAATTCTAAGCCATAAAAAAGCGCTAACACGAGTTAGCGCTTTACAATAAAACAGATCCGAGTTAGCGGGCAGCCGTCCGAAAAAAGTTTCCTTTTGCGTTTCTGGCAAGCTGCACTTTGCCTAACGTTTTATCGGCATCCACTACAATGTTTTTAGCGTGAGCCGTCACAAACCCATCCACCGCGCCAAAGACATCCCCTTCCTTGATGATGCCCAATTGGCCATGGCTGTTAATTTGCACTTCTAACTTTAAATCACCTTCTACGCTTTCAGCGAGCAGGTCTTCTTCGCCCAAGGTAAAATCAAGCGGAAATTTAGGGTTTACCACTCGTTTAATAGCTACTGGCACATCGGCTTCGTTTTTAACGATAATTGCGCAAGCATTATTATCGGATTGCGCCAGTTGCAACAAGCGCTGCGGCACATTTACGGTGCCCGCCACATCAAAACGCGCCTCTTGCGCAGCGCGGTGCATACAATAGTAACACACCCCTACGCTTACAGCAGCTAAAAATAATGCGAGGATCTTTCTCATAATAATATTTTAACCTAAATGGAACAACTTTGGCAAGGGAATTTTTATTTCAAAAGAGAAGAACACACAAAATCATTTGTGTGTTCTTCTTGCAAAATACCTACATAAAACCTTATTGCTTAAAGAATCCCCATAAATTGGCGTTGTAAACCCAGCCTTTGCAAACACCATCAGAAGCTTTGAGCGGTTCATCTTGCACCTGAATCCATTTCCCTTTTTTGGAAATATACTTAAAGGGATATCCTTTTTCCACGGTACAAACAATGTCACCGCTGGCAGACGGAGTAGCACGGACGTTCAAGTCAATCTTGGCAGACATTCCGCCGTTTGGGCTTAATAAAGAAGAAGAGATCCAGCCCTGATATCCTTCAAAATCTTTAATCAACACCCAATCTCTATCTTCGTTGGCGCGAATCATAATAACGGGGGTATAACGCCACGCATGCCATTTAACAGCACAATTTGTTCCCGCACAGGTGCGGACGTTGGCTTCTTTAGCATTGACGCTAGCATATTTTTGGGCAAACATCGGCGTACTCATCATCATACAAAGTGAAAACAAGGCAATCAGTTTCTTCATAAAGCTCCTTTTTTGTCTAGGGGATTACTCCTATGCTATAAGTATAGCAATACTGGCGGAATTTTTGCAAGTGTTTTTTCAAGTATTGGATGAATTTCTAAAAAAGGTATAATATAAGTAGATTCACATAGGAGAATTTTATGAAAGAAGCCGTAGAAAAAGTAATTAACGAAATCCGCCCCATCTTACAATCCGACGGGGGAGATATTGAGCTGGTCAGCGTAGACGAAAAAACGGGAATTGTAACCGTAGGCCTGCGTGGACACTGTGGCGGCTGCCCACATGCGCAAATGACGTTACAGGCCGTAGTGGAACGCCGCATTAAAGAAGTAGTGCCTGGTGTAACCGCCGTAGAACGCGTCTAATTTATGCCGGTTGTGGATCTACACACCCATTCTTGTTTCTCCGATGGCACCAGTTCACCGGAAGAAGTTGTGCATGCCGCTTTGAAAAGTGGCGTGCAAATTTTTGCATTGACGGACCACGATACCATGGACGGCACTGCGCGTGCCCGCATCTTGGCCACCGAACGGAAACTCAAATTTGTCTACGGGGTGGAAATTAGCACCTGCGAACATGACCACTTACATTTTACCGGATACAATATAGACATTAATGACTCCTCTTTTCAAACTTTTCTAAAAGAAAACCGCGAAAAACGCTCCGGACGCATCCGTCAGGTTATTCAGCAACTACAACAAGCTGGAATAGAAATAACAGAAGAGGATGTTTTCGCGCGCGCCTCCAACACAATATCACGTGCCCATGTAGCCGACACGCTAAGAGTCAAGGGTTACGCTCCCACACGACAGGCGGCCTTCCGCAAGTATTTAGTGGAAGGCATGCCGGGTTATGTTCCCCCCATCGGCGTAAATGCTGTAGAAGCGATCCGACGCATCAAAAAAGCCGGGGGAGTAGCGGTAATTGCACATCCGGGAATTGTAACGGGTCATTGGAACTTCCCAGCCTGGAAAGAAGCCGGCCTGGATGGCATTGAAGTTTTTTATCCGGCGCATACATTTAGCATCCGTCAAGAACTCCTTCATTTAGCAGACAAGTACGGCTTATTCGCGACGGCCGGATCGGACTACCACGGCCCCAAAGGCGGGCGCAGCTCTACTCCCGGGATGCAAATTCCACAAAATCACTATAACAAATTACTAAGTGTATTATTTTAACTTTGCGCTACATAAAAAGCGCCCTCAAATTAATTTTGAGGGTGCTTTTATTATAGGAGACCTCTCTGTGTGGCTTAGGCACAAAGAAGTATTTTTACAAATTATAAACGGATAATTGCAAAGGGTTTTTCACTTACTCCGCCAAAAGGGCCACGACGAAATATGTATGGAACTTGTTTTACTAGGGCAATCACTTTACCGTTATATAAAACAGGGTCCCCCAATTTCACCGTAGGATGACGCGTAGATATGCGACCGACACGGGCTCTTCTGTGGGCCGGTACTCCCTTTTCGTGAAAGAAACTCAACAAAAAGCTTTCTATTTCATTCCCGAACACGTCCATAAGGCTTTTCCCTTGCGGGATAACAGCAAAATCTAGCCCATTGAGGCCACGGGTAACGCTTGCTTGCACCGCTACATAGGCAATATCTCCCGAGAAGCCAACAGCGCCATGGCCACCTGAGGCCGTACGGCCATTAGCAAATTTAAGCGTTACTGTAGATAACGCAAAATCCTTATGCCGCATACAGTTGGCCGTAGTATATACACGCACGCCGCTTTTGGCGAGTGTTCCGCGACAAATATTTGTTTTGGTCTCATACGAGATAATCTGATCTTTACAACGCGGACGCCGACACATCACATCTGACATTTTAACTGCCTTTTGAAACGTAGCGGTAATAGAGACTGCGGCTTCTTGAGCTTGTTGAGCTTGCGCTTGTGCGGAAGCGACAGATCGTTCTACATTGTTAGGCAAGCGCGAATTTTGTGCAAATGCAGCAGCAGACAGATTTAATAGTGCGGCTGCTAGCAGGGTTTTAATATAACTTGTGTATTTCATAAGTATTCCTTTTTAGATACTTATATTATACAAAAGTTAGTTAAAACTAACAAATATTTTTTATAAAAATATTTTTTCCTTCTAAAAACAAGTTAAAAATATCTTATAAAATAGTTAGTTCAATATAACAAAATTCCTAAAAACCCACTCATTACCAGTATCCAAATGGGCCCGCACTTTAACTTCCATACTGCCCAAAATGCCACCACACACAATAATACACTTTTGTAGTCTATAAAGTTTTCTGCATTGCAAAGTGTAAGCGCAGCCGAGGCAATCAACCCAATCACTACCAAACGCAAAGCACGCCATACAGCCGGGTAATTCGTTCGCGTGGCAAACACATATTTTCCCGCCAACACAAGCAGCACAAACGAAGGAAGGCAAACGGCCAATGTCGCCGCTACCGCCCCACACACACTTCCACTGGCTGCATATCCAGTATAGGTAGCTAAATTGATTCCCACCGGGCCCGGGGTTACTTGGCTAATGGCTACAATGTCAGTGAACTCTGCTGTAGAAAGCCACGCCTGCTTATATACCACTTCGTTTTGCAGAAACGAAATCATGGCGTACCCACCGCCAAAATTGAATAATCCAATCTTCAAAAATGTTAAAAAGAGCTTGCAATAAATCATTGAGTGCGCTCCTTACGATCACAAAGGATCCCCACCCATACGGCGAGTATTACTACATATACCGGGGACATTTTAAGCAACCACACAGCCAGGGCCACCACCGCACAGATCCACACCGTTTTCCACGTAACTCCGGCGCTTTTAGCTAAAGTAAATACAGGCACCATGATAAGCGCTACTACCGCTGGGCGGATCCCTTTAAACACACGCACCACAATTGGATTTTCGGCAAATTTGCGGAAGAACAAAGCCACGCATAAGATGATGACAAACGAAGGAAGCGCCGCCCCACACGCTGCGAACGCAGCTCCCGTCAGCCCTTTCAAACGATATCCCGTTAAAATAGCCACATTGATGGCCATAATACCGGGGGCAGATTGCGCCACTGCGGTAATATCCAGGAAATCTTCGTGTGAAAGATAGTTCCCCACTAATTCGCGCTCCATCAGTGGCAACATGGCATACCCGCCGCCCAGAGTAAACAGCCCAATTTTGGCAAAAATAAAAAATAGTTTCGCAAGATCTCTCACGAAACTATTGTACTAATTAATCTTTAACTTCTTACAGTAAATTTTATTTCATCCACCCTTCTTTTTTAGCATAATTGACGATACCGTTATAAATACCCTGCGCCATTTTCTTTTGTACGGAACTTTGGGCAAGTTTCGCGCGATCTTTAGGGCTACTGATAAAGCCCATTTCTACTAGAATAGCCGGGCTCTGCACCCCTTTAAGCACATAGAAATTAGCCTGACGAATAGCATTTTTTTGTGCGATAGCAATGCCAATGCCCGGTTGCTGATAAACTGAATTTTTCACATAGCCGGCCAGTTTAGAGCTCTCGTTAATATATTCATTTTTGGCCATTGACTGCAAGAGCGCATCTACAAAATTATAGTGAACTTCTTCATATTGCATGGCTTCGTTTTCTAACGCGGCGGTGGCGGCAGCTTCGCGGTCGGTGGCTTTTTCCGAACGGAAATACACTTGGAACCCATTGGCACGCGTATCCTTGGAAGAATTTACATGCACCGACACAAACAAATCAGCCTTGAAATTGTTAGCAATCCGGCTACGCTCAGACAAAGCAATAAATACATCCGTGCTACGTGTAATTTTGACTTCAAATCCTCCCTTCTCCAATAGGCGGGTCAACTCTTTACCTACAGCCAAATTCCAATCTTTTTCGCGATATTTACTGCGCACAGCCCCGGGATCTTTTCCGCCGTGCCCCGGATCTACCACAATACGTATTTTTGGATGTGCTTTAATAGCCAGCGGATGTGGTTCTGCCTTAATGACAGGGCCTGTGGCAACAGGGGCTGGTGCAGGAGCCGGGGTTGCAGGAGTGCCCTGTTCCCCAAGAATCATCTCTTCAAATTCATCATCGTCTTGGTCGGCAACAGCCGGTGCGGAAGGCTCTTCCGACAGGGGCTGCTCGGCAGGCGCTTCTTCGGTTAAAGACCCGGCATTTTCCGCCGTGGAGGACAAGACGTTTTCATCCTCTTCCTCGGAGACACTGGGCACTAAACTAATCGGCTTGTCCGCCGTAATAGCCGAAGCAACCGGCCCGGTTATGCTGGGGGTTGTCGCTGGTAATACGGGGGCTGCTTTTACGGCACCGGCACGGAAAACAAATTGAGCTCCTTCCTGCGTAAAACTCCAGGCTTTGGCTTTTTCCCCCAAAATCACACGCAGCTGCACATCATTACGCGATTGCCGAATTTCTACTGTTGAAATATAATCCGTGCGTAGTTTTTCATACGCATCCCGCTTAATAACTACATCCTTGAGGGTTACCAATGCTGTGTGAGGGGATGTTTGTTCCGTGGTAAACTTAAACGCTTTTTGGACATTAAAAACCAACAGATTATCTTTAGCATTGAGCACTGTTTCTGCTAATTCCACATTAAAACGGCGCTCTATAATCAAAGTATTATCTTTAAACTCAACTAGTTTATTGATTGCTTGTTGAAAAGAAGGCAGCAGAAACACCTCAACCGGTGCCATGAGCTTGCCCCCACGTATTTCTATCGGGCCACTGACACGCACATGTTTGCCATTGACAATAATCTCATCTAGTGAGCCCGTCAAAATAGCAAAAAAACCTTTAGAGGTAATTTTGGCTTGCTTGGAAGTGGCAAAAAGCTCTACTCGCGCCCCCAGTTTGCGCGCTGTTGCTTGAACATCCACATAGGTAATGCCATTCAGGTCAATAGCACTAACCGACCCAGCCGAGCGTCCGCTTTCCTTCAAATGAACTTTCCCTTGCGCAAACGCAAGTTGGCTCATCAAAAGAAATAATATACCCAAAACAAGCGTCCCAATACGTTTCATAAACGCCTTCTCATCCCTTTACTACAACACGGCAGGTGAAAAATTTATTCCAAAACGATCTTATAATCTTCCCACGCCAATTGGGCATCCGCCTGAATTTTCAGCGAACGGTGAATGTTTTCTTCAATATCAGCTTGGCGATGACGGATAGCCTCCGCCAATGTAGGATGTAACACTACACGCAAATTTCCACCGGGACGCCCACTGGTCAAATCGTAGATTTCGCGCTGAATTTTAATGCGCATGCTCTCGGCCGACAACACACGCCCGGAGCCGTGGCACTGAGGGCATTCTTCGCTAATAAAGCTACCCGTGCTGGCACGTTTGCGTTCGCGTGTCATTTCCACAAGCCCTAATTTGGTAATGGGTAAAATGCGAATTTTAGCGCGGTCCCCCTGTACAGCACGCGCCAAGGCATCTACTACGCGGTGGCGGCTGGACGCTTTACGCATATCAATAAAATCAATAACAATAATTCCACCAATGTTACGCAAACGTAACTGGTGAGCAATTTCGTTCGCTGCTTCAATATTGGTTTGTGTAACCGTTTCTTCTTGTGATTTGCTTCCCGTAAATTTGCCCGTGTTTACATCAATAGCACACAAACTTTCAGCCTCTTGGATGATAATACTTCCCCCGTTGGGAAGAGGCAACTTAATTTTGCGCAAGTTATCAATTTCGGGTTCAATGTTATAGGCTTCAAAAATAGGCGTTTTGCCTTTGTAGAGTTGCACCCGATTAGCCAAATCAGGGGAATTTTTTTCCACAAAATCGCGCACGCGTTCATAATCCTTGCGATTATCCAACAAATACACTTTGGCATTTTCCGAAAGGACATCACGCGCTACTTGAAGAACTGCATCCATATCTTCATGCAGCAAATGCGGGCCGCGTACAGAATCAAACTTTTTCACAATGGATTGCCATTGACGATACAGATATTTAACTTCTCGTTCCAATTCTTCTTTTGTGGCTTCTTCCGCCTCTGTCCGCACAATACATCCCATTCCTTCCAGATGCTTATCCGCCAGTTCCTGCATAACTTCGTTTAATTTGTGCCGCACTTCAGCGTCTTCAATATTTTTGGATAATCCTACGAAACTTTGATTGGGCGTGAGCACCAAATAACGGCCGGGCAATGTAACATCCATCGTTACTTTCATCCCTTTTGTGCTAATGGCATCTTTAACTACTTGTACCATTACTTCTTGGCCTTTATGCAACACTTTATCAATGTTCTTTTTATCGCCACCGATTACATCGGAAATGTATAAGTACGCGTTCTTTTCATAACCGATATTTAAAAACGCGCTGGAAATCCCGGGAAGCACATTTTCAACAATTCCTTTGTAGATATTGCCTACAATGTTAAGCGCTCCACGGCGCTCCCATAAGATTTCATTGACGCGTTCGTTTTCTAAAATAGCGATACGCGTTTCTTCAAACGAAGTATTTACTAATACTTCCACTGTTGGTTTTGTTTCTTCTACTGCTTGTGTCATACAACAAATCTCCCAGGGCCTTAGTTCCCTTTAAATTAGGTGCAGATCACCGGCACTATCCTGCCAGTATAATCCTTCCCGTATTACTTTGAAACGTTCATCCGTTAAATCCGCCAGCGGGCCTAAGATGTCCATCCCCAGCCATGCATATATGCAAACTAACGGGTTTATCCACTTCTGCGCTACAGAGAGCAAGGTTAATTTTATTTCATTCTCTCCCAGCGTATGGGCTTGGCGCACAAACGGGCAAATATCCGTTGCAAAACGCATCCCGTTATTGGCCTGCTGCACGGCCTCTAGCCGCCCGGCAGCTACCCATTCTTCAATCGTCTGTACAGGAGCGTACTCTGTGAAATTTCCTTCTATTCTCCACACGGCTGCCGCGGACAACTGCTGTACGGAAGCCAACGCGTAGGGAACACGTTTTACATCTAAAATCGTTACTCCCTGCGGCTTACTTTTGCTGAGTTGTTCACGTACTTGCTCAACCGGAACAGACGTTTTCAAATAAATATCTATATATTCACGCTCAGCCGCTTGTCCACGCCCTACCGAGGGGCCGACAGACAAACGCGGCCAATGTGCATTCACTTTAGCGGGCTCATAATCCAACCCGCTGCGCAGGACCATATTGCGCACAGCATTAAATGTGTCCTGGCGTTTGAAGCCATTTTCAGACACACTAAATACTATACGCATTTTATAAATTTTTGACGTATTTATCATCTTTTTTATGCCCGAATGCGCCGCGCGTATACAGATTGCACTACTCCCAACGCCCATAAACTAGCTACTAAATTGGACCCTCCGTACGAGATAAACGGCAGCGGAATCCCGGCTACGGGCACAATCCCCAGCAGCATCCCGAAATTCACCAACATATATGTAAAAAACATCCCAAATATGCTGGCGCATACTAAATAGCCGTACCGATCACTTGCCATATAGGCAATTACCACAATGCGCCATAAAATAATTAAATATAATCCCAGTACCAAAAACATACCCCACAAGCCCAGTTCTTCACCCACCACGGCCAAAATGAAATCGGTATGTTTTTCCGGCACAAACCCTAAGCGCGATTGTGTCCCCGAGAACAACCCCTTGCCCCATACGCCCCCGGAACCCATGGCAATTTGGGCCTGCAACACGTTATAGCCGGCTCCTTGCGGATCCGAATTGGGTGCTAAAAATGTTTCCACGCGTTTACGTTGGTGTGGTTTCATGTGATTTTCTATAAAAATTCCGCCAAACAATCCCGCCAATAGCGCCAGTGTAATCAGCACAAAATAGAAAGAAGGTAACAAAATACGCAACTGCTTAAAAAACCACCAAGCGCCGTACCCTAATAAAGCGACTAAACCTGAAAACCCCAACATATACCAACCGTTATGTGCCAATTGATTGAGTACGTACCCTATTCCTTCTTGCGTTAGATCCGGATGCAAATACAAATACGTCCACGTGATTGTGAAAAACCCGGCTACGCCCGCAAAAAGTGCCCCTAATCCCAAATAGAACAAATTTGCTCCGGCACAGTATAAAAGCACAATCAAAGCTGGCAACGTAACTACGACGGATGAAAAGTCCGGCTGAAGCATAATGAGCCCAAAGATAGGGGCCAATAATACTCCCAGCCATAGCAGGGTAGAAAGATCATAAATATATCGCCCACGACGTGTTAAAAAAGCGGCTGATACTAGAATCGTACATACCCGGCAAATTTCGGAAGGTTGCATAGAAAAGAACGGGAGCACAAACCAAGAACGGCTTCCGCGCTGATAAGATCCAAACAACAAAACCCCAACTAGTAACGCCAAAATAAAACCGTATAGCCATTTCCATTGTTCGTCGTAAATTTGATAATTAAAACTCCACCCGAACGCAAAGGCCATCAATCCCAGCGGCAGCGCTACTAAATGTGTGCGCACGATCGCGTTAGACCACGATAGGCTGTTTACCGCAGACATAATACACAAAGCTCCTAGTACCACAATACCTACCATTGCGCCTAGCAAGATAGTATCCATACGATTACGAGCATTTTGTACTGTTTTAAGAACAGGCATTAATTGGCCTCCGTAGGAGTTGGCGTATTGAGCCCAAAATAAGTTTCCAACATGGTGCGGGCAATCGGCCCGGCCGCCGAGCTACCCCCTTCCCCAAATTCTACAAAAACAGCCAAGGCAATTGAAGGGGCTTGTCCTTCCCTTCCGGCAAAAGCCATAAACCAACCATGGTCTGCCCCGTGTGGATTTTGAGCGGTCCCTGTTTTGGCATATACATCCAACCCTTTGATTTTAACACGACGTGCCGTTCCATCGTCAACCGTGTGTTTAAGTGCCTGATATAACAAATCGTATGTTTCTGGTTTTAAATCGGCCCGTTGTAAAATTTCTGTCTCTCCGATTTTTTGTGTTTTGCCCGTCTGACTATTCACAATTTTATCTACGTAATATGGACGATATACGTTCCCACGGCTAGCAAGTGCCGCCGCAAATTGCGCTAATTTAATGGGCGTAACCAAAAGTTCTCCTTGCCCGATAGACAAGTTTAACGTATCCCCAACAAACCAGTAGGTTTTATTTCTGGCACGGCGTGTAGGGCCATATAAGTTCCCTGCTTTTTCCCCGGGGAGATCTATCCCTGTTGGACGCCCGAACATAAATTTGCGTTCCATCCGTTCAATAGGAGCCGGCCCCATAGAAGCGGCTAAAGCATAGAAATACACATCACAAGAATTGCTCATCCCGTCAAAAAAATCAACAGGTCCATGAGTTCCCCAACATTTGAACACACGCGGCCCGGAATCATACTTGCCCGTGCAAGTCACTTTACGTTTTACATCCAAATCTGTTTCTTCCAACGCGGCGGCAGCTGTGATAATTTTAAACGTAGAAGCCGGCGGATAAATCCCCTGGATAGCCAGATTATATTCGTTAATACGCTTGGATGCGTTGGGGGAATCCTGATCACTGTAGGGAACAAACAAGTTCGGGTCATATGCCGGGGCACTAACTAAAGCAAGCACCGCCCCTGTTCTGGGGTCTAACGCTACAGCCGCCCCGCGCCCCGTCTTTGAGTTTTTGAGGGCTTCTTCGGCCGCTTTTTGCAACGGAAAATTTAAAGTCAAATAAATATCGTTACCGGCGGCCCATTTCTTGTCTTGAATAATACGTTTGACGCGTCCGCGATAGTCCACTTCCAAATACACGCCACCGTCTTTACCTTTTAACTGTTCTTCAAATTTTCGCTCAATGCCGTTCTTGCCAATTTTAGAATTAAGACGATACCCCGCGTTCGTATCTCGTTTACGCCATTGGCGTTCATCCATGCTGCCAATATAACCCAATAAGTGACTGGCCAACGTACCATAGGGATAGTTGCGCTTGGATTCTTCTAACAGATAAATCCCCGGATAGTACTGCTGTAATTCTTGTAAGGCAACTGTACTTTTTGTGGATAGATTTTCCGCCAGCGCAATAGCTTTGCCCGTTTTTCCGCTGGTTTCCAATCCCGTCCGAATGGCTTGCGGAGACAATTTTACGTAGGGTGCAATGTCGTCCACCAACCGATTTAGGTAGCTATCATCGGCTTTGGCCATTCCCAAATAATACAAACTAAATGAAGGGCTGTTGGAGGCAATCGCAGTTCCGTCTGCCGTAAAAACACGCCCCCGTGGAGCCGTCTGATAAAGAATCTGGGTACGGTTACGCTCGGCCAACTGCATATAATTTTGATAATGCAATACCTGTATATCAATCAAACGAAATGCAATAATCACCCCAACCACCAGGGTTGCTATCAGTAGGATTTTTAAGCGTTCATTGAAAACTTCTTTGGTAATTGGCATGCGTACTATCCCTGCCGGCGCAATGATGAACTACCCACAATTTTTCGTGTAATCCAAAATACCCAGGGAGCAAAAATAGCATTCAGAATGGCGCCTCCCATCATACTTCCAAATCCGGGCCAAGCACTACTGGATGCAAACACCGCTACCAAGAGCGTATTTAAGAGTCCTGCTAACCAACTCAGCCCAAATACCGCAACCATTTGGGGAAATAGTTCATCAAAATCAAACCGATCTACAATATTGCAAATTAAACAGGCACAAACGGTAAACGTAAAAGCATTATTGCCAAATAATTTGGCGCTAAAAAAATCTAAAAATAAACCGCATAAAAAAGAAATACTATAGGCTAATGAAGGTTTCAACAAAGCACAAAAAGCCGCTACAAACACAAGTATCATATTTGCACTAATTCCCCAGCGTGCAAACAGCGAAGCAAACGCCCAGTGAAAGACTGTGGCGAATATAAATAAACAAAATACCCTAATTGCATTGAGCATAAATTACTGTTTCGTTCCTTCTTCTAAAATTACAAAAACCTCTTTTACAGCCGCCGCACGAATATGCGGAGTGACGTTAATCGTTAAAGCTGTTTGTGAATTTTCTTCCTCGTAAATACCGTTCACTTCGCCCACTAAAATCCCGGAAGGAAACACACTGCTGGAGGCCGATGTATACACTTTATCCCCTTTGTGTACTTGCGTAAGTAGGGGTATATATTTAATCTGCACGGGCCGGGGACCGTTCCCTATCAGCAATCCTTCCTCCCCGCTTTCCAAACGTACTGCTGCGGAAAACTCTTCATCTCGCACAAGCAATACTTTGGCGGTAGTTTCCGTTGCCTCTACCACAACTCCAGCCAACCCTTCTTGGCCGTTTTCTATAGCAATTACGGCACTCCGTTCCCGAATTCCATCCGCGGTGCCCTTATCCAAAATAATCGTATTCCAACGTGTCGGTTCACGATAGGCCACTTTGGCCCATACTCCTTTCCAAGGCTCGGAAAACTGTAATTTTAACAATTGGGTGAGTCTGGCATTTTCCGCGAATACCTCCGTTGCTTGAGCAGACAACAACTTAGTGGTTTCAATTTCTTGCTTGAGTTGTTGGTTTTCATGATGGGCTTGCAATAATTCCCGTACCGTATCGGAAACACTTTGCCCATATTCTACTGCACTGTGAGCCACACGCACCTGCGGAATAAAAACATAGGAAAGCACTGCTTTAATGGAAGATACAAGCCCCTCCAGGGGCAAAATCATAAGCAAAAACGAAACGAGCAAAAAACAACTTGGCAACAACCAACGACGTCGCCACGATTCAATGGGGGTATATAGTTTCTTTTTGTATTTTGTTGTTTGCATACAATATTACGAAAAAATCAAAACGGACACCGTTCCTAGTAATAGAACTGTGCCCGTTTGAACGTTGTTACTGTTAGTTAAAACGATTTATGGCGAAATCCCCAAAAATGGGAACCTTTTTCGTTTAATTGTTCCAAATATTTTCCAGTACCTAGCGCCACGCAATTAAGTGGATCAGCCGCACGATGCACAGGAATATCCGTTTCTTTACGGATTAATTCCGTAATTCCACGCAACAGGCTGCCTCCGCCGGCTACCATAAGCCCACGGTCCACTAAATCGGCTGCTAACTCGGGCGGGGTCTCTTCCAAGGTACTCTTGATAACGTCCAAAATTAGCCGCACAGGTTCCATAAGCGCCTGGCGAATTTCTTCCGAGGTGACCGTCAATGTACGAGGTAACCCTTGCGTTTGGTCACGCCCTTTTACTTCCATGGACTTTTCTTCTTTGAGCGGGTACACAGAGCCCAAATTGATTTTTACTTCTTCCGCCGTGGTCTCGCCCACAATCAAATTGTATTTCTTGCGGAAATATTGAACGATACATTCAGTCAGTTCATCTCCCGCCACATCAATTGATTTGGCAACTACCATACCGCCCAAAGAAATAACAGCTACTTCCGTTGTGCCACCCCCAATATCTACAATCATGCTGGCGTGGGGTTCGGCAACAGGCAAATCAGCCCCCATGGCCGAAGCCATGGGTTCTTCAATCAAATATACTTCGCGGGCACCCGCTTGGCGGGCGGCATCATCTACGGCACGGCGTTCTACACCCGTGATATCCGAGGGGATACCTATGACAATCCGGGGGCGCAATAAGCTGCTGCGTGTGTGCACCTTACGAATGAAATAACGGATCATTTCTTGCGTAACTTCAAAGTCCGCAATCACCCCGTTTTTCATCGGGCGAACGGCCACAATGTTGGCAGGTGTTCTACCAAGCATCTGTTTGGCTTGCTTACCGACGGCTTTTACTTCGCCGGTTTCTTTCTCCATAGCCACTACGGATGGTTCGTTAAGCACGATGCCTTTATCCTTGACGTAAATCAAGCAATTCGCCGTGCCCAAGTCCATGCCTAGGTCCGAAGAAAACAGCCCCCCCAGATAGTCCAGTACCATAGATTAGTCCACAAGTTTAACAATAGCTACTTGCGCATTGTCGCCCTGGCGAAGGCCAGCGCGATAGATGCGGCAGAAACCGCCGGGGCGGTTGGCATAGCGAGCAGCCAGGACGTCAAATACTTTCTTGACAGCGGCCGCGTCTTTGAGCGTGTCTTTTACCGCACGTTCATTTTTTGCTTTCGCTAAGGTGATTAAACCTTCTACCACGCGGCGCACTTCTTTAGCTTTAGGAAGCGTCGTGGTTACTTCTTCATGCAGAATGATGCTGGTAGCCATGTTGTTAAGCATAGCACGGCGGTGAGATGCCGTTTTCCCCAGTTTTCTGTATCCAGTATTTTTAATCATACAAACAAATACTCCTTAAATTTTCATGCCAAGTGATAGCTTCATCTCGGCCAATTTTGCTTTAATTTCGTCCATGGATTTGGCGCCAAAATTTTTGATGAGGTTTAGTTCCCCTTCCGTCATTTTGACTAAATCACGTACGGTGTTGATATTGGCAGACTTCAAGCAATTAATAGAACGAGAAGAAAGTTCAATAAACTCAATGGATTGGCTTAAGGTTTCTTCTTGTTTGCTTTGAGCCGCAGAAACTGCCATCGTCGCCGGGGCGGTTTCCGTTTCTACCACTTCGTCGCTAACGGTCTTTACGCAATCATCTTCGCCTTCAATGGTAAAGATGTGCAACGAGCCCGATAATAATACCGCTGCACGGTGCAAAGCCCGCGCCGGGGACAACGTACCATCGGTAGTAATCTCCAAAATCAAGCGGTCATAGTCCGTTTTTTGGCCCACACGAGCCGGTTCAACATCGTAATGTACTTTTACAATCGGCGAGAATAAAGCATCTACCGCAATAAAGCCGGCCGGGCGTTGCACCTTGGCCAGTTCTTCACCGGGCATATAGCCCTTGCCGCGGGAAACTTCAATTTCAATTTCCAACTTGCCGCCAGCTTCTAACGTAGCTAGCACTAAGTCTTTATTGATAATTTCCACACCGTCTACTTCTTCAATATCGGCAGCGGTTACCACGCCGGGTTTAGAAGCATGCAATTGTAAATACTCACGGTTCTTTCCTTCCATTTTAACACGCAAGTGTTTGAAATTCAGCAAGATATTGATCACGTCTTCGCGCACATTGGGAACGGCACTAAATTCGTGCACAGCCCCCGCAATACGTACGGCTGTTACAGCGGCGCCTTCCATACCGGAAAGCAAAATGCGGCGTAGGGAGTTCCCTACCGTGTGACCATAACCACTTTCGTACGGTTCAGCAATAAACTTACCGTAATAGTCAGAAGCGGTTTTTTCTTCTAACTGAATTTTTTGGGGAAGGACTAATTCGTTTAAAGCCATGCAATGCCTCCAAACTATCTAGAATAATATTCTACAATCAGCTGTTCATTGACAGGGTAGGACATTTCCTCTCTGTCGGGCCATCTTAACAATTTGCCGGTTAATTTTTCCGCATCATATTCAAGGAAGCTCGGGCGCGGATTATGTTTTTCGGCTTCGGTGAGACCTTGTTTTACCATCGCATTTTCTACCATGGTGCTCTTCAAGGTAACTTTGTCACCGATGCGTAATTGGTAAGAAGGAACGTTGACGGCTTTGCCGTTTACCGTTACATTACCGTGCAGGACAAGTTGACGAGCCGTTTTGAGGGATACTGCAAACCCTAAGCGGCGCACAATGTTATCCAAGCGCGTTTCCAATTTGCGCAAGAAATTTTCACCGGTTTGACCTTCTGCTTTGGCCGCCGTAGCAAACATGTTGTGGAAAGGAATTTCCGACATGCCAGACTGTAAGCGGGCTTTCTGTTTTTCCTGCAAGCGGATACCGTATTCGGATACTTTGGCTTTGCGTACTTTACCACCACGTTTGGTGGCTGCTGCCAATTTGTCAATGACACAATTGGTGTAGCACTTGGTTCCTTTGAGGAAAAGTTTGCAATCTAATTTTCTGCATTTTTTGCAGGTAGCTCCAATATTTCTTGACATAAAACTATACTCTCCGTGCTTTGGGCGGTCTGCATCCGTTATGAGGGATCGGGGTTACGTCTTTAATAGAAGATACGACTAACCCGGCTTGCGCTAAGGCGCGTACTGCGGTTTCACGTCCTTGACCAGGACCGCACACCTTAACAGCCACTTCGCGCATACCCATAGACACGGCTTTTTCAGCCGCAGTATTGCTGGTGATTTGCGCAGCAAACGGCGTGGATTTTTTTGTGCCCTTGAAACCATGGGAACCGGCGGTAGACCAGGCTAACGTGTTGCCTTTATCATCGGACACGGTTACAATGGTGTTATTAAACGAACAGAAAATGTGCACAACACCGAATACCGGTGCTTTGGCATTTTTCTTTTTTGTTTTGGCCGCAGGAGCTTTTGTCTCGGCGGCTTTAGTTTCTTTTTCTTCTGCCATACTGTTAAATTCCTATGTTAAAATTTATTTCACTTTGGAACCGACCGTTTTTCTGCGTCCGCGGCGGGTTCGGCTGTTGGTTTTGGTGCGTTGACCGCGTACCGGCAAATTGCGGCGGTGGCGCTGTCCACGATACGAACCGATTTCAATAGCACGGTGAATGTTTTGCGCTACTTCACGGCGCAATTCACCTTCCACTTTGTATTCCTTTTGCAAAATGGTGTTTAACAGACCGGCTTGTTGTTCGGTTAAATCTTTAACGCGGGTGGCGGGGTCAATTTGGCCTTCCACTTTTGCGAGTACTTCTTTGGCGTTTTTCTTGCCGATGCCGTAGATGTATTCTAAAGCGACATCAATTCTTTTGTTTTTCGGTAAATCAATACCTGCGACTCTAGCCATATTCTTTTAATACTCCTTAAATTAACCTTGGCGTTGTTTGTGTTTTGCTACTTCGCAAACCACACGAACTACGCCGTTGCGTTTAATGATTTTGCATTTTTGACATATTTTCTTTACACTGGCTCTGACTTTCATTTATTTCTCCCTATAAGTTATTCTTCCACGGGTTAAATCATACGGGGAAAGTTCCAGTTTGACTTTATCACCCGGAAGAATTCTTATATGATGAACTCTCATTTTGCCGGATATATGCCCCAGAATCACTTTGCCGCCTGCAATTTCAATCTTAAACATTGCGTTAGGCAGAGCTTCTAGAACTTTACCTTCAATTTCGATTTTATCACTCATACAACTCCGAGTTCGGATTAAATTAGGAATATTTGCATGCGAGCCATCGCATGTAACTATTCAAAAGCAGTGAAAATTTCACTGCCGTTAGCCGTCACAGCCACGGTATGTTCAAAGTGGGCCGCTAAACTACCATCTTGCGTAACCACCGTCCATCCATTTGACAGCTCCCTGACCTTATACGTTCCCGCAGTCAACATAGGCTCAATCGCCAGCACCATGCCCGCTTCTAACACGGGGCCTGTTCCGGGTTTACCGAAATTGGGGATACTGGGTTCTTCGTGCATATTGCGGCCAATTCCATGTCCGCAATAATCGCGCACAACGCCCATGCCGTTTTCTATAGCAAAAGTTTCCACCGCATGTTGTACGTCGCCAAGACGACGCCCGGCTTTGACTTGCCCAATTGCCTTAAATAGCGACTTTTTAGTTACATCCATAAGTCGCTGGGCTTCGTCGGAAACTTTTCCTACAGCGAGGGTGATTGCGGCATCTGAACAGAAACCGTCAAGGCGGGCTCCTGTATCAATACTGATAATATCACCACTCTTTAATATTTTATCTTTTTTTGGGATTCCGTGCACGACTTCTTCATTCACAGACGCGCAAATACTGCCCGGAAACCCATAATAGCCTAAAAACAAAGGCGTCGCCCCGAAGGAGCGAATCGTTTTTTCGGCCTCACGATCTAAATCCAAAGTAGACAGACCCGGTTTGACGATCTCGGTCATACGTTTCAAGACCGCCGCCGTCACTTTACCGGCTGCCCGCATTTTGGCAAGTTCGTTTTCGTTTTTTACTTCAATCATTTTACCTTCTCTAGGACGCTACAAATGTCCTCAAAAACTTGATCCGGTGTTTGATGCCCGTTAATCTCTACATACTTGCCGGAATGTTGATAATAATTCTTCACGGGCAAGGTATCTTTGCGGTATACTTCCAAACGATGTTTTACGCTTTCCGGAGCATCATCCGCCCGCACATACAACTCCCCCCCGCACGCACATACAGGCTGCGTAATGGTAGCCGCCGGGCGACCGCATTTTTTACATAACCGGCGCGAAGAAAGGCGCTTCACCACTTCCTCTTCCGGCAAATCAATCATTATCACACTCGTAATGCTACGGTTATATTTTTGGAGCATGATTTCCAACGCTTGCGCTTGCGCCACTGTACGCGGGAAACCATCAAAAATAATTCCTTTATCGCTAGCTTTTACGCGTGTTTCCAACATGGATATCATGAGCTCATCCGACACCAAATTGCCGCCGTTGATGACCTCGGCCACCTGTTTACCTAATGCGGAACCCGAAGCCATCTCCGCACGGAGAAGATCCCCGGTGGAAATATGTTGCAGGTTATAAGCGCTTTGTAGCCGCGCAGACTGAGTTCCTTTCCCAGCCCCCGGGCAACCCATCAAGATGATATTCATGTCGTTTTCAAGACAATTTTCCCCTTGCGCATCTTAGCACAAGAGGAAAATCAAAAACTATTGCACGTTAAACCAACGGCCACGTATTTTTTTAGAGCCTTTCATCAAAGGTTCATAATTGCGCGCCAATAAGTGCGCTTGTACTTGGCCTACAGTGTCTAACGCTACACCCACAACGATCAGCAATGCCGTACCGCCAAAGTAGAAATCTACTCCGAAATACGCACGGAATGCATCCGGCAATACCGCAACCAAACATACAAAGATGGCACCACAAAACGTAATGCGGTTCATGACCCATTCAATGTAATTTTTGGTCGGTTCGCCAGGGCGAATACCTGGGATAAAGCCGCCCCATTTTTTCATGTTGTCGGCTAAATCAGCAGGATTAATCGTCATGGAGTTATAAAAATAACAAAAGAAGATAATAAGCGCCGAAAATAATAACATGTACCACACATTTCCATGGCTAAACATATTTAAAATTTTCTGTGCCCATTCTGCTTCTTGATTAAAACTAGCTATTGTGAGCGGCAAAGAGATCACAGAGGACGCAAAAATTACGGCAATTACACCGCTCTGATCTACTTTCAGAGGCAAATAGCTCGTTTGTCCGCCATACATGCGGTTACCTACTTGACGTTTGGCATATTGTACCGGAATTTGGCGTTGGGCCGTTTCCAACCAAACTACAAGCGCTGTAATAATAACAGCGGCCGCAAAAATAATCATGGCTACAAAGAAGTCCATTTCGCCCGTTTGCACACGGTTTACGATTTCGTTGATGGCAGCCGGTAAACGATCTACGATCCCCGCAAAGATGATGAGCGAAATACCATTCCCCACCCCTTTTTCGGTGATTTGTTCACCCAGCCACATCACAAACATCGTCCCAGCTGCTAAAGTAAGCAGCGTGGTCGCGAAGAACAAGAAATTCGGATTGACAACCGCCGGAACATCCCCCGCGCCAGTAACGCGCGTAATGGCAAACGTCATCATTCCGCCTTGTAACAAGGCTAAAAACAGTGCAAAAATACGAGTTATTTGGTTTTCTTTGCGCCGTCCGCTTTCGCCCTCTTTATGCATGCGGTCCAATGCCGGGAAAATATGCGCCCCGCGTACTAACCCCATGATAATGGATGCGTTAATGTACGGCATGATCCCTAGTGCTAAAATGGAAAAACGCCCTAATGCACCGCCCGAAAAGATATTCATAAATCCAAGAATACCATTTTGGTGCGCCGCAAAAAGCTGGCGTAATACATCCGTATTAATACCAGGTATCGGGATGGCCGCAGCCACCCGGAAAACTGCCAACGCCCCGATCACAAAGAGCAGGCGCTTTTTGAGCTCGGGGGCGTTAAAAATATTTGCAACTGTATTATTAGCCATTATTTCGTCTCAATAACGGTTGCAGTACCGCCGGCCTTTTCAATCGCGGCTTTGGCCGTGGCAGAAAAGCCATGAGCAGATACTTTGAGGGCTTTAGTTAAAGTCCCGTTGGCAAGCACTTTCACGCGGCAAGCGCAGTGAATGACACCGGCCTTTTTCAAAGCTTCAGGGGTTACTTCCGCACCGGCAGCAAAGAGTTTTTCCAAAGAGCCCACGTTTACATAATCATAGCGGGTAGCAAAGTCTTTATTGGAAAAACCGCTTTTGGGCGTATGACGGATTAACGGCATCTGTCCGCCTTCTTTACTTTCTTTGCGGGTGTTACCGGAACGAGAGGTCTGCCCTTTCATCCCTTTAGTGCAGTAGTTACCTAAGCCAGAGCCCGGGCCGATACCCAAGCGGCGTTTGGCTTTACGAGAACCATGTTTAGGGAAAAGTTTATTTAAAGTTACCATATGTTATCTCTCCACAAAACTAGGCGGCCTTGGCTTCGGTTGTGTCTTCGGCTTTGGGCGCTTCTTGGGCGGCTTCTACCTTTTCGGCTTTACCGCGCAATACATTTACTGTATCTTTGCTTTTGAGTTGCTTAAAAGCTTCCATCGTAGCATACACAAGGTTGCACGGATTGGTGCTTCCTAAGCTCTTAGCCAGCACGTCTTTGATACCGGCAGCTTCAAATAGCAAACGCGCACCGGAACCGGCGATTACACCAGTACCAGGGGCAGCGGGCTTCATCCATACGGAGGCTGCGCCAAATTTGCCGATCACTTCGTGCGGAATCGTATCGCCGACAATCGGGAATGTAATCATGTGCTTACGTGCATGAGTTTCGGCCTTTGCAATAGCGGCCTGAACTTGGTTAGCCTTGCCAATAGCAACACCCACTTTGCCTTGACCGTTGCCAACTACCACTAACGCACGGAAACCCATGCGTTTACCACCTTTTACTACTTTGGTGGTGCGGGCAACGTTAATTACGGTCGTTTTTCCTTCGACAGCGGGTTTTGCTTTTTGAAACTCGGCTCTTTTGCCTTTCGCTTCTTTTTTCACTTCGTTGGACATTAAATTCACCTATGACCTTAGAATTTTAATCCTGCTTCACGGGCAGCATCGGCTAACGCTTTAATTCTGCCGTGGTATACACGTCCACCACGATCAAACATTACTTCTTTAATGCCTTGATCAAGTGCTTTTTTAGCAATAGCAGCACCGAGGGCCTTAGCGGCTTCAATGCTCTTGGCGGAGGTATCAAATTTGCCTTCAAATTCTTTAGACAACGTCGTCGCAGACACTAATGTGTTATGCGTATTGTCATCAATAATTTGGGCGTACATATATTTCAAGCTTCTGTATACAGACAAGCGCGGGCGGTGGGCACCGTTTTTCAACAGATGCCCGCGGCTGCGGTCTTTTCTATATTGATATCTTTCTTGTTTAGTAGCCATAATTATTTACCTCCCGCGGCGGTCTTACCAGCTTTGCGAGCAATATGTTCGCCTTGGTATTTAATACCGCTGCCTTTATACGGCTCCGGCGGGCGGATGCGGCGGATCTTGGCAGCAAAGTCACCTACTAAGAATTTGTTGCTGCCTTTGATGGTGACAAACCCGGTTTTGCCGTCCACGGTTACCGTGAGGCCTTCGGGAATGTCTAAATTGACCGGGTGAGAGAAACCTAATTCTAGGTTGAGTTTCTTACCGGCTACGCTGGCACGATATCCTAACCCATTGATTTCCAAGGTTTTTTCAAAACCGTTGGTGACCCCTTCAATGATGTTAAATACGTTCGCGCGGGTTGTACCGTGCAAAGCATTTAACGTTTTGTAGTCTTTTTCTTCAATGGAGAAGGAGAGAGTGCCATTGTCTAATTTCGGAGTAATACCGGCAGGTACAGTGTAGGACAAAGAGCCCAAGGCACCGGTAGCGGTAATTACATTGTCTTTAATTTCCACTTTGGTTTTAGCGGGAACGTTAATTACTTTTTTACCAATTCTGCTCATAGTTCCCCCATTACCACACTTGACACAAGATTTCGCCGCCGATCTTGGCTGCTTTGGCTTGTGCATCGGTCATTAGACCTTTGGAAGTGGACAAGATAGAAATACCGAACGCACCGCGCACTTTCGGAATATTATCGTAAGCGCTGTATACGCGGGAACCCGGTTTGGAAACACGTTTCAAACCTTGGATCACGCATTCATTTTCGGGCGTGTATTTCAAAAATACTCTGACCACGCCGCCTTTCGTTTCATTGTGGACGGCTTTGAAATTGGCAATATATCCTTCTTCTTTAAGGATGCGCGCAATTTCAGTTTTGATTTTAGAAAAAGGGATATCCACTTTTTCTTTTTTCTTCATATTGGCGTTTCTTATTCTAGTTAAGAAATCTGCGATTGGATCCATATTTTAAGTTGCCCTCCAAACCACTTTCTATCACTCAATAGAGTTGGCCCGGCTAGGCAGCTCCTCCTGTAAATTACCAACTGGATTTTTTAAGACCGGGGATTAATCCCTGGTGAGCCATTTTTCTCAGGCAGATACGGCATAGACCGAAGTCGCGGTAGTATCCGCGGGCACGACCACAGATTTGGCATCTGTTGTGGTAGCGTACAGCAAACTTTTGGTCTTTCGCCATTTTTGCAACCCATGCTTTCGTAGCCATGTTTTTTGCTCCTTATTTACCCGATTTGCGGAACGGCATTCCCATGTAATCCATGAGCAAGCGGCCATTCTTATCGTTGTCGGCTGTGGTTACGAACGTAATGTTCATACCATAGGCTTTGGGAGATTTTTCCACGTCAATTTCCGGGAAAATATAGTGTTCTTTAATCCCCAAGTTCAAGTTGCCTCTCCCGTCAAAGCTCGGGTTGAAGCCTTGGAAGTCGCGGATGCGCGGGCATGCAATAGAAATGAAACGCTCCATGAATTCATACATGCGGGCGCCACGTAAGGTTACGCGGACCCCAATGGGCATACCTTCACGCAATTTGAAGTTAGAAATGGACTTTTTAGCCCGGCGTACCTGGGCAGCTTGTCCGGCGATGGCGGTTAAATCGTTCTTGGCGATTTCCATCGCTTTAATATCTTCGCGGGCTTCTTTTACGCCGATGTTAATCACAATTTTGGTGAGTTTCGGCGCGGCCATGGGGCTTTTTACTCCCATTTCTTTGAGCAAGGCCGGAAGCACTTTTTCCTTGTAAAGGGCCTGTAAAGAAGGAACGTATCCTTCGGGGGCCTTAGTTACTTTTGTTTCTTTCTTAGCAGTCATTTTTCAGTACCTACTTAGATAATTGCTTCGTTGCATTTGCGGCAGACGCGAGTCTTTTTACCGTCGGCCGTAATTTGCACTTTGGGCGTCATGGCTTTTTTGCATTTTTGGCAGACCACCGCCACGTTGGAAGCGTGGATCGGGGCTTCTACCTGCACAATGCCGCCTTGCTTATTTTGAGAAGGCTTTTGGTGTTTGGAAACCATATTCACCCCGGCTACTACAACGGTGTTTTTGGTCGGATTGACAGATTTCACTTCGCCTTTTTTGCCTTTATCTTTACCGGCTAAAATGAGCACGGTATCTTTCGTTTTCACGTTCATACCTATACTACCTCCGGCGCTAGAGAAATGATTTTTAAGAAATTCTTTTCTCTGAGTTCGCGGGCAATCGGGCCGAATACACGGGTGCCTTTGGGTTCGCCATTATCGTTGATGATGCACACAGCGTTGTCATCAAAACGAATATAGGAACCGTCTTTGCGTCTTTTTTCACGGGCTACGCGCACTACTACAGCACGTACCACGTCGCCTTTTTTAATGGCGGAAGTCGGGATTGCATCTCTGACGGAACACATAATTACGTCTCCCAAAGTTGCAATATCCCGGTGGTGGCCACCGCGCACCTTAAAGCACTGTACTTTACGGGCGCCGGAATTATCAGCCACATTGAGGATGCTTCTTAATTGAATCATACGTTAAGTAACTCCTACTTATGCTCTGGCTTTTTCCACAATTTTGGAAACACGCCATTTGGTCGTTTTAGAAACAGGGCGGGTGCTCATAATTTCCACTTTGTCGCCCAGTTTGCTTTCGTTCGCTTCGTCGTGTGCGTGGAATTTAGTTGCACGTTTTAAGGTTTTGCCATAGCGTGCATCATGTACCAAGCGTTCCACTTTTACCGTGCGGGTTTTATCCATTTTATCGGATACGATCACGCCGGTAAGCACTTTGCGTTGAGCGCGGGTTTCTTTATTTTCCATACAAACCTCTATTTGGCCGCAGCCTTCTGATTAATTAACGTCTGCAGAAGGGCGATTTCGCGTCTTACAGCGCGCAGTTCCATGGGGTTAGCCAAGGGCGTGGTGCTGTGTTTGAAAAGAAGGTTGAATTTCTTTTCTTGGGCTTTGCCGAGCGCTTCGTTAAGTTCGGCTAAAGATTTTTTCTTCAAATCTGCTTTTTCGTTGGTTTTCATACCTTACCTTCTGGTTACCAATTTGGTTTTAATCGGCAGTTTGTCGGAGGCTAAGCGCATAGCACGTTTCGTGTCTTCTTCGCTGGCACCTTCAAGTTCAAACAAAATCCGGCCCGGTTTTACCACGGCAGCCCAATATTCGGGCGCACCTTTACCTTTACCCATACGGGTTTCGGCGGGGTGTTTGGTGATGGCTTTATCCGGGAAAATGCGGATCCACAATTTACCTTTTTTCTTGATAAAACGAGATAAGGTAATACGAGCCGCTTCAATTTGGCGCGCGGTGATCCATTTGGGTTCCAAGGCTTTCAATCCATATTCTCCAAAGACCACTTCGGTCCCGCGTTTGGCGTTGCCTTTAATGCGCGGGGCGCTAAAAGGTTTACGATATTTTACTCTTTTCGGCATCAACATAGTTCGTTACCTCTATTTGGCCTCTGTGGCAGCCGTTTCCACGGCGCCTTCCGTTGCGCCAGATTCCATATCGCGGTGTTTTTTGAGTTCGTTCATAATCTCTTTGGGAGATTTAGCAAAGTGCGTGCGTTTAAAGATCCACACTTTTACCCCAATTTTACCGCTGATGGTGTTGGCTTCGGTGAAACCGTAGTCAATGTCGGCACACAAAGTATGCAACGGCACGCGGCCTTCACGTTTCCATTCGGTGCGGGCAATTTCCGCGCCACCTAAACGGCCAGATACCATAATCTTAATACCCAAGGCTTTGCCGGAGAGAGCTTTTTCAATTGCTTTCTTCATAGCAGCGCCGTAATGGGCACGTTTTTCCAATTGTTGAGCGATGTTTTGCGCTACTAATTGGGCGTCAGTTTCCGGGTTTTTAATTTCAATGACGTTTACGAACGTCTTGCTGCCGGTCATAGCTTCAAGCTCTTTGCGAAGGGCTTCAATATCAGCACCTTTTTTACCAATCACCACACCCGGGCGGGCAGTGTGAATGTTTACGCGCAAGAAGGCTCCAGCTCTTTCAATACCGACATAGCTGATAGCTGCCATTTCGAATTTGCCATCAATGTGTTTGCGAATTTGGGCATCTTCTAAAATGAGCGCCGGCATGTTTTTCGGCGCAAACCAGCGGGAGCGCCAATCTTGGATGTATCCTAAGCGAATAGACCGGGGATGAATCTTATGTCCCATAAATTAGCGGCCTCCTTTCTTTTCGTCGGTGACGATTACTGTCAAATGACACATACTCTTTTTGTAGGGCATCGCACGGCCTTGCGGACCGGGTTGCACTCTGCGAAGATGGCCGCTGGGGCCGAGGTTCGCAAACGCCTCTTTAATATAGACGTGGCTGAAGTCTAGCTTTTTGCCAGCTTTGACTTGCAGGTTGGCGGCGGCACTGTGTAAGGTTTTGGCTACCAAGTCGGCGGTGCGTTTAGCGACAAACGGCAGTACTTCTTCGGCCGCTTTTACGTTTTTACCGCGGATTTGGTCCAACACTAAGTTTACACGGCGGCTGCCGTAGCGTTGAAATTTGGCTTTTGCACAAGCTTCCATATCAAATCCTCAATCTTATTTCAAGGCCGTGGAATCTTTGGTGATACCACCGTGACCTTTGAACAACCGGGTGAACGAGAATTCACCGAGTTTAAAACCTACCATACGTTCGGAAACGTAGATGGGAAGAAACTTGCGGCCATTGTGCACCAAGAAGGTGTGGCCTACAAATTCCGGCACGATTGTGCATGCTCTTGCCCATGTTTTAATAGGTTTCTTTTCGTTGGAAGCATTCATTGCTTGAACCTTTTCCAACAGGTTTAAGTCTACAAACGGACCTTTTTTAGTTGATCTTCCCATACTTATTTAACCTTGTTTTTTCTTCGATCGCTCACAATCATCCAGCTGAAAGCTTTCTTGGTGGAGCGGGTCTTTAGACCACGGGCAGGCTGGTTCCACGGAGAGCGCGGAATGTTGCCGCCTTTACCATGACCGCGGCCACCACCCATCGGGTGATCTACAGCGTTCATCGCGCTACCGCGTACCGTCGGGCGGTTGCCCAAGTGGCGGTTGCGGCCGGCGTTACCGATGACAATGTTGCCATGGTCTACGTTACCTACTTGGCCGATCGTGGCGCAGCAATCGCTAGGAACTAAGCGGATTTCGCCAGACGGCATCTTGATGTGGGCATAACCGGCTTCTTTCGCCATTAACTGCGCTTGGGAACCGGCGCTGCGTGCAAGTTGTGCACCTTTGCCGACTTTCAGTTCGATAGCGTGGATAAAAGTACCTTCAGGGATATATTTCAAAGCAAGGCAGTTACCCACTTTAATATCAGCAGTCGGGCCGGACATCAATGTATCGCCCACTTGTACGCCTACGGGTTGCAAGATATATCTCTTGTCACCATCGGCATAGTTTAAAAGGCAAATACGCGCGCTGCGGTTCGGGTCGTATTCTACAGAAACGACTTTGGCCGGTACGCCGTATTTTTCTCTTCTAAAATCAATTTGTCTGTAAGCACGTCTGTGGCCACCGCCAATGTGACGTACCATTACCATACCGGTGTTATTTCTTCCGCCGGTTTTGCGAAGACCTTTAGTCAGCCGTTTCTCGGGCGTGGTCTTGGTAATATCGGAATAATCCGACACCGTGATCGTGCGGCGAGACGGGGTGTAAGGTCTAAACGATTTAATAGGCATAGTTAGTAGTTCTCCTTCTCTACTTCGCAGTGGATTCTACCACTTCGATTTTATCGCCTTCTTTCAAAGTTACAAAGGCCTTTTTATAATCAGGCCGTTTGCCTTCGAAACGACCCATGCGATGGGTCTTGCCCGTGACGGAAATAGTGTTAATCTTTACAACAGTTACGTTGAAGATTTTTTCCACCGCGGTTTTAATTTCGCCCTTGGACGCGTTTTTGGCTACGATAAAGCCATAGCGGTTGTGTGTATCGCGTTCAATTAAGCTTTTCTCGGTTAAGAGGGGCTTTTTTAAAGTATCATAAGCGCCGGACATTACTTGGCCTCCTTGGCAAACGTTTTGGTCAACGTATCCACAGCGTCTTTGGTGAAGATTACTTTAGAGCTGTTTAATACTTCATACGCGTTAATGTCTTGCGTTTGCATGTGGGTTAAGCCCGCTACGTTGCGGCAAGCCAATTTGGTGTTTTCATCGGCAAAATTGTCGAGCACCAAGGGTTTGCGGCCCGCAGACACGGCTTTCATGACGTCGGTAAACGCTTTGGTTTTGGGTTCTTTGAAGGTCAAAGATTCCAACACAACCACGTTGCCTTCAGCTAATTTGGTAGACAAAGCCATGGCAAGCGCGGTGCGGCGTTTAGCGGCCGGTAAATCCTGGCGGTAGGAGTGAGGAGTAGGACCCCACGCTACACCGCCGTGGCGGAATTGCACTGCACGCAAAGACCCTTGACGGGCGCGGCCGGTGCCTTTTTGTTTCCACGGTTTTTTACCGGTACCGGAAACTTCCGCACGGGTTTTCACATCAGCCGTACCGCTGCGTTGGTTAGCCAAGAAAGCGGTGATGACTTCGTGTAAGAAAGTAGGGTTTGCTTTCACACCGAATAAAGATTCCGGCAGAGAGATGGTCCCTTTTTCTTTTCCTTTTAAATCTAAAACTTTTGTTTCCATAGGTCCAAGTCCTTACTTCTTGTTAGCAGCCTTAGAAGCAGATACTTTCTGCTGTTGCGGCGCTACATAGTGTTTTTTGTATTTGGAAGTTTCTAAGACGGACACGATGGACCCGCGGGCCCCCGGAACGGAACCTTTTAAGAATAAAAGACCGTTTTCGCTGTCTACTTTGATAACTTCAATCTTGGCTACTGTATGGGTGGTGGTACCATAGTGACCAGCCATGCGCTGACCGCTGATAACTTTACCCAAAGAGCGGCGGGAACCTAAAGACCCCGGAGCGCGGCTGCGGTCGGATTGACCGTGCGAATCCGGTTGACCGGCAAAGCCGTGGCGTTTCATACCGCCGGCAAAACCGTGGCCTTTAATTTTGCCCTGCACGTCTACATAGTCGCCGGGTTTAAAGATTTTTTCAAGTGAAATGACTTGGCCGATTTCAAAACCAGTTACATCGGCAACACGGCATTCCTTCATGTGTTTTACCGGGGTAACATTTGCTTTTTTGAAGTAGCCCATTTCGGGTTTATTGAGTTTGCTTTCTTTCACTTCGCCAAAACCCACACATACGGCATTATAACCGTCTTTTTCTTGGGTTCTGACACGCACAACTTTGCAATCGCCCGCTTTTACAACGGATACGCCATGCAGGTTGCCTTTTTCATCAAAGAGCTGGGTCATGCCCACTTTCTCGCCGATTACGAAACGAAACGTAGCCGGAGCTTCTTTGACAGTTTCTGCTTTGGCCGGTTCAGCAACGGTTGTTGCCTCTTGGGCACCAGCAGCATTTTTATTTTCTTCTGTCATACGTGTTTACTTTCCTTAGTTGCTTTTAATGGCCACATCTACACCGGCGGGCAAATCGAGTTTCATCAATTCATCCACGGTTTTAGAGGTGGGGCTTTTTAGATCAATTAAGCGTTTATGAATACGCATTTCAAACTGTTCTCTGCTTTTCTTATCGGTATGGGGAGAGCGAAGTACAGTGTACTTTTTAATCCGAACCGGCAAGAGTACAGGACCCGCCACGATAGCGCCCGTTTTTTGCGCGGTTTCTACAATGCGCGAAACAGAAGCGTCTAACATGCGATGGTCATAAGAACGCAGTTTAATGCGGATTCTTTCTTGGCCAATTACGTTGGCTTTTTTTGCTGTTTTTTCTGCCATTTTAGTTTTTTCCTTAACAATTTTGTTACAAATTATTTATCGGCAGAAAACCCTATACCTGTCCTTTCTTCCGTCGGACGGGCTAGGAAATTCCTGCCATAAAAATAACTCAGTACAGTTTATGCACTTTTCCTGTTGGAAATATTATATAATAATTGAGTTGTTTTGTAAAGAGGGTGCTATGGGACAAAAACCAATTTACCAGAAAATGTTAAATTTTATCGCAGGCCTTAAACTATGTAGCATTGGTTTGCCGATAGTTTGCGGTTTACCACTAAGCGCCTACCTGATTGAATCCATAAAATTGGGTCCTGTATGGGGAACTTTGTTGGGGTTTTTACCCTCTCTTATTTTGTTTACAATCTCAACTCTGCCAATTTGGTTTATCAAGCAAACAGAAAGGCCATCCCTCTTCCAACGTTTTTGCCGCAATTATTTCCGTAACTTTTTCCGCAAAACTATCGAATACTTTACCAAATCTCCCCTTTTTACCCCACATTTGGTACGATATCCAACACTTTTTCAAGCGACTTTTCTCGGCAATCATTACACTTTTCCAAACAACTTTTCCTACTCAACACCACTTTTTGTAATGGCCGTTAATTCAACCGCGGTTACAAAACTGAGCATGTACCCCACTCTATATATTATTAAAAAGGAATATAGTCTAAGGGTACAAGCCAGAGAGGTAGCTTGTACCCTTAAGAGATAATCGAGAGATGATAAATGCACTAAAGGAACAAGCCATGGGTGAGAGACATTGGCTTGTACCCCGAGGAAGTAATAATAGATCGAGATACATGCTAAAAGGTACAAGCCAAGTGGGAGGATGGTGAGATGGCTTGTACCCCGAAGTACAAATACATAATCAGTATACAGACCAAAAGGAACAAGCCAGTGATGATGGGTAGTGGCTTGTACCCTTAGGGAGAAATGGAGATGAGAGAAATATGCTAAAGGAACAAGCCATTCAATAGACAGCTTGTATCCTTAGGGAGAAAGGCAAGATCTAAATATATACTAAAAGGTACAAGCTTGTACTACGACTAGTTAGCTTGTTCCCCGAGAGATAATATAAAAAATAATTATAGATAAAAGGAACAAGCCAAGACTACGATGATGGGGATAAGCTTGTACCCTTAAGAGGAAAATAGAAATGAATAAATACACTAAAGGAACAAGCCAGTAATATACTACTACTTAGCTTGTACCTTTAAGACATATATCAAAAACATTAATTAACTAAAAGGTACAAGCTGAACTTGTACCCTTTAGATGAGTGGGGAAAATCCAAAAAGATTTTATTATTTAAATCTATCCCAAAAATCAGGTGTGGCGTTTTTAACTTCTGAGGCAGAGGAGGGATATTGCTCGATGAAATAGGTCAAGAACTTGGCGCAATCGATTTTGTCGCTGAGCATCTGCTTCCGTCG
>ONOD01000091.1 GCA_900319325.1 uncultured Elusimicrobium sp. | reverse complement strand
ATCAATAATATCATTCATAATCTCATCATCATTTTCATTTTTTGGATTTGTTTGATAATATTCTCTTTGTTTTTTTTTTCTATCATGGCTTATATTAAGCGTATTGATAATATTATTTGAAATATTTGTATTTTTCCTAATTATGTGATTAATTATATTGTTTAATTGATTCTGGTTTTTTTGTTTAATAAGATGAATATTTGATTTCTCTTTGTTATCATTTTTAAAACAATCAATATCTAATATTAGATTCAATTCTTTAGTTTCTTGAATATTATCCTTTATTTTATTATTTTTGATTAATTTATTTTTTTTATGAGATGGACTATTTTTTATTGTAGCATATTTTGGGCACACCGTAGTGTGCCCTTATGGATATTGTGAAACTTATTCATCGTACCAAGTCATATTTAACGAGGGACAAACCTTCCTGCCCAAGTCAGTTAGTTCCGAAAAGCAGAACCATCGTTGTCCACGGTGCATCTCTGCGTATGCCGGGTTCTCACGGAAGTGGTCCTGGATCCTCCAAATTTGATACTGAAGATGTCCCGGCACAACACAGGTGTCTTGTCCTCCCTCGTTGTACCCCGGGCAGTACGCTAAGCGGATACCGGCCTCTCCGTTCATATCAATTAAGAAACCATCTTCGCACACCCAGTCATTGAGTGCTTGGCCTGATGTAGTTCTACGAATCCGACACGTGGAAGGCATTTGAATATCCATATCCAAAGCCATTCCCTGGCGGGGATAAACCCCATGTTCCATATAGTACAATTCCTTTGCGTTAGCAATGGTATCCACAACGGGTAGATACACACTTACACGCGCCTTAGCCACCGCCTTTTGATATTGTGGCAACGCAATTGCCGCCAAAATACCAATAATCAACACAACTACCAACAATTCAATTAACGTGAACCCTTTATTCATAATAAAACTCCTTTGCTACAAAATACAGAGAAATTTCTCTCACTATAAGTATAGGTGGGTTTTGCAAATTTGCAAGGCCCTCGTGGAATTTGGAACTCAAGAAATATAGAAGAATGCCCCGCATGGGATTCGAACCCGTATCACTGGTTCCGAAGACCAGTACTCTATCCAGTTGAGCTAACGGGGCATATGTGTATTGTAGCAATTTATTTCTTCCCGTGCAGAGGTTATTTGGCACTTGAAAAATCTAGCCCCTTTTTATTACAATACTGCATATGAGATCCCTTCAAAATGAAGCTGCGGCACACTGCCCAAACGGATGTGAAGATTTTGACGTCACCTATTGGTCTTTAGTGCGCGGTGATGAAAATGATGATTTGAAAGCCGCTATTTTAGGCGGAGAATTAAACTTGATACGTTGTCCGGAATGCGGGACGTATTTCCATCATGACGGAGAAATTATCTATTTTGATGCTCCAGCAGAACTACTGACCTTTGTTTTTTCCCCAAAAGATAAAGCTCGTGCCCAAGAACTAACCGATAAAATAGCGCACGATTATGACGTTATCAAAAACTCACTTCTAAAAGAATTGCACTTAGATTATCCCCCGCTTTCTGTCTTTGGGTTGGAAGAATTGCAACATCTTTTGCATCATGAGAAAGAATTAACGGAAGAATCCGAAGTAGTAGCCGCAGCCTCGGCCACGCAAGGTTTTGAAGTGGCCCGGCTAAAACCCTCTTATGCACGGCAACACCATTTTCCGCTCTACGTACCTGCACCCGTAGCCAAAAGCCCAACCGCTAATGATTACGCCGTAGCCGCAGCAAAAGTATTACAAAGCGGGCTCAATTCCCCCTTGCTGCTAAATTTTAAAGATCACATGAGCGTGCAGGGCGCTAAAATTCCCGTATTACTATGAGCGAAATTATTCCCGAAAAATATCATGACTTACTTTTATCTATCGGTACCTATGCCCAAAAATTAGGATTACGCGCCTGGGTAGTTGGGGGTGCCGTACGCGATTTTTACCTCGGCTATGACACGGTTGATATTGACCTTACATTTGACGGCAACCAAGAATCAGTAGCCAATTTCTGTGTGAAAATGTGGGGTGGCGTAAAACGCAAATTCTCAAAATTCGGCATCTATAAAGTCAACTTAGATAACGGCTTACATCTGGACTTAGCACGCCTGCGTAAAGAAACGTACGCCTTCCCGGGTGCCTTACCGGAAGTTACCTTCACCAAGGAAGTAAAAGAAGATTTATTCCGTCGGGATTTTACTGTAAATGCTTGGGCTTTATCTATCTTGCCGGATACATTCGGCAAAAGCGTGGACCCCTACGGGGCTCAAAAAGATATCAACGCCGGGCTTATTCGCGTCCTTCATGAACGCAGTTTTTTTGACGATCCCACCCGGATGTTACGCGGGTTACGTTTTGCCGGACGCTTCGGCTGGAAAGCCGCCCCCAAAACCAAACAACTTTTTTTAGAAGCTGATCGCGAACAGGCACTTGTGTTAATCTCGCGTGAGCGCTTTAGTCAAGAATTCTTAAAAGTGCTTGCGGAAGAAAAAATCAAAGCCGTATTTGACTATCTGATTCAGTTTGATTTGCTCAAATTTGCTTGGCCCAGCTTAAGATGGCACGACGGGCTAGAAAAGCTTTCCACCCCCGAAGAGAGATTAGGGTTACTAACGTGCAGTTTGGGAGATATCGGCGCGGAATTTTTGCATAGCATGCACCCGCAAAGGGACCTCTCTACCCTCATCACGGGCGCCTGGAAAGTGGAACAAGAACGCATCTGTCCGCTCGCCCGCTTGACCGATTTTCAACTCCGCATTTTGCGCATATTTTTCCCGGGGTTACCTCCCCAAGCACTGGAGCCCTGCGTGCTTAAAGGGCAAGATCTCAAAGACCTGGGGGTTTACGGACGCAACATTGCTCAATTATTACTGAAAGTGCGCCGGGCACAGTGGGAAGGAAAAATTTCTACCCGCGAAGAAGCCCTCAAGCTCATCGGTTACTAATTATCTGGTTAGCAAAAAAGAACGCTCCCGCCATAAGCGGGAGCGTTGCTCTGATTAACCATTTTATATTAGTTGGCACTAACTTAAATGTGTTATATATAAGATAACTAATTTAAATTAAATTGTCAAGTCTTTTTTCAAATCTATTTTCTCCGTCGGCAAAAATCACTGCAAACAGGCACTTTGACAAGTTAGTTCATTAACGGGAAGCTTTTTTCAGGTGCAGATAACCCCACAAATAAGCGGCGCTGGCCATCTGCAACGTAAAAGCGGCGGATACAAACACGTATTGATACACCTTTAAGGATTCAATAGACGGGGAAAACAGCCAATAGTACAAATGCCCAAAAATTTGTAAGAAGGGCGTAAAGATAAAATCAATGGTGGTCAACAGGGCTAAAATTCCTTGTACAAGTGTGAGAAATGCCACATATTTTTCCCGCAGCAAAATAAATACAATCTGCCCCACATATAAGATAAAATACCCTAAATGCAGACGAAAAAGCACCGAATCTCCCAACAAATCGCGCCCCATAATCCACATATTAATCAAAGCGCCCAGCACACACAACAGCCATATCAACTGTATAAAAAAGGGAAAGTAAGCAAAGCGCCGAAGCATTGTTTTCATAAATTAACGTGACGTAGATAAACTTTGTTTTTGATGAAATGTCTGTTGCGCCTGTTCAATCAGCTCGTCCAAAATTTGCTGATAATTGGCACCGCTGGCTTCAAAAAGTTGCGGGAACAAGCTAGTTTGGCTCATGCCCGGGATGGTATTTACTTCGGACATATAATACTTCCCGGCTGCGTCCATTAAGAAATCTACCCGCAAAAAGCCATTGGCTTGCAATATATGAAAAAGTGCTTTCGTATCGCGGCGCATGGCTTGTTCGGTTTGGGGTAAAATTGGAGCCGGTACTTGCGTTTCACAACCGCCCGCCACAATATATTTTGCGTTATAGTCAAAAAATTCACCCGCTACTTGGCGCAGTTCCCCGCAAGCGGAGGTAATCACCCGGCTTCCTTGCCCGTAGGCCGCACAAAAAATTTCACGCGCATGATCAATGCCTTTTTCCACCAAAGCCTCGGTATCAAAAGAAAGGGCGTCCTCTATCGCTTTTTCCAGTTGATCCAACCGTGTTACTTTGGTAACGCCTACGGAAGAACCCAAACGCACCGGTTTTACAAACACCGGCAGCCGTTGCTTTACCCAGCTTACCAGCGCTTGTTTGTCATAGGGTTCCTGGCGCGACACTTTCTGATATGGCACAATGGAAATCCCAGCTTCACGCGCTAAAATTTTTGTTAACTCTTTATCCATACCTACAGCTGAGGTTAATACCCCGCACCCCACATAAGGGATTTGCAGAGTTTCCAAAAAACCTTGCAATGTGCCGTCCTCACAATTAGTACCGTCCATTGGGATACCTATAAGGATCATAGTCATAGGGCCTTTCAGGGGGTACGACACCTCCACAGTGAGCGCAGACCTCTACTCCCCTAGAATCACGCACCACAGATGTGCGATTGCAAAAACCAATACCCCTCTTTGCTGATAAATACAGGATAGATCTGATATTTAGCCGTTTGCGCGGCTAAGAGATTGCACACAGTTTGTGCACTATGAACGGACACTTCATGTTCGGTGGATTTTCCACCGTATAAGACAATAATTTTAGTTTGAGACATAGCGTTAGCGGTTTTCCCGGAAAATGGACCATTTCATGCGGCCAATAAAGCTGTTTGTTTTTTCTAAGAAATCTTCCCCCTCAAACAACGGTTCCGGCACCGGATGTTCGGCTACTTTAATTTCCGGCAAATCTTCCGGGGTTTGTATTTGTGTACTGTTGGGGGCCGCCGGTTTTTTAGCGGGGATTACTTCCCAATCCTCTTCCGCTTGATGCAACGAAACAGACAGTTTCCTTCCCAAGGAATGCAAGACGGGGGCATCAGGGCTGCGAAGAACTGACGCAACGGCTTTGTCTTCACCGGTTTGATTTTGGAATATTTCTTGTTGCACTTGTTGGGCCATTTGTTTTTGACGGTGCTCCTGCACTACGCGGGCAGCCAATAAAGCAGCGCTTTGCGTGCGCAACTGTTGATTTTCTTGCGCCAGATTTTTTGCTTCGTCCTGCCAGGTTTGCGCTTGCGTTTGTAATTGCGTATGTTCGTTAGTCAAGGCCTTGTTATTTTCCGCCAGTTGCTCCATCTGGGCATGAAGCGTTCGCTTTTCAATATCCAGGTCGTGCGTTTGTTGAGAAAGGGTTTGTTTATCCGCATTGAGCTGTTCAATATGGGTCCTAAGCGTGGCAGCTTCTCCTTCCAGTGATTGCGTCTGTTGCGAAAGTACCACATTATGCGTTACCAGTTGTTCATTATGCTGGATAAGCGCCGCGTTGCGATGGGTCAATTCCGCATTGCTTTGGGACAATGTGGCATTATCCTGCGAAAGCACCGTATTCGCCTGTGTCAATTCTTCGTTGTGCTGGCTAAGCTGTGTATTTTGCTGCCCAAGCACTTCAATTTTTTGTTTTAATTGATTGATAACTTCGTCATTCTGATTGATCTTAGTTACTAATTCTTGGAAATTGGTTTCCAGGGCTTCTTTTTCGCTGCGGATGCTTTCCAGAGCCATTTGCGATTGTTCCAACTCTACCGCTAAGCGGTCACGTTGTTCTTCCAAGGTGCGTAGTTGCGTGGTAAAGGTAGCCAAGCGTTTGGTATGCTCGCCCGAATTTTGCATTTGCAGCGAAGCAATACTTGTACGGACGGATTCCAACTCTTTTTCTTTATCAGCCAGTTGGGCTTGCAACGCTTCTTTTTCGGCAGACGCGTGTTGCAATTTTACATTTTCGGCTTTGAGGGATTCAATTTCCTCCACTTGCTGCATGCATGTGTCGGACATTTCTTTCAGGCGGGATTCCAAGCTGGTTACTTTTTGCTGATATTCTTGTTTAATGGAAATGATGCGCCCTTCAAAATCAAACGATTTGAAGCGTTCTTCAGCGGCGCTTAACTGGTCGCGCAAGGACAAAATTTCTTTAGCTTGGTCGGCTGATTTTTTAAGCGCATCCATTTTTTCTTGTTGCGCCTTTTTAATTTCGCGGTCCAACGCGCTATTGACGGCCTTTAATTGGGATGCTTTTTGACGCAAACTGTTAAAGCGGCGGTTTTGTTCTTCCCGTTCACGCTGCAGTTGGGCTTGTGCTTCCAAAGCGGCCATTTGCGGTTCGGCTGACGGGAAAATTTCCGGAAGGGGATCAAAACTGCGCTGGGTAGTATTTTGCCGATAAGAAAATGTATTTTCTTCTTGCGTGCGGGCTAAATTTTCAACGCTGGTACGCAACGTAGCAATAGTGCGGGAAAGATGTTCCAAAAATGCGTCTTTATCTTTTTGGCGTTCTACCACTTCACGCGTGCGCGCCAATTCCGATAAAATTAACCGGTTTTGGGTGGTGGAAGCCTCAAACTTCTCTTCCAATTCATGGATTTTTTGTTCTAACTTCTCAAAGCTGCGGGCATATTGGGACGGGCGAACTGCCGGCGTAGAAGGCTCAAAGGAATGGCCTTCCGTTGTATTTTGAGATGGAAAAGGTTGTTCTTTGAATTTTTCTAAAAACTGAGCGATATCATTATTCCCGTCAAAATCTTTATCTAACGCCATACAAAACCCTCACAAAAGTCCCTATTTCTATTAAACCACATTGGACAACCCCTGTCAACTGCCAAGCCAGCCTCGCACGCCCCCTACCAAGTAGAATGAGCCGGTGCACAATATAACCGGGAATTGTTGAGCAAGTGTTAGGGCTTTTTGATAGTCCGGCTCAAACGTAAGGTTTGTGACGTTTAACAAATCGCCAAAGTCTGTTTGTGTAGCCGCGCGGGAAGATGGGGGTACTGTTACAATCACACGCGTAAAATGCGGGGAAAGAAGTGTAAGCATGTGCTGGTAATCTTTATCTTTCATAAACCCGCAAAGAAGGGTAACTTTTTGCGAGGCATACGGCGTTTTTGACCAAAAACTAAGCAGTGCCTGCATCGCTTGTAAGTTATGCGCCCCATCTAAAATAAACGTTGTGCTCCCTTTTTTAATACGCTCAAAGCGTCCGGGAAACTGCACGGTTTCAAAAGCGTTTTTGATAGCACTAGCCGGCACATTTAATTGTCGCGCCGCGTGATAAACCAAACACGCATTTTGCGGCTGTTTTTCCCCCAAGAGATGCAAATTCCACAAAGACCCGTCAGCCGCACGCAAGTGTGTAAATCCTTGTTCAAAATCGTACCCATTTTGGGAGAACGGATTCCCTTCTTTGATCCAAGTCAAGGGCGCGTTCTTTTCAAGGGCTGTGTGTTCAATCACTGTGGCAGCTTCCGGAGCGAACGCTCCGCACAAAACCGATACCTGCGGCTTGATAATTCCGGCTTTTTCGCGGGCAATTTGTGAAAGAGTATCACCCAGCAAGGCCGTGTGATCCAGCCCGATAGAAGTAATGATGGACAAAACAGGCTCGCACACATTAGTAGGATCTTTGCGTCCCCCCAAGCCAGTTTCCAGCACCACATACGACACCTTTCGTTCGGCAAAGTACAGCAACGCCGCCGCAGTTAAAAGTTCAAAAAAGTTAAACGTCTCTTGTCCAGCGCCTAGCACGCTATCCACCGCACGCACAAAATCTGCTGACAAAATGTCTTCCCCGTTTATTTTTATGCGCTC
>ONOD01000066.1 GCA_900319325.1 uncultured Elusimicrobium sp. | reverse complement strand
GCCGCGGACCCCACCAGCCACCCCAATACCGGCTTGGAGAAGACAAAAAATACTTAACCCAATTGCGATAGTTCTTTTCATACTTGTATTGAAACATAATTGCCTGACGCAGCGAAAGAGTCTAAAGACCTAATTTTTCCTAGGCCCTGGGCCTATTTTATATGAAGGAGATTTTCCTCTTTTGTTTCTCTGCAACAAACTATAAATTATGTTACACTATAATTATGGACGAAATGTATGATGTAATCATCGTAGGGGCGGGAGCTAGCGGCCTTATCTGCGCGTTGGAATGTGCTCGTGCCGGATTACGAACCTTAGTGTTGGAAAAGGATCCACAACCCGCACGTAAAATACTAGCCAGTGGAAACGGCCGTTGCAACGTTACTAATCGCCACGTCTCTTCCGATTATTATTATACAGATCCCGCGTTAATAGAAAAAACACTTTCCCGCTTTTCCTTCCAACATTGTTGGGATTATTTTACCGGTTTAGGCGTACTACTTACCGAAGAAGCACAAGGACGCGTCTTTCCTTCATCAGGCAAATCTACCGCCGTTGCGGAGGCACTAAAAATTGCTTTGAAAGAAGAAGGGGTGGAAATACGCTGTGCACAACCAGCCACACACATCCGCGTCGCAACCGCTCAATTTATTGTAACCACACAACAAAAGGATGTGTTTCACGCGCATCACGTAGTGTTGGCATGCGGCTCGTGCGCATATCCACAACTAACCGGCACAGAAGCCGGGTATAACTTGGCAAAATCACTGGGGCATACCATTATGCCCCCGCGCCCTGTGCTCGGCGGACTTTGCTTAAAAGAACGTGCAATGACGCGCCTTAGTGGGATTAAATGCCAAGTACGCACCACAGCCAAAACCACTCCGCCTACCCAGGCAGAAGGAGAACTCATTTTTACCAACTATGGAGTGAACGGCCCGGCCGTACTTAACATCAGCCACGAAATTTCTCAAGCGCTGCAAGCAGGCCCCGTCACACTGGAAATCAATTTCTTCCCACAACTAAAAAATCCGCACGAATTTTTCCGCCAACGCCTAGCCCAGTTTGGCGCACGCAAACCCAAAGATTTTTTTACCGGGCTACTTAACGAAGGAATCACCAATTTACTCATTGATTTTAAGGGGCTTATAAAGAACGCCCCCCTCCAAACACAAGATACAAAACGTATCTTGGATACCCTTATGGCCTGGCCTGTTACTGTAACGGGAATACGCCCCTGGCAAGAAGCCATGGTGGCTGCAGGGGGTGTAAAAGTGAGTGAAATAAACTATAATACATTTGAGTCCCGCTTGCACCCGGGGTTATTTATTACGGGGGAACTGTTGGATGTGGATGGCAAGAGCGGGGGTTTTAATTTGCATTTTGCCTGGGCAAGTGGCTTTATAGCCGCCCAAACAATTAAGGAGAAATACCATGGCTGAAATTATCCGTAAAACAACTAGCACGAACGATCCGCTTAATATTGGGTTTATGCGTACCTATTACGTGGATGGGAAAGAAGTCTATAAGGAAGAATTGGACCAAAACCTGGATATTAAACAGCATGCCGGCTCTTTGCCCGACGGTACTGTAAAAGAATTTTTTGAAAACGGAAAACTCTATTTTGAGTGTGAAGTCAAAAACGGCCAGCGCGACGGTATCTGCCGCATCTACTTTGACAACGGGAAAATTAACATTGAAAAAAATTATAAAAAGGGTGTGCTGGATGGTAAAGTAAAGGTATTTCACCCGACCGGCAAGTTGTATAAGGAAATTCACTACACCATGGACGTACAAGACGGAAAACAAATTAAATACTATCCGGACGGGAAATTTTTGGAAGTGTCCGAATTTCGCAAAGGGTATCTAAACGGGGACTCCAAAGTATATACCCCCGAAGGGAAACTACGCAGTGAGTGTAAATACAAGAACGATAAAATCATTGGGGATAAACTTATCTACCACCCCAATGGAACGATTGCCCTGATTTCCCCCCACAAAGACGGTAAGCCGCATGGGGTAACTAAAAAATTTGATGAAAACGGCAAACTCATTGAAGAGTGGTTTTTTGAAGATGGCATGCTGACACTCAAAAAAGCGCACGACTAAACAAATTCTTATGTCAAAATAGAACTCCCCGGTCCTATGGACCGGGGAGTTTTTGTGAATATGAAGATTTTATTTAACTATAATGTGGTACGTCATATCTTCGCGCAAACTGTTATGCACCGGGCAACCTTGCGCCAGTTTGGCGTACTTTTCCTTTTGTGCCTGCGTAAACGTAGCAGGGAAAACAAACGTGACATCAAACCCCGTAATGCGGGAATGTTTATCGTCAAATTGTGCACGCACTTCCACATACGTACCGGCGGCATCTTCGCCATGTTTGCCGGCCATAAAGCCCACCATGGTAAGCATACACGCGCCTAAACTGGCGGCTAACATTTCGCCGGGATTAACGTCCTCGCGCGGGTTATTAAACGCAGTAGCCAATGTTTTTTTACCGGCTATTTCGCTGGTGGTTTGTAAGTTTTTATGAAGGGTGGTTTTAATCATAACATCCTCCTATTTAACCGTAACGGTTACCTTTACATCCGGACGTAACGTCTGATGTACCGGGCAGGCGTTAATCGCCGTAGCATAGAACTTCTTTTGTTCGTCAGAAAAGTGCGGCGGGAACGTAAGTTGAATTTGAAATTCACCCACGCGGCGCGGATTTTGCGCCATGATTTTATCTATCTCAATATGCGCTCCGTCCAGTTTTTCACCACGCGCCTGCGCCATTTTGCCCATGATCGTCAAAATGCACGCCGCAAAAGCACCGGCCAGCAAATCCGTGGGAGAAAACTTCCGTCCTTGTCCGCCATTGTCGGGCGGCAAATCGGTTTGGATTTTCTCTCCGGTGGGACCGTGTACTAACTGCGTAGTTCCGTCCCCTGTGTATGTGCAAGAAATAGTTGTCATATTCTCCCTAACCTAACTGTGCCAGTTTATTAAATAAATCTTTTTGTTCACGTGAAAGTGTGCGCGGCACGTCAATCGTAAGTGTTACAAATAGACTTCCCTTCGCACTTAATCCTTTGCCGCTGAGCTTCAACTTTTTTCCGTTGTGCGTACCAGCCGGCACTTTCACCTGCACGGGGCCATCCAACGTAGGGACGGAGATCGTCCCCCCCAGGGCGGCTGTCCACGGCATAATAACAACAGGTACAGACAAGTCTTCCCCTTCCAAGCGGAACATCGCATGCGGGCGAATTTTAACAATCAAATACAAATCTCCCTGGCCGCGCCGGGTAGGGTTACCCATTCCCTTGAGTTTAATCTTTTTGCCTTCACTCACCCCAGCCGGTAATTTGACCGTTACCGTGCGCCCATTAGGAATAGTCATCTGCATATTTCCACCGCGGTGGGCATCTTCCAAATTCAGTGTTAATTCTGCTTCCACATCGCCGGATGATTGACCGGCAGCGGCACTACGGCCGAAGTTTTGACCAAATCCGCCAAAACCGCCTCCCATTCCGCCAAAAATACTTTGGAAAAAATCACTAAAATCCGCGCCGGAAAATTGTCCGTTCCCTCCGGAAAATCCGCCAAACCCCTGGCCCGGATTCCCGTTGTATGTGTATTGTTGGTACTGTTGATATGGGTTGCCACCATACCCAGCCCCATTTGTGCGGGAGCTCCCCCCACCGCGGGTAAAATCCTGATACCCTTGTTCGCCCACTTGGTCGTAAATCGTACGTTTTTGTTTATCGGAAAGCACTGTATATGCTTCGTTTAAATCTTTAAATTTCTCAGTCCATTTGGCTTTCTCATTTTCCGGGTGCATATCCGGGTGACACTTGCGCGCTTGCGTTTTAAATGCTTTTTTAATTTCCGCATCAGACGCCGTCTTCCCCACGCCGAGAATTTTGTAATAATCTTTATATGCTGCCATAAATACGCCTCCTACTGTACTCATTGTATATAATTAGGAAGTTCAAATCAAAGCTTGCAATATGCTTTTATTGATTAGTTTGTACAAAAGAAACCCCGCAAACGCGGGGATGTTGAAAAAAGTTACTCAGGATCTTTATAACGGATACGCAGCACCCTGCCTTTCCAATCCAAGAAATCTATCAAATCTTCTACACTTTCTAATTTCCACATAGACTCTTCCACCATAGAAGTCGCGTGCTGGCGAATATTTTGTAATTCCCGGGTGGCAATCGCCCACTCTTCAGGCGTGTCCGGGCGCATGTAATGCATTCCTTCGCCCAATTCATTTACGTACAGGTCATAATCTCCGAAAACATCTCTGTATAGCCATGAAATCCCGGGCGTACGTTGGGACTTACCTGCTTCTATACGCTGGCGCCATTGTACCAATTGATCAAATTTTTCTATTTCACCTAAGTTAAGCAGTGCCATTCCGGCCGCATAATCTACCGTCCAGGGAGGGTCTTTAAAATCATTTTTGAGCGATTCCAAAATAACATCCGCCATGCCATCTCCTTTGCGTGCCAAAAAACCAAGCATTGTGAGCGCTCGTATTTTTTGATACAAAGGGCGATTCGGACGAGTGAGTATCAAAACATAAAAATAGATAGACTTTTGTAAATGCACGGGACGAATACGCCCACGCGTTAACAAAAGTGAAGAGTTAGGGAATTCTTCAAAATAAAAATTTTCCTGCATTTTTAATTCCGCGTCTATCTGCTGTTCAATGCTCCAAAAACGATAATCAATCGGAAGTTCGCCTTCCGGAAGATTAGCGAACACAACATCCGACTCCAAATATATTTCATCCATCGGCGTTTTTTCAAAGGGATTTTCTATCAAAAAGTTTTGTGTATCTTTGAGCACATCTCGCTCAAACAAGTAGTTGGAAATTACTTGTTGTGTGTGCGTGGCAATATCTGCTTCCGGGTCCAGTTCCCAAAGTTCCATTTCTTTGGCATGCGCCTCTATGTCCGCAAGCGTTACAAAGGATGGCTTTTCCGGCGGGGTGGGATGCTCAAATTTTATCTCATCTACTTTTCTGAGCTCGGGATATCCGGGGGTTTGGTCAACAATTCCTACAGATTCCTGCTCAGTAAACGGCGTTTCATGCACCACACGATCTGCATTTGAAATTCCCTTTGAGGTAAAATCTGCAGGAGATCTTTCAAAAGAAGAATAATCAGATTTTCTTTTGTTAGCAAATACGCGGGATAATGCCAGTTTGCTTTTGGCACACGTCTGGCACACACGCGAAGTAAATGCTTTCCACCGCCCTCGTATACGCAAAGACTTTGCCGATGAAGAAGTAGGAATGAGCAAAAATAATAAACAAGTAATACAAATTATTCTTAACCAAAGTTTCATTGGGCTTATCTAAATTTCCATCCTTAGTCATGTTCAAACGATTTATTCCCGTGTCGTAAGGACAATAGGCATATCATTTGGCAATTCGTTCACGTTTACGGAATAGTCCCGAACGTCTTTGAGTACAGATGCCTTAAAATCAGCGTATGAAACGCGATCTTCCGGCATTGTCTCATTCCGCAAGAATAACGCTTTTAGATCTCCATCATAAATCAATTGGCTCTCTATTTATGTATACCTCGCCAAGCTATACACTATTGGCTTAATATCATGAGCTTATATAAGGAATAACTGTCCGGCCAGGTTCTCAATTCCAATATCACGTCGGCCCCTTTTTGTCCAATCCCTAAACGATCTTCCGGAGTAAGCATCCATAAACCATTTGAATCTTTGAACAACATACGTTGTTTCGGAGCAAAAGAGAGAGGGGTTCCGTCAGATCTTTTATGAATTACTTCAAACAAACTGGCTTTTGGATCAAGGGCGTAAGCTGCTGCTTCTTTCGGAGTGAAGGCATGTAACTCAATATTTTGGACCGCCCCTATACTCATTTGATGCAATATGCTGTTCATCAAATACGCTCAACGTCACATACGAAAATGGGTGCAGCTGTTTAGGTTGTCCGTGTAACGAAATTTCCATGCTGGTACGCAAAGGAAGCGCTACTTTCACCTGACCTTCTTTTCCTTTAATTAAAAAAGCAGAGCCAAAAAATTCCCCCGCCACATCCTTGGAAAACAATAATTCGCCCATGTCTTGAAAGGTGGGTCTCTCGTATTTCTTTCCAATAGGACGCAAAGATTCCAAGCGCGAGTAAAAAACAGCGGAGTCGTACAATTTCTCAGACACAGCCACTCCATTACGCTGTTCCAAGGCTGCTTTTACTATTGAAACATATGGCTTTGCATAAAAACGTCCTCTTGCCGGCAGCCCACCAGGTCTGGAAGAATTATTCATTGCGCGTAAAACATACTTGGATAAATCTGTTCCTACGCGAGCCGGGTGATACTCAGGTTTACTACTTATCTTAAGAACTTCGCCCGCTGAATGTTTAAATGTTATTCGTCTAGTAGGCTTCTTAACGATGCCACCGCCTTGGCATACCAACGGCAAGCAAAGCAAAGTTAAGGCAATTAGTTTTTTCATCAGTAGTATACTCCTTATATACATCATTTGAATTAACTTACCCCCTTATTCTAAAAAAATGCTATTTTGGCACGCCAGGGCCTTAAGACCTAAATTTATCCGAACTTGGACCTATGTATTAAGTAGGCCTCATGCGTTTCCGCCCACAAATTAAAAAAGCACCCCTTGAGGTGCTTTTCAAATTTGGACCGGACAAAACTTGCCTTCCGGTAAAATTCCTAACGGAATTTTCCTGCAGGCCGGGCTCGCGGTTTTTGCCTTGCTCCGCAAACAAAAACATCTCTGCGCCTTTCAAGTCCTGACGCACATAAAGCAGTTTATGTGCTTCCAACTTAAATTTAAAAACCCACCGCAAAGGGTGGGTTCTCAAATTTGGACCGGACAGGACTTGAACCTGTGACCTTCCGCGTGTAAGGCGGACGCTCTACCAACTAAGCTACCGATCCGAAAACTCAAATTCAAACTACCTATATATTATAACAAAAACAAATCGCGTGCTCAACTTTATTTTGCTTGAACAGAATCTTTGTCGGCACGATGTTCAGCACAACAGCCACACGCGTTCACTTCGTCCGCGCTAGGTGTAGTACGGTTCCATTCGTCAGCTTCGGGCCCCCATTTAGCTTTCACGGCTTCCGGGATTTTAAATAAAATGCTTTTGCAAGAAGCACACACAGTTCCATCGGGAAGAACAATCTCCCCCTCTACTTGTGCGCGCGATCCGCCATCCCGTAGTACCCGTCCAATAGCACGTAGTGGCGTGTGTGTAGGTGTGTTTTGCTTATATACTACTTCCATTTTTAGAGTTACCATCAAACGCGCAAAATCGTTATTGAGCATAATAGCGCGGCCGGAAGTTTCATCTAATATGGTAGCTACAATCCCGCCATGCACCGTTCCCGGATAGGAACAATAATTATCATCCAGCTCAAAACGCGCTTCCACTTGCTTATTATCATAATCATTAAACCATTCCAACTTGAGGCCAAACGGATTTTTCTTGCCGCAAGCAAAACAGTTCAATGAGGTAGGTTGTTTTAATTTTTTCATAAAATCTCTCTTAAAATATTATACTTAAGTTATGAAACACTTTGAAATAGAATGCAAATGGGATGCAAACACTCCCCGCGCTTTTTACCTTGCCGTATGTGCCCTGCAAAATTTGTGCGGACGCACAGTAAAACCACGCACATTACATATTAAAGACACCTATTTAGATAATACTAAACACGCCTTATCCAAACAGCATATCGCACTGCGGGTGCGCAATACCGACGGAAAGTGGGAAGCAACTTTCAAAACACGCACTGAAATAAAAAACGGAAAAGCCGTCCGCCGCGAAGAAACGCTCTCCCTTCCTCAAGTAAAAACCAGTGCGCAAGCCTTGCGCACACTAGCCCAGAAAAAACGCTGGAAAGGGATTGCCACCACAGATTTATGTGTGCAATTTACCTTAGCCAATACCCGCCGGTTATACACATTCGATTACAGCGCAAGCCGGTTGGAAATGGCATTAGACCGCGTAACAATCTATGTAGCTGGGCGCCGCGTTTTTATGCAAGAAATTGAACTGGAATTAAAACAAGGAAAAACAAAAACGTTGGATCAATTTGCACAACTTTTCACACAACAAACCAACCTTAGACACACCCGGATTTCAAAAGTAAAAACAGCTGAAAGTTTACGCAAGTTGTGGAAAAAATAAAAAATTGTCAAGGGAAATTTTGAAAATTTTCAAAAATATTTTTTGGCATATGTCAAGCAAAATAAAAATGCAAAAAAATATTTTTTCCCGACGACAAAAATCAAAAAACATTTATAAAATGCGCACAAAATTCCACTTGATTTTTTTCAAAGAATTAAACTAAGACGGAAAAAATATTGCAATTTTAAATTTTTTGTGCTATTATTTTTATGAGGTTAAAACTAGTTGTCTTAGGAGATTAAAAATGGCTGTTAAAAAAACCGTGAAAAAAGTGGCCGCTAAAAAAGCCACCAAAAAAGTAGCAGTAAAAAAAGCCGCTGTAAAAAAAGTAGCTAAAAAAGCTTGTGCTAAAAAAGCCTGCGCTAAAAAAGCTACCAAAAAAGTAGCCGTAAAAAAAGCTGCTGTAAAAAAACCGGCCAAAAAAGTTACTAAGAAAGTAGCCAAAAAACCGGCCAAAAAAGTAGCCAAAAAGAAATAATTTAGTTGAAGTAAAAAAATTCCCGCCCGAGCGTAAGCCGTGGCGGGATTTTTATTGTGCAACTAAACCCCTGGGCTTTGCCGGGGGATGTTTATTGCCATAACCGCAAATTTACAATTTTTTACTTATGGCAATTCATATACGCCGTCATATCCTGCAACTAAACGACCATCTAATTTTTGGCATGTTTTATGGCCTTGTTCATCCGAAGCAGAACACCACCACTTCCCGGCTAGATCATCCGTTACCATCCGGTTACTTGTGTAGCAAACGACCAGATCCCCCAATCCGTCTTGCTTTGGAGTTGCACACGCACTCAACCCAGTGTTATCCCCATCGTCCCAATCAAAATCCCAATAAGGGGACTCTGGCCATTGAATATCCAGTTCATCATTAATAGGATTCATCATTGTTTGTCCTGTTCGTAACAGCCACAAATCTCCCGCCTCCACCAAGGATTTTAAGGAGACCTTAACTTCCGCCACCCGCGCCCGCAGGACCGCTTTTTGATATTGCGGCAAAGCAATCGCGGCTAAAATACCAAGGATTAGCACCACCACCAGCAATTCAATAAGCGTAAAGCCATTTTTACTTATACTGCCATAGAAACAACATTTTTTCATTTTCTATATCCTCCCCTATTTATACAAAAATACTTTTGCATACAGCTCATTATAAGAAAAAACAATACAAGGAGTCCTTACTATAATGGGAAATCCCCCTATTAAAAAGGTATAATGAATGTATATGCTATTACCTAGAATATTGACCGCCCTTGTGGGCATCCCGTTAATCATCGCCGCCATCCATTTGGGCGGTATTGTGTATATGGCTTTTGTGGGCTGTGTGATTTTGCTCTGCTTATATGAATACAGCCTAGTACTTACGGCTGGGAAACGTCCTGTACATACTGTTTCACTTATGTTATGGGGAATTTTGCTGGGCACGGTAGCCATTTTTGCACGGGTTCATCCGCAAAATTTGTCCGTCCCCGATAACATCTACCCACTCGCCATTAGTGCCGTGTTGTTGGGGGTATTATTATTTGAGGTATTAACCCCTAAACGCAGTTGGGAACGCGTCTGCAACACATTTACCGGGGTGTTTTTAATTCCGTGGTCTTTGGCGCACCTTATTAACTTGCGTGACATCCCCACTTATGGCGAATATCTCACCTTATTCATGATCATTACCGTGTGGGTCAACGATAGCGGTGCGTATTTCAGCGGACGTTTTTTGGGCCGCCACAAACTAAACAAAGAAGTCAGCCCTAAAAAAACCTGGGAAGGCGCCATCGGAGGGACTTTGCTCGCCTTAGGCGGGGCTATAATAATGCGCAACTTATTTCTAAGTCCCTTATTAAGCGTACAAGCCGCGTTGTGGCTGGGGTTATTGGTGGCGGTAGTTGGGCAAATCTCCGATCTGGCCGAATCTGTCATCAAACGCTCTACCGGTGTAAAAGATTCCTCTAATTTATTACCGGGACATGGCGGTTTCTTAGATCGTTTTGATTCCTACCTATTATTAGCCCCCATATTTTATTATGTGGTAATATACGCACTAAAAGTTGAACTATGAAGCAAATTGTCATCTTAGGTTCTACCGGTTCAATTGGAACATCCGCACTGGATGTAATCTCTCGTTTGGGAAGCGACTACCAGGTATTAGGCTTATCGGCCAATAATAACACTGATTTATTTTTGGCACAAATGCACGCTTTCAAGCCGCGTTTTGCGGCAGTACTTAATCCGGCCTCGTATGAAAAAATAAAAGATCAGGTTCCGCAAGGCACGCGTTTGCTTCCCCCTGAAATTGACAGCTTAATGTTTATGGCTTCGTTACCGTCGGCAAGTTTAGTGATAAACGGTGTGGTGGGAGCCGTTGGATTTATGCCGCTTATTGCCGCTATTAAAGCCGGTAAAACGATTGCGCTAGCCAACAAAGAACCCATGGTCATGGCAGGAAGGACGATCATGCAGGAATGTGAACGCTGGCAAGCCGCCATCATCCCGGTTGATAGCGAACCGTCCGCCGTTTTTCAATGCTTGTGTGGCATGACAAACGAACATGATTACAATAAAATTGCGCCAAATATTTCCCGCGTATTTTTGACGGCTTCAGGGGGGCCTTTTGCCAAATATGAAGGCGCACTGGACGACGTCACGCCGGAGCAAGCCCTTAAACATCCCCGTTGGAAAATGGGCAAAAAGATCACTATTGATTCCGCTACTCTGATGAACAAAGGATTTGAAAAAATTGAAATTATGAATTTGTTCAACCTGCCGGATGAAAAGGTGCAGATTGTCATTCATCCGCAATCCATTGTACATTCGGCCGTAGAATTTAATGACTCAGCCATCTTAGCTCAAATGGGTGAACCGGATATGCGTGTGCCGATTCAATACGCCATTACTTATCCCCAACGCGCGCCCAGCCCTGTTAAAAAATTAAACCTGTTTGAAACTGCCAAACTGGAATTTTTTAAGCCGGATTTAGCACGTTTTGTTTGTTTAGATTTAGCCCTAGCGGCCGCCCGCACCGGTGGGATAACCCCAGCGGTACTCAGTGCAGCCGATGAAATTGCGGTAGATGCCTTTTTAAACGGTCAGATCAAATTTACAGATATTTCTAAATTGATCTACACCGTACTGCGCAAATCGCCATCCACCGGCGGCGTGGCTACCATTAACCAGGCGTTGGAAGCGGACCAGTGGGCACGCGAAACAGCCTTAGCTGTTTTGCAGGACGGCTCATATAAAAAATCAGTCATTTAAGGAGTGTTATGTTACTATCTATTGTTGCTGTATTAGTGGTATTAAGTCCTATTGTAATCATTCACGAATTTGGGCACTTTCTAGCCTGCCGATTGACGGGCATTCGCGTCAATGAATTCTCGTTTGGTTTTGGTAAAATTTTATGGCATAAGAAGAAAGGGGATACCGATTATCAGCTGCGCGCCATTCCGTTTGGCGGGTTTGTGGAACCGGCCGGACCGATGTTCCACCCTGAGAACGCGCCCGAACCCCCCAAGCCCTACGAATTTGCCGCCAAACCCTGGTACGCTAAATTTTTTATGGTCATCAATGGAGCCCTGTTTAATTATTTGTTGGCTGCCGTCATTTTCAGTGTGCTCATTATGATTCAAGGTTATCCGCAAACTGATCCCGTCAAATTGGATCCCGTTATTGGGACGATCGCCAAAAATTATCCTGCCGCCGAGATTGACCTACAAGAAGGCGACAAAATTGTGGCCGTTAACGGGACATCCGTCTCTACATGGAAAGATTTGACCGATTTGTTGAAATCGCGTACCGGCGATTTAACACTTGATTACATGCGCCAGGGCACCCCCCTTCACGTAACCGTGAAAGAAAGCGACTTTAATCCCGCCGCGCCGCAAACCTTAGGGATAGGCGCTCAAGCCGCCTACGAACAAGTTGCGTGGTGGAAAGCTATCGGTTACGGCTTTTACGAATGTTACTACTGGACGAAATATTCCCTGCAATCCATCGGTAAAAGTTTTGCTA
>ONOD01000005.1 GCA_900319325.1 uncultured Elusimicrobium sp. | reverse complement strand
TTGGCTTGTGTTCCAAGGCTAATTTGGCGGCTTCTTCGTAATCAATTTCTTCGGTGTCCGGGCGTACATTCATGGCAATAATATTGTAAAGTTTCCCGGAAAAATTCATCGGGTGGCCATGCGTTAAATGTCCCCCGTGGGAAAGGTTTAGCCCCAGTACGGTATCACCGGGTTTTAATAATGCAAAATAAACCGCCATATTGGCTTGCGCACCGGAGTGCGGCTGCACGTTGGCATGCTCGGCCCCAAAGAGTTTTTTGGCGCGTTCAATAGCTAAAGTTTCTACTTGGTCCACAAATTCACATCCGCCGTAATAGCGTTTGCCGGGATATCCTTCCGCGTATTTGTTTGTTAAAATTGAGCCCTGTGCTTGCATGACGGCTAAAGAAGTAAAATTTTCGGAAGCGATGAGTTCCAGTTTTTCACGTTGGCGGGCCAGCTCTTTAGAGACGGCTGCAAAAACTTCGGGATCGGTCTGCGCTAAGTTGGGATACATAAAAATCTCCTTAAAAATCTTTAATTTTACGTTGTGATTTAATATAATTTACTAAATAGCAGTACAAAAATCCAGTACGAGGTGAAATCAAAAATGGCAAAACTAACAAAGAAAGACTTTCTCAAAAACACAATCAAACACATTGATATGAAAAAGTACAATGTAGTTCCGATGGTGGAAGCTTTTGAGAATATGGCTTATGCCTCCCGCGAAGTGGCCCGGGCAAGCAAAATTTATAACATGATGCTCAGCGATAAAAATTGCTCCGTCATTTTGTGTATTGCAGGGTCTTTGATTTCTGCCGGTATGAAAAAAATCATTGTGGATATGATTCAAAATCACATGGTAGATGCCATCGTATCCAACGGTGCCAACATTGTAGACCAAGACTTTTTTGAAGCGCTCGGTTTTAAACACTACATTGGCACTCCGTACAATCAAGACGATAACCTCTTGCGCGATTTGCACATTGACCGCATCTATGACACTTACATTGACGAAGATCAACTGAAAGTGTGCGATGAAACCATCTATAAAATTTGTAACGCCTTAGAACCGCGCCCGTATTCTTCCCGCGAATTTATTTGGGAAATGGGCAAATGGTTGGAGAAAAAAGGCAAAGGCAAAGATTCCGTCGTCTATAACGCATACAAATACGGCGTGCCGATATTTGTCCCTGCCTTTAGCGACTGCTCTGCCGGCTTTGGATTTGTAATGCACCAAGCTGAACGCCCTGCCAAGCATATTTCCATTGACAGCGCCAAAGATTTCTTGGAGCTTACCCGCATCAAAATGAAAGCCAAAGAAACCGGCCTTATGATGTGGTCTGGCGGCGTACCGAAAAACTTTGCGCAAGATACGGTAGTAGCGGCCGAAGCGTTAGGAGCTGAAATCCCCATGCATAAATATGCGGTACAAATCACCGTGGCCGACGTGCGCGATGGGGCCCTTTCCGGCTCTACCTTGAAGGAAGCTTCCAGCTGGGGGAAAGTGTCCACCGCGCTGGAACAAATGGTTTATGGCGAATGTACCACCCTTATTCCGCTTATCATTGGATACGGATATCACAAAGGGGCTTGGAAAAAACGCAAAGCCACCAACTACGTCAAATTCTTGCAAGAATTAGACGCTAAAGCGGCTAAAACCAAAAAAGCCAAATAATGTGTTTTAGAACAGCACTTATTAGTTTATTACTCTTCTGCCCGTGTGCTTTATGCTACGGGCAGTTGCGTTTTGCAAGCGTTGGAGGAGAAAAAGGATATTCCGCTATGCGGGCTAGTTTTGAAGCGGACCTAGATAACGGCTGGATTTTGACCCCGAAATACGGATACTATCGTATGAGCGATAAAGAAATTGACGAGGCGGGATCTACTTCGCGTTATGAACTGCAAGTGCGTCGGGAACTAACCGACAATTTTGACATATTGGTAGAATTGGGATTGCAGCCGCAAGCGTTGGGGTATGAGTCTGTTCTCTATCAGACAGGGATACGCTGGTTACCGTTTTATTATTTGGCGGGTATCAAAAATTCGGTGCTTTTAGCTAAAATTGGGCAGGAACGCTACCGTACATACGTAAATGTATCCGGGCAAGACTTACCCTATGGGGTGTTTCGGCAAGTGGGAACCCGTGCCCAGCTGGAGGCCGAAGCTGACGTCGGGCTCTTTCATTTGCAAGGGACCTGGCAGAAAGTGATAAAATATAGTAGCCGGGTACCGGAAGATGTTACTTTTAGCTGGGCCAATGTGCCGTACATGACGGCTGTCATTCAAGGCTTCTTAAAAGATGCGTATGCCCTGCGTGTTAGTTATCCTTCCCGGTATGTAACGCCTTATGCGTCGTTGGTGCGGTATCACTATGACCAGCGCCGTGCGGTTGCCAGTGCGGTAAGCGCGGGATTACATGTGCGGTTGTGGGATGTGGATGTGTCCGGAGGGATTGAAGTGTTTGAGCCCCGGCGCGAAGATAACCGTAAAACCTATTTTTCACTTTCGGTAGAAATACCGATGTAGAGAGTTAACATGAATACACCTCAGGTACATTGTAATATTAACGAAAAAGCTTTTTCGCGGACTATTTTCTTTACCCGGTTGTTGGTGGGGCTGGTGCTATTGTATGTTAGTGTGGGATGTTTGTTGTTTTACCGCGAATTTTTAGTTAACGCGGCTGGAATGGGGATTTCTTCTACCCTGGCAATGGGGGCGGTTATTGCCGAACTATTTTTGGCGTTATTACTGATATTGGGTTGGTACACGCGCTGGGCGGCGGGGATTGCCGTATTGTGTACGGGAATTTTGGGGGTCGTGTTTTTTGCCTCCAATTTTAATAAAGTATATATAGCACTTTTAATTTTATTGATTGCGGCTTTGCTCCCGGCGGCCTTGTTGGGGCCCGGCCGCATCAGCATAGATTTTGCCCGCGCGCGCAGTCGTGTAGAAAACGAATTTAGAGGTTAATTATGGAAAATACAAAACAATACGTCAGTTTAGCAAATAAATACCGTCCCCAAACATTTGAAGATATGGTGGGGCAGGAGAGTATTTCCAAAACCTTACAAAACGCCTTAAAGCTGGGCCGCATCGGGCATGCGTATTTATTTTACGGTCCGCGCGGATGTGGAAAAACTACCACCGCCCGTATCTTGGCAAAAGCACTCAACTGTACCGGGCATGGTGAAAACGGCCCTACGGCGCAGCCGTGCGGAAAATGTCCGCAGTGTTTAGAAATTGCACAGAGCGCCGATTTGGACGTGCTGGAACTGGACGCCGCCAGTAACACACAAGTGGAAAAAGTGCGCGAAGCAATCATTGATACCGTAGCGCTTGCCGCCAGCCGGGACCGCTTCAAAGTGTTTATTTTGGACGAAGTTCACATGCTTTCTGCCAGCTCTTTTAATGCCTTGTTAAAGACTATAGAAGAGCCGCCGGCCCACGTTGTGTTTATCTTGGCTACTACCGAAAAACACAAAGTGCCCGCCACCATTGTGAGCCGCTGCCAGACGTTTCGTTTCCGTCCGTTAACGGCGGATGAGATCAGCACGCATTTAGTAGAATTAGCCGAAGCGGAAGGAATTGATTTGTCCACTGCGGCTGCCAAAATTATTGCCAAAAATGCAGGCGGTGCTATGCGTGACGGCCTTACTCTGTTGGACCGTGCAATTGCGTATTGCGGAGACCATATTGACGAAAAAGCTGTGAGCGAAATGCTGGGGCTTACTTCGGCCGAATTATTAATTGACGCTATTTCAGCTCTATGTCACAAAGATAACGCACAAATGCATCAGGTCTTTCAAACTCTGCAAGCGGAAGGCTTTGATGCTAATACGTTTTTGAAAGATTTGAAAAATATGCTGGGCGATTTGTTCTATTTTTCGCTTGGCCAAGGCAGTGAGCCTTTTGCCGGAGCTTCTGCTTTAACGGGCGAAGTATCTACCGGTTTTTTGGCGCGTCTTACCCGCAAACTCAATAAACTAATTGATGAAGTAAAATTTTCGGATAACGCCCTTGTCAGTGCTGAAGTAGGATTGTTCACCATCATGGACAGTGTGCTGGATATTGATGGGTTTGTGCGTCGCTTGGAGGCCTTGGAGCGCGGGGAAGCGCCTGCGCCTTCTGCTCCGTCCGTGCCACCGGCCCGCAAGACGCCCGCCAAAAAAACAGTTGCGGCTAAAGCGCAAACTCCTGTCAAACCGACAAACACAAAAATAGAAGCCGTGCAACCGGCGACCACCTCTGTGCCTGCTTTGGATAAAACGATTTCTAACCGTCAAGTATGGGATAAAATGCTTGTGCAATTTGAAAACAGCCCCTTTGTGTATGACGTGTTGATGAATTCCTCGGTAGAGTTTACTACAGAAAATGAATGGACATTAAAATTTGCCCCGGGCAAAGAGTTCTATCAAATCCCAGCACAAAATAAATTGGCGGAATTGTCAGCAGCTGCCTCGCAACTTTGTGGGCGGAAAATTACCATTTCTCTAGTAGACAAGGTGGCAACCACAAAGCCCGCTTTAAAGGCACAACCGTCTAAAAAAGAGGACACTGCAAAGACTGTAATTTCCGAGGAAGAACCTTTTGCCAAAGGACCGTTTGAAGAAACGGCTGCTCCCATGCAAGATGCGCCCGAAGAGGTCAAAAAAATCCTAGATATTTTCCCTGGGGAGTTAATGGCATAATATGCAACATTTGGACCGCCTTGTACGTGCTTTGAGAAGGCTGCCCGGTGTGGGACCGCGGCAGGCGGAGCGGTTTGCGGCCTATTTTTTGCGTGCCAGTCAAGGCGAAGTAGAGGAATTTATCACGGCTCTTAGTGAAGTTAAATCTTCAGTGGTGCTCTGTCCCAAATGTTTTGCGTATAGCGAGGGCGATTTGTGCGAAATCTGCCAAGACCCCGACCGTGATGTTACGCAAATTTGTGTGGTAGAAGACCCGCAAGACATTGAATCCATTGAAAAAACCGGAGCCTACAAAGGCCTTTATCATGTGTTGCATGGGGCCATTTCCCCAATGGAAGGCCGTAGCGCTGAACAGGTAAAAGTGCGCGAGCTTTTGGCGCGCGTTCAAAATGCAAATCCCAAAATTCAAGAAGTTATCATCGCTACCGATCCGGACAGTGAAGGCGAAACCACCGCCTTGTATTTGGCTGATTTACTGCGTGGGCAAGTGCCGCAAATTACGCGCATTGGCTATGGCGTGCCGCTGGGGGGCGACATTGACTATATGGACGAAATGACGTTGGGGTATTCCCTCAAAGGAAGAACCAAGATTTAAGAACCTATTTTTTCACGTTTTGTATTTCCCTCCTTGCTTATGCATCCTGATTTTTACAAACGGCCCCTCTTGTTCCTATTAATAGCCTTAATTTTAGGGCTTTTATTTTTTTATAAGCCTAGGCCCTCTTCGCAAGATGTTTATTCTTTTGTCCCATCTAAAGACGTTACGTTGGTTGGACGGGTGGAAAAATTCTACGCTGTAAAGCCTAAGAGTAATAATGTTATTGTAAAAGTATTATCGGTGGACGGGCAACCCGCCAACGGCTACGTGTACGCACGGCTGGCGGAATTTGAGCCCTTATGGAAAGATACCTTGGAAATTTCCGGCCACTTGCAAGAACCGTATGGAATTAACTTGCTGGGTAATTTTAACTGGAAAAAGTATTTGTCCTATAAACATGTTTTTGCAGAAATAAAAAGCGAACAAGTACGCCTTATTAAACCGGCCCCGTGGTTTTACCGCGCGTTACGGGCGGTGCGCAATGATATTTTGCAGGTCTTTGCGGATAATTTTGAACCGGAAATCGCGCATATCGCAGGAGGGGTTTTGCTGGGCGAACGGGGAGATTTGTCCCCTGAGCTCTTTACCGCATTTCAAGATAGCGGCGCCATCCATTTATTAGTGGCATCCGGCGGGAATGTGGGGTTTGTAACGCTTATTACCCTGGCACTATGCGGGTTATTGGGGTTCAATAGGCGCAAAGGATTGTGGGTGGCACTTTTGGTAGCGGGGATTTATACGCTAATTGCCGGGGCCGATGCCCCGCTTATGCGTGCATACTTTATGACCCTGTGTGCGTGCTGTGGCTATTACTTAGGACGTAATAGTGGGGTGTTACAAGGGTTAGTTCTTTCCTGCACAATTATTTTGCTGATTTATCCTTCTTCGTTATTTGAAACGGGTTTTCAAATGTCTTTTTTAGCTACGGCAGCGCTGATTATTTGCCTGGCTAATTATCCCGTCCCAGCAAAATGGCCTCGCTGGCTCCAGTTTTTTACGCAGATTTTTATGGTAACACTGGCGGTACAACTTGTGTTGCTCCCCGTATTTACAAACGTATTCTACAAAGTATCACTTACCGGGCTTTTGGCTAATATGATTCTAGTCCCGTTGGCATCTCTTTTGCTGGGGCTTAGCTTTGCGTATTATGTGTTTACGCTCTGTCATGTAGGAATTGTGCTGTATTATCCAACGGTATGGTGTTTGGAATTATTTAAGTATTTAGTCCAAGGGTTTGCTGCCTTACCGTTTGCTTCAATACCGGTTGCTGCGTGGAGTATGTGGGGCGTAGCTGTGTATTATGTGGGGTTATTTGGTATTTTGCATGCTCCTATTAAGGCGTGGCGCCGGATACTTATCATAGCCGTGCCGGTAACGATGTTGAGCCTAGGAGTGATTGGCTATATTCGGGAGAATCATACGCGGGTCTATTTACTAAATGAATGGTACAAGAACGTAGCCATTGTGAAAATGAAACAAGGGCCTGTGTTTGTGGTGGGGAATGGGTTGTCGGCGGAAAAGGTTAAAAACGCGCTCCACAAACTAGGGCGCCGTCAAGCAGATGCCGTTTTGATTACAGACACTAAGCCCTCTAAATTTAAGTATGATGAAATATCTTCGCAAGTTGTATACCCTTTTGATGTCAGCTGGCCCACAGAAACCGTGGGACAATTTGGAAGGGTTCGTGTGCTTGTTTTGTGGGGGATTCACGCCACAAAAGAAGGGCGGATATGGTACAATACGGGATATAGTGGTGCCAAGCAGGACGATGTGTCATATTGCTTTACCACGGCTATAGAACCTGATTTTTGCGTAGGAGCGGGTGCCCGGTTTGTTTCTTGGAAAGGGAACATCGTGCAAACCGTAATCAACGAGACGTTAGAGGTAGAATTATGACGAACGAAGAAATGCAACAACATATCTATTTTTTGAAGGAAGCCATCGAAGAAGCTCGCAAAGGGATGAGCGCCGGCAAAGGCGGCCCGTTTGGAGCAGTTATTGTAAAAGATGGGCAGATTATTGCGCGTGGATGTAACTGTGTAACTTCTACAAATGATCCTACTTGTCATGCAGAAGTGGATGCAATTAGAAAAGCCTGCGCTAAACTTCAGAATTTTGAATTGAAAGATTGTATCATTTATTCTTCGTGTGAGCCTTGCCCGATGTGTTTGGGAGCCATTTATTGGGCGCGCCCCAAAGCGCTATATTTTGCGGCAGACCGCGTACGCGCGGCCGCCTCTCATTTTGACGATGAATTTATTTATAAAGAAGTTCCTCTTCCAGCGGATAAACGTAGCCTAAAGACAGTGTGTATTCAAGTTCCCGGCAGCAATTTGCCCTTTGATGAATGGGACGCAAAAACAGACAAAACAGAATATTGATTGCTATGCCCCAATACTTAGCCGATATCAAACAAACAGAATTTTTCCTCATGGATGCCGAAGCTCATCATGCGTGCGCGGTAGCGCGCCATGTGGAGGGAGATGTGATTCGCGTGTTTGACGGTACGGGCAAGCAGTTCAAGGGCCGCATTGATAAAATTCAAAAAAAATTTGTGCGCGGAACACTTTTAGAGCCTTGTCCTATTCACAAAGTGGATTTGGATTTAACACTTGCGTTTGTCCCTAATTCGCGTACCGGGTTAGAGGAAGTACTTGATAAGGGTACCCAGTTGGGAGTAAGTTCCTTTCTGCCGCTGATGTCCCAACGGAGCGAATATGATGTGCTCAAAAAATTTGATGGCAAAAACGAGCGCTGGCAGCAGATTATGATTTCCGCTTGCAAACAATGTGACACTCCTTTTATCCCACGTATTTTACCGCCAGAAAAATTTACTCAAGCTATTACTTTTGAAGGCCCGGCCTTATTAGCTTATGAGGCGGAACATACGCATACGCTTTCGTGGGGGCTTAAACAACTTAAACAACCCACGTCGCTACGCGTATATGTAGGCCCTGCCGGGGGATGGACGGATGAGGAAGTTTCTTTGGCTAAGGAACGTGGAGTTTTACCGGTTACACTGGGAGTAAATATATTGCGTGCGGAAACCGCTTGCATAGCGGTGGCGGCAAAACTCTTATGACTTCTTTTTTTATCAAAACCTTTGGCTGCCGTGTTAATCAAGTAGAAAGCCAAGCTATTTTGGAACAATTTAAGCAAGCCGGCTTTATGCCTGCTACGGATTTTGAACATGCCGATATTTGCGTGTTGAATACATGTACAGTTACCCATCAGGCAGATAAGGATGTTGAAAAGCTGGTGCGTCAAATTTTACGCCGCAGCCCGTCCACGCGTGTGGTGCTTACCGGGTGTTACGCCGCAGCCCACCGCGAACACATCCAAGCTGTTTTCCCAACGGTAGAGATTATCGGTAAGTATGATTTGGGGCGTGTTCTTTTTAATCAAGAAGATATCTGTTGGACGGTCAGTGGACATGAAGGGCATAGCCGCGCGTTTATTAAAATACAAGATGGGTGCGATAATTTTTGCTCTTACTGCATTGTTCCGTATGCACGTAACGTAAAACGTTCTAAGCCTCTTGCGGATGTGCTTAAGGAAATTGAGCAATTAGTAAAAAACGGGTTTTTAGAAGTAGTGCTAACCGGTATTAACATTGGCAATTATCTATGCCCTAGAACAAGAGCGGATTTGGCCAAGTTATGCAAAGAAATAGCAAGGATGCCGGGTACTTTTCGCATTCGTTTTTCTTCTATTGAATTGCCTACTGTAACGAATGAAATTATTGAGCAGATGCATCATCATCCGGATCGTTTTTGCAATTACTTCCACTTGCCCCTACAAGCCGGGTGCAATAAAATTTTGCGCGATATGAACCGACACTATACTACGCAAGATTATGCCAAACGGGTGGCAGATTTGAGGGAGCGTGTGCCGCAGATTGGCATCTTTGCCGATGTAATTGCGGGTTATCCCACAGAGACGCAAGCTGATTTTGAAACCACATATGAGTTTATTAAATCCCAGCAATTAGCGGGACTACACGTGTTTAGCTATTCGCCGCGGCCGGGAACGCCGGCGGCAAAATTGCCGCAACTTTCACACGAAGAAATTAAACGCCGCGCTGATAAACTGCGCGAGCTGGATAAAGAGTTGCGTACTCATTTTGCCGCGTCCTTAGTGGGAACGGAACAGGTGATATTTGTGGAAGAGAAAAAGAGCGGCGTTTTACACGGAATTACGTCTAATTTTCAGCAAGTAATACTTCCGGAAAGTTGTAAAGCTCACGGCTTGGTGCGTGTGAAAATTGTACGTGCCGAACAACAACTTTGCTACGCTCAACTCTGTTTATAACTGTATCGGTAATTTGCCGGTCGGCTCAAAATTTCCCATTAAACATTCCGCAACAGCTTGTTGGAAAATAGGGGAAGGACTAAATGCAAAAAGTGTTCCTTCCGCCGGGATATCACTTGCCATCCACGGGTTTGCGAAACAAAGCAAGATGGTGTGCTGGGCATGCCGGGTAGCGTTTTGCACAACTTGCATTTCTTCGGGAGTTAAGCCGATTTTTCCGGAAAAAGGTTTGTAACGCCGCCAAAGCAAAATAATCAAATATTCGGCTTCGTCTTGAAACGGTTCCGTAACCATTCCATACGCGCGCAAGGTATCAAAGAAGGGAACGGAAGAGAGTCCTTCGTCGTTCCCAATTTCCAAATAATGAATCGTGTTGCCCGGATCAATAGCCGGAATAAAGCCTTTTTGGGTGAGCGCTTGGCAAGCGGTACGCATGGAAAATTCTCCGGGAGCAATAGGTAATTTGGGAGAAGAAATCATCAACTCGTCCGCCTGCGCACATAATTCATTTAAAATTTGTTCAATATGCCTTAGCATGTCATCCGGGAAAACTTGCGTTTGTAAGAATTGAATAAGGCCCAGCGGATCTTGGGGCACGAGTAGAATATGCGCTCCCGCATCTAAAGCCTGTAGGGCGGCTTCTTTTTCGTTCCCCAGTGCTTTCATCAAAAGCGCGTCGGTACATACACAACGCGTAAATCCCATGTGTTGCTGGAGCAAATCGTGCACAATCGTTTTTGAAAGGGAAGCAGGGTTGTGTTCATCCAAGGCTGGCACTAATAAGTGGCCGATCATGACGCTATCAGCGTGAGGAAGCAACGTTTGAAAGGGCAGCAAGGCCGTTTCTTTGAGGACAGCCAGCGTATCGGGCACTACAGGCAGCCCCATGTGTGAATCTGTCGTCGTATTCCCATGGCCCGGGAAATGTTTTAAGCAGTTAAGCACTCCTCCTTTATTGAGTCCCTGCATAAAAGCGCCCGCCAAACGAGCAACCTGTTCCGGATTTTCCCCAAACGAGCGCGTATTAACGATGGGATTTTGGGCATTGTTGGCCAAATCTACTACCGGGGCAAATACCCAATCTACCCCTAGGCTAAGCGCTTCTTGTGCCGTAATAAATCCTTTTTCAAAGGCTAATTTTTCATCATTTGTAGCGCCGATGGCCAGGTTGGAGGGAAGCAGTTCCGCATCCGGCAACCAACGGCCCAGGCCATCTTCGTAATCTGCCGCAATCAAAATGCGCTGTAGAGAGGAAGCAGCCCTTAATTTGCGGGTAAGAGTGGCTACCGCTGTTTTAGTGCCGCCATACAGGCAAAACCCTCCTACGCCCAGGCTGGCTAACCGGAGAGCTTCTTCTTCGGAAGATTTCCCAAACCAAAAACCTGGGAATACCATGCGTGCTACATTCATCATAAGGTTACCTTCCCTAAAATTGTATTTTTTTTAGCGCCCGTAGCGTGGGCACAGTGATTAATTTTACGTTGTAAATTGAGCCAGGCAAACAGTGCAAAAGCGGCACTTTCTTTGGCCTGCGGATCAATGTTATACGCAAGGGAAGAGTGCACTTTTACATGCGGCAGTAATTGTGCTAAATAGGACATTAGCGTTTGATTATAACATCCACCACCGGACACAATCAGCTCTTTCTGCGCCGTGATGGGCACAAACCGTTGTATACTCTGTGCAACGGCTGCCGCAGTAAAATAGGTAAGGGTAGCCAATAGATCGGTGGGCTTGGTTCCCTTGAAATGTTTCTCCAAGTAGGCTTTGCCAAATGTGTTTTTGTCCAAGCTTTTAGGTGGCTTTTGGGAGAAGAAAGGCTGTTTAAGCAATTTTGCAACTTGTTTTGTGTTGGGTGTTCCTTTAGCAGCCAGGCGCCCCTCTTTATCAAAAGGTTTATGGAAAAGTTGTTGGCATGCCAAGTCAATTAGTGTATTGCCCGGGCCGCAATCAAAACCGGATGCTTGCAGGTTTTTTCCTACTACAGCCAAGTTTGAAATTCCGCCGATGTTCAGGAGCATCTTGGGTGTTTTTCCGCGTCCCCACAGATAATGATCAAAAAACGGCATTAGGGGGGCACCTTCACCTCCTAGTACAATATCCATCGCGCGGAAATCACTCACCACGGGAACGTGTAAAGCCTCTGCTAAGAAAGAGGGCTCTCCCAATTGTAAGGTGTTGGGCGTTTTATCGTGCGGGCCGTGATAGACGGTTTGCCCATGCATTCCTATAGCTGCTATTTGAGTGGGGGAAAGTTTAAAATCTTTTAGAAATTTAAGAACAATTTTGGCATAACGCTGGCCGATTTCATAATGAAGTTCGCTTAATGCAGGAGCTTTTAGCGAGAAAGCAGTAAGCAATTTTTGTTGAAATGTTACGTCGTATGGATAATTTTTAAAGTGTACAATCCGAAACGGTTTGGGCTCAATGGCGCACACGGTCAACCCGTCCGCACTCGTTCCACTCATAAGCCCTAAAACGATTTTGCTCATTTTAATGCCTCCGCCAAAAAACCGTGCGCTTTTTTCAACGCTTTTTGCGCTTGCGTTCGGGAGCAAGAACATTTATGCATTACAACGGCTGTCTTGACGTTTCTTCCCGAAGCAGTTAATAGTTTGCGCGCTGTTTTTTCGTCGGTATTGGCCACGGTGCAAATCAGCCGGATAGCGCGGGCTATCAACTTCTGATTAGTAGGGCGCACGTCCACCATTAAATTGCCATACGTTTTTCCACATAACGTCATCGCCCCGGTAGTAATGGCATTGAGTGCCATTTTGGTAGCGGTGCCCGCTTTCATGCGTGTGGAACCGGTTAAAGCTTCCGGTCCGGTAGGCAAATGAATATGGATATTTGCGTAGCGTGTTTGCGCGTTGGCATTGCAGGAAATAAGGATTGTATGGGTGCCTAATTGCTGGGCCTTTTGAAGGGCGCCTTGTACGTAAGGCGTGTTTCCGCTGGCGGCTAAACCGATTACCAAATCGCCTGCTTTGGCGTGTTTTGTAATTTCCTTAGCGCCTTGGGTGGCGTTGTCTTCGGCTCCTTCTTGCGAGCAAAACACGGCCTTTTTACCGCCTGCAATCAGCCCTATAATTTGGGAAGGTTTTGTGCCAAAAGTGGGGACGCATTCTACGGCTTCTAAAATTCCCAGGCGTCCGCTGGTGCCGGCCCCAATAAAAATGATTTTGTGATTGCCGGCATGCGTTTTGGCAGCCATGACAATAGCGGCGGCAATCTCTTTATGGGCGCTTTTAACGGCGCGTGCAGCGTTAAAATCTTCGGCATTAAATACACGCGCAAGCCCTAGCGGGGTTTTGCGGTCCAATCCTTGCGAGCGAGGATTAATTTGTTCGGTGGCTGGGATGATTTTTTTCATAATTATTCCTTGCGTGCTTTCTCTGCCTCTTCAATGGCTTTGATCCTAAAACTTAACGGCACGATAGCAAATGTAATTAAACTAATTATGAATGCTGCCCAGAAAAAATTTTTATAGCCAAGAGCGGCTTGCATTTTACCGGATAACATAGAAGGAACCATCATCCCTAGGGCCATAATCCCGGTAGAAATTGCATAATGTGACGTTTTGTATTTTCCGCGTGAAACGTACATGATAAATACCGTAAGCGCCATCATTGCAAGTCCATAACCGAAGTTTTCCAGCGTGATAAGTGTGGCCACCATCCCTAGCCCGGCGTGGGTGCTTGCCAGATATACGTAGAAAATATTGGGCAACACCAACGCGATGGCAAACGGCCAAATGCATTTTTTAAATCCAAATTTTCCCAAGAGCCATCCGCCCAGCAAATTTCCCGCGATGATAGCTCCCAGCCCCAGAGTTCCTTTAATAAGACCATAATCTTGCATAGAAATTCCAAGCGCACCATCCGCAACAGGTTTTAACAAGAAAAGCGGAACTGTTTTTTCCAGGAGGGCTTCTCCAAAGCGGTAAAGCAGGATAAATAGCAAAATATACAGGACGTTTTCCTGCCCAAAATAGCCCGCGAAGGCCTCCTTCCAAGCGGTAGTTTTTTTGGTTTGTGCGGGTCCGTCTTCGGCCGGTTTTGGCAAGATGGCCGCATGGTAGAATGCGCACCCTGTAAAAAATAAAGCTAACGTTCCAAAGAAAACAACCCAATGATAGGGGGCAGGTACGCCGTGGGTAGTTAAATAACCCGCCGCTGACACTAACAACCCGCTTCCTAAAATCATAGCGATACGATAAAAAATGGTACGGATCCCTACGAAATAACCTTGCTGTTTGGGGGTTAATGCTAACAGATAATAACCATCGGTAGCAATATCTAGCGTGGCAGATACAAACGCGCCGATTAAAAACCCAAGTAACGAAAGGGTGAAGAATCCCCATTGGGCACTGGCCGTACCGGCAAGGCCTTGCCAACAGACTAACCCGGCAATGGCTAACAAAACTGCGCTCATGGCAATTTGTGCGCCGATCAACCAGCGGCGTTTGGTGGATTTGGCATCCACAAGCGGGCTCCAAAACATTTTAATAACCCAGGGCAAATACAACCACCCGGTCCACAAAGTGATTTGTTCGTTGGGGTATCCTAGTTGCGCATAGAGAAGCACAGATACCGTGTTAATGATAATGTACGGGAACCCTTCTGCCAAGTACAGGGTGGGGATATAGGCCCAGGGATTTTTTATCATTTTAATGAATACCCCCCGCCTAAAAAGCGAGCAATCGGCTGGGTTGTTTCGTGGCGTTCAAATATCATTTTGATAATGGCGGTAAGCGGAACAGCCAACAGGGCGCCCATCACGCCCCATACCAGTGCCCAAAAGATTAAGCTGGCCACTACCACTAGCGGGTCCAAATTCATTCCCTTACCCAGCCATTTTGTTTCTAGGATGTTTCCAATGACAAAGTGTACGGCGGCCAACAGAACAAGTACCAGAATCATGTGCCAATCAAACCCATATTGTAAAAACAATACAGGCAACGGCGCTACAGTGGAAATGGAAGGCCCAATGTTTGGGATAAAATTTAAAATAAATGTAAGGACGGCCAGCATCATGGCGAGCTCCGTTTTTACGGTGGTCAATACAATCCATGTACAAATAGCGGCTAAGATGGATACGCCAATTTTAACTAACAGATAAAATGAAATTTGTTTTTGGATAGTTCCCACCAGGGCGGGTTTTTCGGCGGAAGCATTGCCCATAAAAATAAAGATCACAAACAAGGTTACCAATAAGATATTGGTAAACAAGGAGACTATCAGCCCGCCCACGCTTTTAACCATGTTAAATACAGGGAGTTTATTCAATGTTTCTGTAATAAATTGGGCGTTAATGTTGATGTGATAATTTGTTCCTTTGGATAGAATCCAATCCAAGCTATCATTCAATCGCTCGGTATAAATGCCTGCGCCGGCTACAAAGCTTTCAATAGAACTGGAGATGAAAGATACGGTCATTGTAATCACGGTCATGAACAAAACAAAATTTAGAATAATTCCCAAGTTGTAAGGAATTTTCCACCGGCGGTTAAGCCAGTTTGCCGATGAATTGGCTAACATGGAAATAAACAAGGCAATTACAAAGGGCATCAAGACGGACTTTGTGTACACAAGCACCCACGTGGAAGCGCTTGCGGCGAGAATCATTAAACAAATCGTGTTAATGGGAGCAAATTTAGAAGTGGTATCTTTCATAAGGGTCCTCTTGTTTATAAGTATAGCAAAAAACAAATCAGTGTCAACGTAAAATTCATAAAAAAACACCCCTCAAGAGGGGTGTTACGGAAAGTAGTATGGTTATCTTTGAGTACACTCGCAATCTGTGCCTGTCCAATAACAACCGCGTCTGCAACTATGTGTTACGTTTGCGGCTGCTGCGCTCCCGTACCCTTCACTTTGTGCGATGGCGCAGAACTCTTCTTTATGAAAGGGAGGCGTACAAATTTTTGCGATGCTTCCGTCCGCAAATACGGCAATTTCCAATACTCCATATTGATAAATTCCACCACTGCGCATTAAAAGCATGGATTGGCCTGCCAGACCATTGCGAGAAACTGCGTTAAACCGCATATCAAACCAGGAGTCCCCCGCGTCATTTACTTGCACATCTCCACCATTTAGTGTATCTAACCTGGTGGCAAATTCATTGTGATTCAAGTAATAAACGCTTTGAGCGGTGGCGGTATCGCCCAGCGCCTGAATAGCTTCCGCTATGCGGGAACGTTCCACTGCTTTTTGATATTGAGGGAGCGCAATGGCGGCCAAAATACCAATAATGAGCACCACAACAAGTAACTCAATTAATGTAAAACCTCGTTTCATTAGTTATCTCCTTTTTGTGCAAAGATGGAAAGCCACTGGCTCTCAAGGAATAGTATACAACTTTTTTTATGAATTGCAAGTCCCTCTTAAAATTGGGCTATTATCTTGTAAAAAAAGAAATTTGAAAAATAATGCTGGACTTGTTTGTATAATTTGTTAGAATAAAGAGGTAAATATACTTTTAGCAGGCAGTGGAGCCTGCGTTTTGACATGTGCATAGAGGGTGGTATGAGCGAAAAAGATCAGTTGCCAAATACTAGTACCGTTAATACAGATAATACAGAAGAAAAACCAACAAGCAATAAAAAAACAGTTCCCAGCCAAGGGGTTGCCACTAATACCTCTGTCGTTCAATCTCCCAAAGATGTAACCGCAGCCGTTTCGGTAGAAGGGGTTCCTAATCCCAAAAATCCTTTTTTAATAGATATTCCCGCTGTGCCTACCCAAGAAGGGCCGATGGGAATTCGTTTTGATTTCAACGACGGCGCGCGTGTGTTACTCCCTAAAGGAAAATGGCACGTGCAAATTGAAGATGACGAAACAGACAATATTATTTTTGCCTGTGATGCGGATGAAGGGTGGGTGTTAAGCACTAAGAAATATTACATTCCGTTCCGTATCCGCGTATGGGTGCGCGGTGAAAAAGAACCTGTGTTAAATCACACGCTTGATTTGAAAGGCAAAGAAGTGTTGTTAAAATTTCCCGTCGGCACAATCGGGGATACGGTGGGTTGGATGACTTACGCGCACCGCTTTCAAGAAAAGCACCAATGCGCCGCGGAAGTAGCCATGTCACATAACATGGCGGAACTTTTTGAAGCGCAATATCCAAATTTATTTTTCACGCATCTACCGGGAAAAACACGTTTTGAAAAACCCTACGCCAGCTACATGCTAGGGTTATTTTTCCGCGAAAATACCACGAATCAACCTATTGATTTTCGCAAAGTGGGGTTGCACCGCACGGCGGGATTTATCTTGGGTGTAGATCCGCGCGAAGAAGCGCCCCGCGTCAAATTAGGTAGCCCGCGCAAAATTAAAGAACGCTACGTATGTATTGCCACCAAAGCCAGTTCGCAAGCCAAGATGTGGAATAACGGGTTTGGCTGGGAACAGGTAGTGCATTACTTAAAAGATTTGGGTTACCGCGTATTATGCATTGATAAAGATGCGGTAACAGGTTCCAACTTTACATGGAACCGTATGCCCCATGAAGCGGAAGATTTTACCGGGGCGAGACCCTTGCAAGAACGCATTGAATTATTAGAACATGCGGACTTTTTTATTGGGCTTGGGTCCGGGCTTTCATGGCTCGCGTGGTGTACGCATGTGCCGGTAATTTTAATTAGTGGGTTTTCGCTCCCGATGTGCGAATTTTACACCCCGTACCGCGTATTCAATTCCCACGGATGCAACGGCTGCTGGGATGATATCCACTGCAATTTTGACCATTATGATTACTTCTGGTGTCCTAAATTCAAAGGTACAGACCGCCAATTTGAATGTACCCGTTTAATTACAGGCAAGCAGGTAATCGGTCATATTAAACAATTAATGAAGGATCAACAATTAACCGCCCCCAAGGACGACAAACAGGAGAACAAATAATGTCTAAGTCTGCCCCCAAAACCGAAAATATTTATTCCAGTGCTTATGTACAAGCACTTGAGCAAGAATATTGCTCCAGCTGTAGTGCTGCGGTAGTCAGCTCGTGTTGCGTATCCAGCCACGGGTTAGGATACCGGGTAGTATCGCGCATTTATGACGGTGGGCGTCGCGCCATTTATACGGCCACGGTGGGGGCCATGCTTGCCAATAATATGGCATTGCCGGCCTATGGGGCTACAAACACGGTGAGTGCCGGGTCATCGGCTGTAGGCATGAAGATAGGTGGCTCCAACACGTATAATCAATTGGACGTTTACGGTACTACTAGTAACACTTCGGTATATATCGGCGGTACGGAGAATATTTATGACGGTGGTACAACCAACGGCACGGTTGTGTTCGGTTCTGATATAGAAGCAATGGGCATACAAAACGTATTGAGCGGTGGAATAGCTTATGGTACGATACTTTCCGGGGGGGCTCAACATGTATCTGCCGCCGGGAAAGCTAGCGGGACAATAATTTCTTCCGGGGGGAGTCAAGTTGTTTCCAATTATGGTAGTGCGGTTAGCACTGTTATCAACTCCGGTGGCACTCAATATATAAATCGTGGAAAAGCCTATTATACCACTATTAATGATGGCGGTACAATGTCCACCTATAGGGGGACGGATGTTAGTACAACTATTAACAGTGGCGGAAGCCACAGTGTGATGCAATTAGGGTCTGCTGTCGCTACAATTATTAACAATGGTGGCACACAATATGTATTTGATTCTGGAAATACTCTGGGCGTGACAATCAACGAAGGAGGTGTCCAAAAGGTATTTAGGACGTCCGCGCAAGCAAATGGAACTGTTATTAACGGTGGTTCCCAATGGGTATTGGCGGCCGATGGCGAAGGAAATCATTATGGAACAGCCAACAATACGGTTTT
>ONOD01000092.1 GCA_900319325.1 uncultured Elusimicrobium sp. | reverse complement strand
CCGCAGATGCCAATGATTCCGATTCGATCAGGATCCACCTTCTCATTCAGTGATAAGAAATCCACAGCCGCCATAAAATCTTCCGTATTGATATCGGGTGACGCCATATATCTGACATTTCCGCCGCTCTCGCCTGTGAACGAAGGATCAAATGCGATTGTCAGAAATCCCCTCTCTGCCATAGTCTGTGCATATAATCCGCTGCACTGTTCTTTCACAGCTCCAAACGGCCCACTTACTGCAATAGCCGGAAGTTTAGCTCTTTTTTCTACACCTTTGGGTGTGTATAAGTCTCCGGTAAGTTTAATACCGTAGCGGTTTGTAAAATGTACCTTCTTGACGGTTACTTTATCGCTCTTTGCGAATACTTTATCCCAACTTTTAGCAGTTGCCATTGTGCATCCTCCCAGTAAAATAATGCCCAGTAATAATTTTTTGTTCATATTATCCTCCACAAATATATTGTAGCAGTTAGAGTGCACTCTAGGTCAAGCAAAACCGCCCTCCACGATTAGTAAAGAGCGGTCTAATCATATATCACGATTAAAATATTAATCCGCAAGGTCCACATCCGGTGTGATTTGAACGGAATAATCCGGGTACGCAGCCTGTACCTCTTGAGTTAATGTGTCTAGGGCGTCTTTTCGCTCCACCTCAAAGCTAAGTACCGTGTCAAATTGTAGTTTCTTGTGCGCGGTGTCTAAATAAAACCCGTGCATTTGCAAGGCCCAGTCGTGCGAGAGGACGATTTCTTGTACGGTGTTGCGGATGCGGGCAATTTCTTCGCTACTGGTGTTATAGGCATATACTCCCACGCCCGTCAAAATAATTCCCGTTTTGTGGAACACTTCGTTTTCTATTTTGCGCGTGAGTTCGTCCACTTGGGCTACGGTAAGGGTATCATCCAGCTCCAAGTGCAAAGAAGCATAGTTCTTGTTCGGGCCGTAGTTATTGATCAGTAAATCATACACGCCGTGTACCAGCGGCTGCGCCTGGATGATTTCTTTGACTTGTTTGACCAGTTCCGGCGCGGGGCGTTGGCCCAAAATATCGTGCAGCGTTTCTTGCAGCATGCCGATACCGGCTTTCATAATCACTACAGAAATGACCGCACCTACATACGCCTCCAGCGAGACATCCCACCACAAACGAAGTAGCGCACAGGCTAGCACAGATGCGGATAATATTGCATCAAAAGACGCATCCGAGCCCGATGCGATGAGAGCCCCGGAATTTACCTGTTTTCCTTTAGTTTTCACGTATTTGCCCAGCACCAGTTTGGCAATAATCGCCACGACTAAAATAATCAGCGTGAGTAGAGAATAATGGGAGTCTTCGGGGTGGATCATCTTTTTAACTGACTCGATAAGTGCCGTAATACCCGCGTACAACACCAGCGCAGACACAAACATAGAACTCAAATACTCTATGCGCCCATGCCCCAGCGGATGTTTTTTATCAGGCTGTTTGCCAGCCAATTTGGCACCGATAATGGTAATGACGGAAGAAAGCACGTCGGAGAGGTTATTGACCGCGTCCAAAATAATGGCAATGGAGTTAGAGAGCAGCCCCACCGCGGCCTTAAATGCGGCAAGTAGGATGTTGGTTGCAATGCCGACGATACTGGTTTTTACAATAATTTGCTCTCTACTTGCGGCCAAAGCGCGCATATTTTGTGTTTCTTCCATAGTATTACTCTCTTACTTATTGCAATTTGTATTTTGCTCTTAGATTTGTTTTGAGTTCTTGTGCTTTGTAGAGTAAATCGGTCCCTTTGGAGCAGCGAATAATGAGGGTAATTTTAGGCTCGGAATTTTCAACATTCAGGATGGATACCCCCATAATTTTAGTTCCCGTATCGACTTCTGTTTCTGTAAAATCTTCTGTTTTGCGTATAATTTCAAAAGATTGGTAGCCGTTTTCCAAGCATACTTCGGCAGCACGCAGTAAAGCATAGTTATTGGCTTTGGCGGTGGAAGTGTTATCATTTCCGTTAAAAATAACTTCATACATGCCTTCTTGCAGTTTCGTGTCAAAGTAGCCATTGGAAGTTGCTTTTTTGGCCTGTTTATATGGAGTAGCACAAGCGGCTAATAAGGCAAAGACACAACTTAATATTGCTATTTTTTTCATATTCATACCTCTTGTTTCTATTGTACTACATTACAAAAACATTGGCCCCAATAAGCTTCCCGATTGTACCGATAATGCGGTCCAAATAATCGACGGGGGTTATAAGAGTTGTTCGACTAGATAATCAACAATTTTCTGATTGACTCCGGGCGTGTCCTGTGTGAAGTTATGGTCAAGGCCGTGTAAGGTTTCCAGTCGTGCATTTTTGTAAATTTGGCTAAATTCCACCCCGTAGTGATACGGCACCAATTGATCATCCAGGCTATGCACTACAAGCACAGGGCCTGTATAGAGTTTTGAGATTTCGTAAATTTTCACGTCGGGCGTGGTGGTTAAAAATGCACGGTCCACTTTAAGCCCGTTGGACAGCGTAATATACTGCGGCACGTTTTTGGGGTCGTACTTTACCCCGAATAAATCTCCATTGGCGGTGTCTTCTGTGAGTTCGGGGGCGGGGGACATCAGCACAATCGTTTTTATTTTATCTTCGCTTAGTTCGCCCGCCAACATCGCAACTACCACAGCTCCCATGGAGTGCCCTGCCATGGAAATGGACTCAACATGGGGGAGCTTTTCAGCATACGCATACACGCGGCGTGCGTCTTCCAACTCGTTGGGGATCGTCATATCCAGGAAAGATCCTTCGCTAGCCCCGTGGCCGTTGAAATCAAAAAGCAGGGTGGCAATCCCTCGCTCGTTAAGTTGTGCGGAAAGATCTGTGAGTAAATACATGTCTTTACTGGCGTTAAAGCCGTGCGCAATAATGACAAGCGGATAGGTTTCGTGATGTTTTGGCGTGTGCAGAACGGCCGACTATTGGCCGTGCTCGCCTTGTAGGGTGAATTCTTGTTTAAGTTGTGCTCCGGCACAACCCACGAATACAAAAACGAACGCAAAAACAGTTAATAATTTCTTCATATTATTTAGCGCCTTTTAATACCGTCGCCATAAATTGTTTTCCAATCGTCACGCATGGAAACACAAATCCAGCCGTATTTCTCGCATCCCTCGCGCATTTTTTCGGCTTTTTTCAGGTTGCCGTATTCGCGCTCTAGGTCGTCACACTCCAGCATAAATCCGAGGGCTTTGTATTTATTATTGTAAATGGTATAGTTGACCATGCTGGCATCACTAAATGTGTTTCCAAATGCCAGCACCGGTTGCATGCCGATTTCCCGCTCAATGAGGGACACTTTGTTCATTTGCAAATTTTTTATGAGGTTTTTCCCGCCCAAGACAAGTTCATCGCCTTTTTCAAATATATACTCAAGGCCGTCTGGATTTTCTTGCCCGCGGGCTATAATGGTGCTGTCTGAGCCGAGGACTTGGGTATTGGGAATATAAGGCATATTCGCTTCAATAAGCGGGCGGACGGTTAAGCGGTCCGTACCGCTGCAAATGTAAACCGTAAATTTATTTTGAACCAAATATTCTACAACTTCAAGCATCGGTTTGTAGAAAATATCTCCCCGTTTCATACCTTCAAAGCCGGGTTGATCCTCTTGCATAAACGCGCGGACAAAATCATAAAATTCTTGCACAGAAAGCCCTTGGTAGGCCTGTGAAACCATTTGCTCGCGGTTGTTATTGAGCGAGGGAAAAATGCCTTTTTCGCGCGAATTTTTGGCGGCTGTTAATTGTTCTTTTGTCGGCTTATAGTTGGGATCATCCAATACGCGGTGTTCAAATAATGCCCAATCAAAATACGTTGGGTCAGTTTCCAAAATAAGCGTTCCGTCTAAATCAAACACGGCAATGCGGTTTTCCACCGGGATAAAGTCAGGTGATTTTTTATCCGTAACCGTCTTGATATAACTCATAAGTGCCTGTTTAGCAGGGGCAGTATCGTTCCAAAGGGAAAGGTTATCTTTTTTTAGTTGGTGCGCGCAACCCGTCAATAAAATAACTGCAAACAAAATCAAAGTAAGTTTTTTCATCGGTATTTCCTCTTGATTTATGGATGTGGTGTGATGGCCCCCGCCGGGCAGACAAAACGGCATAAACCACACCCCACACAGCGCTGCTTATTGACCTCAATGTAGCCGTCGATGAGTTGCAAGGCCCGGTGTTCCGATTCTTCACAAATGGTGACGCATTTACCGCAACGCCCGCATTTTTCGTGGTTAATCTGCGGATAAGTAAGCGGCGTTTTTTGTAACGCTTCGTGCGCGGTAAGTAACTCAACCGCTTTGTTTTTTAGTGCGCTTTTCGGCATGGGTGGCTGTAGTGGCGAAGTCACTGTCGACCAGAAATTCGTGAACCTTTTCGTAGAACTCCGCATCGTCGAAAACACCTACGGCAAGAT
>ONOD01000077.1 GCA_900319325.1 uncultured Elusimicrobium sp. | reverse complement strand
TTATGTTTAAACTTAAATTTGGTAAGTCTAAAAAAGTATTTGAAAAGCTCAATAAAATGAACCGTAAGCAAGCCTATACAATCGGTGCGATTGTGGTCGTGCTAGTGATAGCATTGATGATGCTTATTTCCGCAGCGACCAGCGGGGATGATGATTCCTTTGCGGATATGAACACGCGTGGGTACGATTTAGCACAAATGCCGTTTGCCACGGACGAGGCCGAAAAATACTTGTTGGCCAACGCCTATCCGGACATGCAAGAAAACGGTTCTTCGCTGCTGTACAGCTTAGAAGAGAAAGAACAACGCCAAGAGGAAGATGAAGAAGGATATGGCGACAATGATGGCGAAGATTATACCGATGATGACGGAGACAGCAGCCATACTTCTTCGGGAAATGATGATTCATACAATTCGGGTTCTTCGCGTGGATATGGAGGATACGGCGGTTATGGAGGACGTGGCGGAGGTGGAAGCAAGACCGAAATCGGCACGTTATCTTCTGCCGGGATGGCCTCTGCCAGTGGCGGTGGCATCAACTCTACGTATGGTCCTTCGGGTGATTTTCGCCAATTCAAAGGCCGCGAGGATCGTGGTAATGAACGTCCGGTACAATTAAAAACCGATGATGCCCGCCGTACGATGGCACAATTTCGTCAAAGCAGTCTTGTAGGGGCTCGCCTTAATGAAAATAAAATGAAAAACGCGGGCAAAGCTCTTTTCGGCGGAAACATCCAAGGGAGTGATGCTTTTACCAAAGACGGTGTGGATTTGAGTAAATTAGGGGCTGGCGGATTGACGCTGGACACCTCGGCTCCATCCACCACTACGGATTTAGATAATTTAGACAAAAAAGTATCCGATGCTGCCAAACAAGCCCAAGATAAGAAAAACAAAGACAATAAACAGAGCTTCTGGACGGATTTATGGCAAGGTTTAGTGAAAGGAGTGGCGGATAAACTCATTGATACGTTTACAAGCGGTATCGGCGATGCTATTGTTGGCGCTCGCTATGCTTATTTGGACGGTAAAGCTTGGAGAAAAACGAATGCCGCAAAAGATTGGAACTCTTTAGATGAGGGAGATCGGGCAGTACTTGCAAAGAATGGCTGGGACGAGCAAACATGGAACGGGGGATCTATTTCAAATAGAGAAAACGCACTTAAGAAGACTCCTGGGAATACAACTGCTCGTAAAGATGGATTTACGCGTGCCTTGGGGTATACAAATGAATCTTCAAAGGATAATAATAACGATGCTCAAGTAGGGCAAGCTAATGAGCAGTACAAAAAGTGTATAGAGAATTGTAAAGGAAAGAATGGAGACGATTGGACTAACTGTACTAAGAATTGTGGATAATTTTTTCATAGGAGGAAAAACTATGAACTTACTTAAATGGTTGAAAAATAAAGCAGGCAAAATGCCTGTGACTATTACCCAAGCCGCCGGGATTACCGCGGTGGTGGGCGCCGCCGGTTTTGCGGCGATGAGTTATTTGAGCTCGCCGGCGGACAACAATACCTCTTTTATGCCGCCCTCTGTTTACGAACAACAAGGGGATGTAGTGTATGTCTCCCAGAGTGGTGGTGGCGGTCAATATACGTCAAATGGGGAAGTGGCTTCCTCGTTCCATGCTACGCAATCGGATTCTATCCGCTTAGCAAATCAACGCTACGAGCGCGAACAACAAGCCCGTGCATTGGAAGAAACCGATACGCAACCCTCGTATGCGGGCGGAGAAGATTCTTCCATTCAATTACCTAAAGCTTATCAAATGGTCGCAGGCGAAATGGGCCTGGGTGCTGGGGATGGCTCCGATAAGCAATTAAACGGCGCGTTGGATATGTTTGCCAATTTGCAAAAAGATATTCCGGGTTTGAGTGCGGCTGTTGATAACGCCCAAGCTAAAGCGGTGGCCGGCAAAGCGGCTGACAAAGGCGGCACTTCCGGGCAGACCGCGGCACAGTTGGCCAATGCTCCCCGCAATTGGGGACAAGGCGGTACGGTGCGTGCCGGTAGTGGTAGCAACGTAGACAATTCATTTACTATTCAAAACAGCGGGAAAAATCAAAATAGCAAAGAAGCTTCCGCTGCCTTGGCGCAAGCCGGTAACGTAATGGCGGACGCGCAAGCTATGATGAAACAAATGAAGGAAGGTTCCCGCATGCAGTCTTCCCGTGCCAGTTTCGGCCGTTCGGAAGGACTTGGTGATGATAAAGATGCCCGCGGCCAGGGGTGGCGCCGCAACTATGGCAATGCCCGTAGCGAGCTTGCCATGATCCGCAAACAAACGGCCAATATTGATAAAAACGGAACCAATTCCGCCAACGAAGCCGGACGTCCGTTCCTTTCCAGCGCTCAGATTTCCGGCGGACTTACGGTGGATGAAGGCAGCCAAATAACCACTGGTCAAGGATCTTCATCCGGTGATTTAAATACCACCGACCGTCAAATGCGCGGTATTAAAGGTTGGGCTACCAGTGTGGCCAATGTGATGGAAAAACGTACTGGCGATCGTCATAACATACGTAAATGGATGTGGTGGGCATTACCGCTTGCTCTAGTAACAATTCCACTTATTGGTGCATTTGCGACGATAGGTCGCGCAGGCATTCCTATCGTCAGTGCCATTGCTTGGGCATGTGCTGCCGTACTAGCAGTGCTTACACTGTGGCCCACCATCAAATTGCTGGCTGCTGGTATAAATTATGCGAATACATACGGTAGCGATGCCTATGCAACTATAGGTATGATATTAGGAGGATTATTGACGGCGGGGGTAGGAGTGGCCTTAGCCGTACCGGGAGTAGGCCGTTGGTTAGGCAAGTTGCCGATAAAAGTAATAGGTTATGCTGCTGGAGTTGGTTTCGGAGGAGCCACAATCTTCCACTTCCTGTCTAAAGGTGGTGAAGGGGTGGATGCTGCTGACTTGGATGATAATGCCAACGGCAATGAGTGGGAGAATGAAGAAGAAAATCCGGATAGTGCAGGAGGCAAAAAATGAAGTTGACCAAACAACAAACACAGCAATTGCGTGAGTTAATGGTTGCGCCTCGTTCTCCATTGCCTAAAGCGGTTATATGGGTCTTCCGGGTGGTAATTTGTGGGCTGATTGCTTTGTGGGTAGTCGGCGGAATTTACTTGAATAATCAGGTAAAACAAGATGAAGCGCGCATAGAACAGGCCCGCTTGGAAGCTCAACGCCGTGATGAACGTTTGCGAAGAACGGCCCAATATCGGCAGGAGTTGCAAGAGCGCTCTAAAAAGCCTCAATCTACGAACGTTTTTGAAGGACGATAAGGACGTAGTGCGTGAAAGATGCTGATCCAGTTCAGCATGACAATCTATAAACAAAATTGGATGTTATTCCAAGCCTGGTTTGGAATCTTTAACGCAAATGTGGTTGGAAAGATTTTCACAAGGAGGAACTATGAAATTACTTCGCTTTTTGAAAAGTACCCGCGGAGCCATTAAACCCCTAAACGCATTGCTTGTTTCAGGGGCGGCGGGCGTAGGCTTTTTCTTTATAGCTAATACGGCCGCAAACCATCAAGTTAAGGCGGAACGACAAATCCGCTCGCTGAGCAGTATTGAGCAAAGCGCTGTTCAAAGCGGGCCAACTTCTATCAAGGTGAGTGATGCAGGCAACAGGTTGGCTACACCGGAAGAACGCGCAGCGATGGGTGGTAATAGTGCTTTGGACCGTTATAATGCCAACCAAAAAGCGTTGGGTAATTTGGAAGCTTCCTTTGGCCGTTCGGCAGAGTTTTCCGATTCTGATGTCGGCCTCAATACCGGCAACCGCGACTACTCGGGCGAAAATACTCGTTTTTCCGTTGGTAACCCGAACGCAATGCGCACGCCTAGTTATGGATCTGATTCTTATGGGGGTTCGAATGATTATGACGGAAGAGCCTCTTCTTCTGGCGGGCAATCTTCATTTGCAAAAGCGTCTATGGCTCGTGCGTCGGGCAATTCTTTCGGTGCAACGTCCGGTCCTATTTCAATGGGAGGATCTGCAGGCGGGGCCAATGGTGCCGCCGGATCAGCAGGTGGGGAAGGTGCCCGTTTATCCGGTTCCATGCCGGGGGGAAGTAACATCATTTCCCAAATGGGGTTGGATGGAAATGCCGCACGTACCAACACATCCTCTTTTGGGGCTGGTAATCGCAACACGCGCGGAAGTGGTGGCCGTGAAACCGGTACCGGAAAAGGCGAACTTTCTGATATTTTAAAGAAATCAGCAGCGGCTGCAGCAAATGCAAATGCGTCCAGCAACGAAGGAGGGCGCGCATTCTTAGCCAGCGCTAAATCTTCGGGCGGACTTAGCGTAGACGGAACGGGAACTGTCGGCTATGCTACCTCGTCTGATTTTGAAGCCGTCACAGCCAAAAAATTAAAAGCGATTGGAAAACGCATGGACGCTGAACAGGCCTACCAGGAAGGACGTGAAAGAGCTCACAAACATTTACAAAATTTTTTCTGGGGAATGTTTGCTGCCTCTGTGGCAGGTATTATGGCAATTTCTCTCTTGCATAAAGTGCACCACCCATGGGTGAAATGGGTGCAATGGATCTTAGTTGCAGGGATAGTGGTGGCTCAGGAAGAAGTTATTCGTAAAGTCGTAAAATTTACGCATAACTACCCAGATGGCGGGACCGCTTTCACTAAATTAATGGTGATCCTTGCACCAGTGTTAGTAGGGGCGGCCGTGTATTCCGCGATCAAGAGCGATGCTTGGAGCCACATCTGGGGTGAGATCAAGAAGAAATTTGTGGGAATGTTTGGCTTGGCAGGTATTACGAGTACCGTTATGGGAACTGTTGGTGGTGCCGCCAAGAATGCAGTAGGTGAGGCAATGAATAAGAAGGGAAAATAACTTTCTATACCATGTGGGAACTCCTTATACTGAGGGGTTCCCTGTGCTATGTAAGTAGGAGCGTATGAGCGAAAAAAACAACGGAATGCCGTTCGTCCCGGAAGAAGACTTAGACTTACACGAGAATTTTCAGCCGATTATCGCTGAAAACGGGCTCATTCGCCCTTCCAAACCCGTAGAAGTGCCGCAAAATTTGACGGTTTCCCCGGATACTACGTTTACCCGTATGGATACGGTGCAGGACTTGGTGCAAATTCGCCAAGCCGAAGAACAATCTAAAGCTGCTAATGCAGCCCAAGCACCGCAACCGACTAAGCAGCAGTCTCCAGCCAACCAGCCGGAAAAACAATCTCCTACTGAGCCGCCCACGATTGCTAAAACTCAAACAATTCCCTCCGAAGATTTTGGTACCATTACCGATATTCTTGCTGAACGCGTTACAGAAAAAACTGAACCGGCTGTGCCTGCAACGTCCTCTCCTGCCAAGGCAAAAGGAAAAATTACTTCAGATAAAAAAGAAAAAACAGTTGCCCTGCCGGAAATCAGTTTTGCTAAGACCATCCGCAAGAACCACAAATCTAAGCACGAAAGAAAGCTGGCCGCCAAAGCCGCCGCTACCATTAGAAAATTTGTAAAGAAACCTGTCACGCTACTGCCGGCGCCGGGTAAAGGATCGGCAAAAGTTGCCGCGAAAGAGGGAGCGGTTCCCCAA
>ONOD01000022.1 GCA_900319325.1 uncultured Elusimicrobium sp. | reverse complement strand
TAGGTGGAAGAGCTAGTAACACCAGTATCTATGGTGGAACGCAGTACGTAATGGGAATATCTGGTCAAACTTTTGCGGATAATACGTCTATCTATGGAGGATCGCAGGTTGTAGGTAAAGGGGGAATTGCTACCAATACCATTATTTATAGCGGTGGAGCGCAACGCATTTCCAGCGGTGGTGTAGCCAGCGGTACCGAAATTTCCCAAGGCGGCATCCAACGGGTTTCCAGCGGTGGTGTGGTGAGCTACACTACGGTCTCTTCGGGTGGTTCTCAATTTATTCTGGATGGCGGTTCAGCCGATTATACAACCGTACAAGCCGATGGCAGCCAATTTATTTCTTCCGGTGGTATTGCTACTAACAACGTTGTTGAGGCAGGTGGCTCCCAATGGGTGGCCTCCGGCGGTATCGTCAACGGCCAAACCATTGAAGAAGGCGGTTGGCAAAATATTGAAAGCGGCGGTTCTGCCAGTGGACAAGATATCTACGGTACGGTAACGGTAGAATCCGGTGCTACGGTGGAAAGCGGCACCATTTATGCCGGTGGCGTACAAAATGTATCCGGTACGGCTAATAATATGATTGCCATGGGCCCTGCCGACGGAAAATCAGCAGGTATCCAAAACGTATGGGGCGAAACCAACAGCACGATACTTTCAGGCGGTATCCAAACCATCTTTGCCGGTGGCTTAGCTAAAAAAACCGTTGTTTCTACCGGTGGTATTCAATTTGTTTCTCAAGGCGGAAGTGCACAAGATGCCAAAGTCAGTGATGGTGGCAAACAAGAAGTACTTAACGGTGGCTCTGCCTTGCGCACCAGTGTATTTGAAGGCGGTGTGCAGGAAGTCAGCGGCGGAACAGTTACGAATGCTCAAATTCTAACCGGTGGTACCCAGAATGTATGGGATGGTGCTACCGTAATGAATACGACGGTTACCGGAACTCAAAATATTTCCGCTACAACTGCCACAGGGAATATCACCGTTACCGGTACTGCGGTTGGAAATGGCGGCGTACAGAACATCAATATGATGTCAACGGCCGGAACAGTTCAAAATACAACTGTGGATGAGGGTGGTATTCAAAATGTAATTGATGGACATGTTGTAGATACCACTGTCAATGGTGGCGGTGTTCAAAATGTGAGTGGTGGAAATGTTGAAAACACAACAGTAGAGTTAAATGGTACGCAGAATATAACGGGTGGTACCGTTAACACAACTAACCTGTATGGTACGCAAAATGTGAGTGGCGGCATTGCTGGTAATACGATTATTTTAGCTTCCGGTGTGCAAAATATTTACGATGGCGGTTTAGCAAACGATGCGCAAATTTCTAGTGGCGGCAAACAATATGTTTTTGATGGCGGCTCAGCCAATAACACGGACGTTTTCAATGGTGGGAAACAATATGTTTCCGATGGTGGCATAGTAACCTATACCAGAATACAAAGTGGTGGTGAGCAGCATATTACCGAGGGTGGCTCAGCTGCTAACACGACCGTTTTCAGCGGTGGTCAGCAACATGTTTCCAGCGGCGGCACAGCTACTTCTACCACCGTTCAAGCGGGTGGTTCTCAATTTGTATATGATGGCGGTTTAGCTGATTACACTACGGTACAAGCCAACGGTAGCCAATGGGTCTACTCCGGCGGTACTGCCACCAACAATACCGTACAAAACGGCGGTAGCATGTATGTGGACAGTGGGGCCAGCGTAAACGGAACGATTGTAGAATCCGGCGGTTGGCAAGTGATTTCTTCCGGTGGGTCCGGCTCCGACACAGATGTACATGGTATAGAAACTGTAGAAGCTGGTGCCACGGTAGAAAACGGAACGATTTATGCCGGCGGGGTACAAAATGTATCCGGTACGGCCAATAATATGCTTGCCTTGGGGAACGGAAGTGGTGCCGGTCAGGAAGAGCCCGGTACGCAAAACGTATGGGGCGTTGCTAATAGCACGGTGCTTTCGGGCGGTGTTCAAAATGTGTACGATGGCGGTGTAGCCAACGATACCACTGTAAAAGAAGCCGATATTAAAGGCAATAAAGGCGGTCGCTTACACGTGTATGAAGGTGGTCAAACTTACGGAACACTCGTTTCTGCCTCTGGGGCGGAGCAAGTATTGGGTGGTACGGCCAATGGCACAACGGTATATGCCGGTGGCTACCAAGAAATTGGCTCCGGTGATACCGGCGGTGTGGCTAATGATACAGTACTCTCCGGCGGTACGCAAACGGTTTACTCCACAGGTGTGGCCAATAGCACGATAGTCTCCAACGGCGGCCAACAAAACGTAGGGTATTACGACAGCACCGAAGGCTTGGTGTTGGGCGGTACAGCCAACGGAACCCAAATATTAGCCGGCGGTAAACAAGTGATTTATCAGTCCGGCGTAGCCAATAGTGCAGTTGTTTTTGAAGGCGGAGAACAACAGGTTTCCAGTGGCGGTGTAGCCAGCAACACGACCATTTCCAACGGTGGTCAGTTGCATGTTTCCAATGGAGGTTCGGCAACGTCCACCATCGTTTCCGACGGCGGGCACGTGTACGTTTCCGGCGGCGGATCTACGAAAAATATGCATGTTTCTGGCGGTGTAGTCGATGTATGGGGAAGCGATGCAAATACGTCGATTTATAGCGGCGTACACAACGTACATGGGGAAGGCCATGCCGAACAGGTTGTTGTTTTTGAGGGTGAACAAAACGTACTTGACGGAGGGGTTGCAACTGCGACGGAAGTGGAAGGAACCGCTGTCCAGAATGTGTCCAGTGGTGGGATAGCTGTAGCTACTGTCTTCAAGGGAGGCACACAAAATATTTACGAAGGCGGTTCATCTTTTGACGCAAGCTTGGGTGGCGGAGACGGAACCATTAACCTCTACGAAGGTGGTGTACTTAGCAACGTGGAAGGAGATTTGCTTACCTTAAATGTCATTGGTAGCAATACCTTGCACGGAAATATAAATGTTGCAGTGGGTACCCTGAACTTGGCGGACGGAAGTGTGAATACTGTAACGGCCGAGAATCTTAACTTGGGCAACAGTGGCACCGTCAATATGGATGTAAACCTGCAAAATCAAACGGCAGACCAGCTTGTCATAGAAAGTTCGTACTCCGGTAACAACACGTTAGCGTTAACCAATGTGGCTTCTCCTACGGCCAATGCTACTTCGGGCGATGGTATCAAGTTAGTTGATTTCGCAGACGGTGCTACCGTAAACGGCTCGTTTAACTTGGCCGGCGGTAAATGGGACGAAGGGGCCTATGAATATAAGCTGTATCAGGGCGAAGGCTCCGATCAGGACTACTACTTGCGCAGCCAAAACGATGATGGAACCGGGCCGGAATATTCCGAAACCTTTAAGACCATGCTTAACGTCCCTGCCCTGAATGTAATCTTGGCGCAGACGGGGATGAACTCCTTGCAACGCCGTATGGGTGACTTGCGTAATATGGGTAATTCCAACAAACGCAACGGTATCTGGGCGCGCGCTTACTATAAGGACATGACTGTGAAGGATCTGATCAACACAGACATGAACTTGTTTGGAGCAGAGGCTGGGTATGATTGGTTGTTTAATCCCGACGATCCCACCAAGTTATATGCCGGGGTTATGATTGGCTACATACAAGCGGACGGCATCAAAACCAAGAAGGAAAACGGTGCCTATGAAAAAGGGGACGGAAACTCCCCGTCCATCGGTTTGTATGCAACCTTGATGAACGAGTCCGGGTGGTTTGTGGATCTCGCGGCACGTAACTTCTGGACGAAACTGGATATGACGAATCATTCCAGCTTGGGTACGGAGTTTGTATACAAACCCAAACGTAACATATTCGCCGCCAGTGCTGAAGTTGGGAAGAGCATTGAAAATCGGATCTCGCGCAATGACTATATCCGCTTAGAACCCAAAGCAGAATTAACTTACATGCGGGCGGGGAAAGATTCAGCGGAAGTAGAAGGTACGGGAAACGAAATAGCGTATGATGCTACGAATTACCTCAACGCAAAGGCCGCGATCTTGTTATCCTATAACCATGTCTTTAGCAATGGGTTACTTATTGAACCGTTGTTAGAGCTTGCCTACCGGTATGAATTTGCAGGAGAAGGCGATGTAAGTTATGCCGGCGCGACGGAAAAGAGCAGTTTGAAAGGCTCAACCGTAGAGTTTAATGCGGGGCTTAATATGCAACTTACTAAGGACTTATATTGGTATTCAGTGGGTAGCTATGAAGCCGGCGAAAAGTTGAAAGGTTGGGGTGTGCATGCGGGCGTGCGTTATATGTTTGGAGAGGACTCCGGCTCGCGCGTGAAACAGCAAACGCGTTCCAATACCGCAAATACACAAAACTATTACACGGTTCCGCAACAAACTACGTATACGCAGCCGGCTCAGCAGCGTACAATAAAGACACAGCAAACCACGTACGTACAGCCGACGAACCAGACCTACTACATGCCGGCACAACAAACTACGTATACGCAACCGGCGCAACAAGCCGTGTATGTGCAACAAGGGCAAACCGTGGTACCTGTGCAACGGGTTATGTATGTACAGCCGGTTCAACAGCGTACCGTAACGACGCAGCAAACCACATATACACAACCGGCACAAACACGAACGGTAACGCAACGGACGACCACCACAATGCCAGAGCGGTACTTTGTAAAACCGGGGCGTATTATGCGTAGGTAGTTCTATGCATAGCGTAAGCATAATTGTTGCTTGCCAAAAATAGTAGAAATTAAAACTTAAATAAAGCGCTCCGGGAAAAAACCGGAGCGCTATTTTATAACTATTGCACAATAAACCCCGGGCACAAGCCCGGGGAGTTTTATTAAATATTGGGCAGTACAGGATTTGAACCTGTGACCTTCCGCGTGTGAGGCGGACGCGCTACCGCTGCGCCAACTGCCCGAAATCTATATTTCCATTATACCATTTATGGGTTTCTTTAGAAAGATTAATTCGCGTGCACGTGTACAAAGGTATCATTTAATACGCCGGGTAACAACTGGGCAACGCCGTCAATCATAAACTGCATGGCAATCGCACACAAAATCATACCCATAAAACGAATTACAATCTGCGTTCCGTTGCGGCCAATTTTACTAAAGATAAAACGGGCACCTACTAAACACGCACCTACTACACAGGCGCTCAGGAACAAAACAAAAATCATACTCATTGTCATTGCCAGTGTGGTGCTTTTTTCTGCGTATAAGATAACCGTAGTAATGGACCCGGGGCCTATAAACAAAGGCATGGCAACCGGAACCAAAATATGGCTTAAGCTGTTGCGGGCCTGATCAAACGTGGTTCCGGAGGCGGCGGCTGTTTCCATGCCGCTATTTTCAAATTTACTTTTCCCTTGTAACATGCGTAAGCCTACACGTAAAATGACAATGGAACCCGCCAGCCGGAAAGCGGGGATGGTAATGCCGAACATCGTTAGTAAGCGGTTCCCGCATAAAAAGAACACCAGCAGCAACAAGAAAATAGAACACGCCATCAAAAGGGCTACCATGCGCTGTACTTTGGGGGTTTCATTTTCTACATGTTCCAAAAAAATCGGAACATTTCCAATAGGGTTTAAAATGGCGATGATACCGATGAACGAGTTTACAACTACGCTCCACTCCATAATAGTAGGTTCTCCTAGAACGGGAAAATAGCTGCCCGTAAGCAGATATAAATAGTATATAAAAAAACACGAAGAGGGATGAGGTTTTTTGCACATATTAGGTACAATATAGGTATGGACCAGTTTAAACTTGTTTCTAATTTTAAGCCGGCGGGGGATCAGCCTAAGGCGATTGATGCCCTGGTAAAGGGAATTTTGGCCGGGGAACAGCGCCAAACATTACTAGGGGTGACGGGTTCCGGCAAGACGTTTACCATGGCCAATGTCATTCAAAGAGTAAACCGGCCTACTCTTATTTTGTCGCCTAATAAAGTTTTGGCGGCGCAGTTATATGCCGAATTTAAGCAGTTCTTCCCGGAAAATGCCGTTGAATATTTTATCTCTTACTACGATTATTATCAGCCTGAAGCGTATATTCCGCAAACCGATACGTATATAGAGAAAGATTCTGCCGTCAACGAGCAAATTGATAAACTCCGGCTAAAAGCCACCACGTCTCTATTGATGCGTAAAGACGTAATAGTGGTGGCATCCGTTTCATGCATTTACAACATTGGTTCGCCGGATAGCTTCAACGAAATGCGTATTTACGTTAAAAAGGGCGCCGAAATGACACGCGGGCAACTTTCCGGGCATCTCATTAAAATTCAGTACCAGCGTGATGAATTGGAATTTTCCTCGGGAAAATTTCGTATGCGTGGCCCGTTTACTGACGTAATGACCCCTTATTCGCAAAATGCTATTCGCGTAGAAATCGCCGGCAAAACTATTTCTCACATTTACGAGATTCACCCCATTACAGGAAACGTTGTGGCGGAACTCAACGAAGCGTGGATTTACCCCGCAAAGCACTTTGTGGCAACGGATGAAGATACCCAAAACGCGCTCACACAAATTGAAAAAGATTTAGAAGTACGCCATGCGGAGCTCATCCGCCAAGGTAAAGCAATGGAGGCTTACCGCCTCAAACAGCGTACTGAATATGATTTGGAAATGATTCGCCAAGCCGGCTTTTGCAGCGGTATTGAAAATTATTCACGCTATATGGATGGACGCAGGGAAGGAGAGCGGCCACAATGTTTGCTGGACTATTTTAAGCGCTTTGGCGATTTTTTAATGTTTGTGGACGAATCGCACGTGGCGTTGCCGCAAGTGCGCGGGATGTTCAACGGAGACCGTGCCCGCAAACAAATGCTGGTAGATTTTGGGTTCCGCTTACCGTCTGCGTTGGATAACCGTCCGCTTAAATTTGACGAGTTTGAAAAACTTCTTCCCGCCACCGTGTTTGTGTCGGCCACACCGGGCCCGTATGAGCTAACCGTTAGTGGTAACAATATTGTAGAACAGGTCATTCGCCCGACAGGGCTCGTGGACCCAAAAGTGATTTTACATCCCACCGCGGGGCAAATAGATCACCTGGTAGAAAAAATTACCGAGCATAAAAACCGCAACGAACGCACGCTTGTGCTCGCCCTTACCAAAAAAACAGCGGAAGATTTGAGTGAGTATTTTGTGCAAAAAAATATCAAAACGCGATACTTGCATAGTGATATTGAATCGCTGGAGCGTGTAGAGATCCTGAAACAATTTCGCCAAGGTGATTTTGATGTGTTAGTAGGCATTAATTTGCTGCGTGAAGGAATTGATATCCCACAGGTGGGGTTGGTAGCTATTCTGGGGGCGGATAACGAAGGGTTTTTGCGCAATACTACCACGCTCATTCAAATTTCTGGCCGGGCTGCACGCAACGTGGGGGGAGAAGTAATCCTCTATGCGGATCGCAAAACCGATTCCATCAAATATGCACTTAATGAAATGAACCGTCGGCGCGAAATTCAAGAAGCGTATAATAAAGAACATCACATTACACCTAAAACAATTCAAAAAACGGAAGCTGATCTTAAAGAATTTGAACGCCAAGCACAAACCAGTGCCTTTGGTATTTTGAACCAATCTCTCCCCGCCCCGACGGCAAAAAATATCAAACATTTGGAAAAAGACTTGGAGCAACAAATGCGCGATGCCGCCGATGCGCTTAACTTTGAACTGGCTGCCGAACTACGCGATCGCCTATTTGAGTTAAAACAAATGAAGTTAAAATAGTATAATACAAATTATGGAAAAAATTATTACATTTAAAGCTGTACAAAAAGTAATTGGGCTGGAGAAAATCCCCAGCACACAAACCTTGGCGCGTACTCTATCTACCCAAGAAACTGATGGGACGCTTATTCTGGCCTGTCAACAAACGGCGGCTACTGACCGCGAAGGTAAACCGTTTTATGCCGGGGAAGGCGGCGTATATTTTACATTAATCTTAAACCCGCAATTTGAAGTAACCGGGGAAAAATTAATGCATGCGATGTCCAACGCTATTAGCGATGTAATTACCAAAGTGCTCAATTTGAAAACAAAAATTTCCAATGTGGGCGATATCTTTGTATACGATTCTGCAGATCGTAATTGGAAAAAATGTGCCGGCGTATTAACGGAGTTCAACGGGACAAACTCATGGTTAGTGGGCGCGGGGATTTATTTGAATAACCGCCTACCGCTTTCACTTACGTCCACTACTATTAGCTTAAAAACACTTATCAATAGCGATACTAGCAAAGAGCTGTTTTTGGATGAAGTGCTAAATAACTTTTGGAAAGAATACGCATTCTTGTAAAAGTTTCTTGCTTACTAAACCAAACGCCCGGCAATAAATGCCGGGCGTTTTTTGCGTAACTAGCAAATTATATTTCGTCGCCAATAGCTTTTTTAATCTTGGAAACTAAATCCGCGAGTACAAAAGGTTTGGAACAAAACCCTTTTACTTGTGGATATGGTTGGAACAAATGTGCAGACTCTACCAAGGCCGAAGTAACCAGTACCGGGATATTGGAAAGCATTTCGTCCTCTGCCATAATTTTAATAATGCCTGCACCGTCTAAGCCGGGAAGCATTACATCCAGCAATACTAAGTGGGGATGAAAGGCCTTGATAGTGGCAATGGCATCACGGCCGGTTTGGCAGGAGGCCAACTCGTACCCTTCGCGCGAAAGGACAAGCGTAAGTAGTTCCACGATGCTCGTTTCATCTTCTACAATTAAAATTCTTTTCTTATCCATGTTAAAAAACTCCTATTAATTTATTATACTTTTTTATATGGCAAAAAAGAATTTTAATGCGGCTGTTCTTCCTAAAATGCGTGCGTTTGCCGGGGATTTAATTACTCGCAAAGATTGCGTGCTAGTCGGCCTTTCCGGTGGAGCGGATTCGGTCTGTTTGCTGCATTTTTTGCAATACCTTTCCCACGAAAAACATTTTGCATTAGCCGCAGTGCATGTGAATCATGGCCTGCGCGGATGCGCCGCGGATAAGGATGAACAATTTTGCCGTCAGTTATGCCAAGACTTGCAGATAGAATTGTTTGTCAAAAAAGTGGACGCAAAAAAAGTGGCACAGAAATATGATTTGAGTCCCGAACATGGCGCACGCAAAGCGCGTTATACTGCCTATCAACAGGTGGCTAAAAAATGGGGCGCCACCAAACTGGCGTTGGGGCATCATTTGGATGACCTGGCGGAAACATTTTTGTTAAATTTACTGCGTGGGACTAAAGCACAAGGGCTGGCGGGGATTCCGCTTCGCCGGCCGCTTTGCACAGGGGTGGAGATTGTCCGGCCTCTTCTATGTGTCACGCGCGCCCAGGTGGAAGCGTACATCGCACAAAATAAGCTTTCCTACGTAACTGACCAAACCAATTTTGATGACACCTATCGTCGTAATTGGGTGCGGGGCACCCTCCTGCCGCTTTTGGAAACAAAACAACCGCAAATCCGCGAGCATTTGGCTCATTTTGCCGCCGAAATCGCCCAATTGACCCAATCTTAAAATAGGTCCAAGAGTCCCTTTTGAACCAAACAGTATTTTTGCTACTATATTCTTATGGATAAAAGTGCCGTACTATTGTTTGCTGCCCAAAAGCACATTTGTGTAAAAGGGCTCACGTTTCGCTCTCAAGAGGTAAAACCGGGCGACGTGTTCTTTGCTCTTCAAGGAGCCAATGTAGACGGCAATGCATTTATCGGAGATGCGGTGAAACGCGGCGCAGCGTTAATTGTATCCGCACAACCCGCGGCGCAAGATTACGGGGTTCCTTTTTATTTATCCCAAAATATTGACAAAGACATGGCTGATGCGGCATACGAATTTTATGGGCGCCCGTCGGACGTTCTTACGATGTACGGTATTACAGGTACTAAGGGAAAAACCTCCATCGCATATTTGCTTGAGTCTGTTTTGCAAACGGCTGCGCATCATGTAGGCGTGTTTGGTACGGTGAATTATCGCGCCAACGGAAAACAGCTTTGCCAAGCACCTAACACTACGCCCGCGGCGCTTACCCTTTTTAAGCTCTTGGCCCATATGAAAGAGGCCCGATGTACCGACGTAGTGATGGAGGTTTCCTCCCACGCACTTGAACTGCAACGCGTGCGTAACATTTGGTACGACACGGCTATTTTTACCAACTTGCAGCGGGATCATTTGGATTTCCATCAAACATTTGAAAATTATTTCCGGGCTAAAGTAAAACTATTTGAAAATGTAGCCAATGAAAAAAATCCCAAACCCAATCGGGTGCTTGTCATTAATGCCGACGACTCGTACGGCCAGCGGCTCATTTCGCAATTTAAAAACCGTGTAAAAATAGTTACGTTTGGAATAGAACAAAAAGCAGATTTTACGGCCACACATATTCACGAATTTTTAACACATACTGCATTTGAAATAAATGGCGTACCGATGCAAATCAACCTCTTAGGCCGGCATAATGTGTATAACGCATTGGCAGCATGTGCGGCAGCAAATGCGAACGGAATTTCTATGGAAACAATCGCACGTGGGCTGGCGGCTTTATCCGGCGTGCCTGGGCGAATGGAACGCATTGATGAAGGCCAAGATTTTTTTGCGTATGTAGATTTTGCGTATACGAATGAATCGTTGCAACGCGCGTTTGATACGATTCGCCCTTTCAAACAGGGCAAGGTGTTCTTAGTGTTTGGTTGCGGCGGCCAGCGCGACCGCACCAAACGCCCATTGATGGGGCGTACAGCGTGCGAACAAGCGGATCATGTGTTTTTAACCAATGACAATCCGCGCTGCGAGGACCCTCAGCAAATTTTTACAGATATTCTTGCCGGTATGCAGGGGTTTAACAATTATACGGTGCAGCCGGATCGTGCGCAAGCTATTACGTCTGCGCTTGCAAAGGCGCAAAAAGATGATATCGTCATTGTGGCCGGGAAAGGGCACGAAGATTATCAACTAATTGGCACGGAAAAACGGCATTTTTCCGATCAGGAAACCGTTCGTGCATTTTTACGGAGAAAACATGTTTAACTATACCGATTTTTTAGGCCAAAAAGCCTGTGTGTTGGGGAGCGGCAAAAGCGGCGTTGCCGTGGCAGAGCTGTTGGCTGCGTACGGGATGGATGTGCTGATTAGTGATTCAAATCCCAACCCGCAGTTGCAACCCTCGCTACACATTGAAGTAGAAACCGGAGGGCATACGCCCCACGTGTTCACGTGCGGATTTTTTGTAAAAAGCCCGGGAATTTTGCCCAACAGCCACGTGTTGCAAGCGGCCAAAGCTCAAAATATCCCCGTGTTTAGTGAGTTGGAAGTGGCGCTTTCTTTCCTGCCTAAAGATGTAAAAGTGTTTGCCGTAACGGGCACCAACGGGAAAACCACCACCACGGCTTTATTAGGGGACATCTTGAAATACCGTGCCGAACAGGAAAATAAAGGCCAACAAGTGTGGGTATGTGGAAACATTGGCAATCCGGTTTCGCAATGTGTGCGCCAAGCGCAACCTGGGGATATCTTCGTGATAGAGGTTTCCAGCTACCAACTGGAAGACAGTGTCTATTTCAAGCCGCATATCGCATGTTTACTTAATGTAACGCCGGACCATTTGGATCATCACGGCAGCATGGCCAATTACATCAAAGCCAAAGCACGTATGTTTTTGCAACAAACCGAGGGTGACTATGCCGTGTTAAACGCGGCGGATGCCTTATGCGCGCAACTGGCGGAACAAATAAAGGGGGAAATTTTTGCCTTTTCGGCTCAGCCTAAACACTGGATTAAAACGGACGTTTTCTTTGACGGAGATGAAATTATTTTTAGCCAAGGGGCCCATCTTACTCCGCCCAAATTAATAGGGCTACATAATGTGGAAAATGCGATGGCAGCCGCGCTAATGGCTATGGCAGATGGTGTAGACAGCGAAGATATCCAAGCAGTATTTGATGCGTTTAAGCCGATGGAACACCGGATTGAACCCGCCGGCGAAGTAAATGGTGTTACCTATATCAATGATTCTAAAGCGACCAATCTGGACTCTACCATCACTGCGTTAAAAAGTTTTGATACCAAAAATAATATTTGGCTTATTTTAGGGGGACGCGACAAAGGTGCTTCA
>ONOD01000013.1 GCA_900319325.1 uncultured Elusimicrobium sp. | reverse complement strand
CCCGGGAATGCGTGGAGTGACCTTGGCTTTACTGACGCAGAATTTTCTGAACTCGGTAGGGGGCAAGGGGCAACGTTGCAAAGACGCGGGGGAATGTTTAATAGGGGGGCATTGTCGGTCACTGTTTTTCCGAATGGAACTATAACTAGGCAATGTAATCCTTTGGGCAGTCCCGTAGAGTTTTGTGATATGGCAGCAAATTTTGGATATAATTTTTTAGAATAAAAGTAAATGCGCATTTGAAAAACGATAAAAGCCTCCACGCGTAAGTGGAGGCTTTGCCTTGGAAAAGTTTGCATCTACAAAAAATGGCGCCCTCTAGGAGAATCGAACTCCTCTTTTCGGATTGAAAATCCGACGTCCTAACCGATAGACGAAGAGGGCACTTAAAAGTGCGCCCGGTGAGACTTGAACTCACGGCCCCCCGCTTAAAAGGCGGATGCTCTACCACTGAGCTACGAGCGCAAAAAAAACTGCGGGTCTAATCAAGCGTCGAGTTAAACCCAACACATATAGTATATCAAAATTTTTTAGTACGTGCAAGCAAATTTTTTAGGTGATTTGCTACGGATGAACAACGTAACTAACTCCATATTTATTATAGCATTTGTGGCGGGTGCGCGCAACGTTTTATGTTTGACATACACACGCGCTCTTTAATACCATATATTATATGGCCGGCTGTGTATTCCGCGCCAAGAGAGGGTTTGTATGACAAAGAAAGTTATTAATTCTTCCCGCGCGCCCAAAGCGATTGGGCCTTATTCCCAAGCGGTTGAAGCCAACGGATTTATATTCACTTCCGGTGCGTTGCCGGTAGATCCCGTTACGGGCGAAGTATTTTCCGGTGATGTCCAGGTGCAAACGGAAATCATTCTTAAAAACTTGGAAAATATTTTGAAAGAAGCCGGCTGCACGCTTAAGCACGTGGTTAAAACCACCGTGTTCATGACCGACCTTACCAAGTTTGCAGAAATGAACGCGATGTATGAAACTTTTTTCAAAGAAAATCCGCCAGCCCGCACCACGGTGCAGGTGACGGCGTTACCCAAAGGCAGTGTGGTACAAATTGAGGCAATTGCCAAAAAATAACCGCTTATGACACTGCAAGATAAATTGTTATCTTCCCGTACCACCGGGATCTTGCTCCCCCTGGCTGCGATGAAAACATCCGCAGATTGGGGCGTGGGGGATTTTGGTTCACTACGGGAATGGACGGGATTTTTGGCTGAGCTGGGCGTTACGTTTGTGCAGATTTTGCCTTTGCAAGAGACCGCCCCGGGCGAAAATTGCCCGTATAGCGCGCTAACCTCGTTTGCTGTGGACCCGGTATACGTGCAAATTGATGAGGTGGAAGATATTGAGCGCAGCTCGCGCGCGCAAGAGTATATCGGCTCTTTAAGCGTAGATATTATGAATTGGCGCGCCGCTTCACACGCTCCGTTTGCCGCCGTAAAAGAAGCCAAGCTAAAAGCGCTTTGGCTGGGTTATCAAACATTTTTAATTCACGAGGTGTCCGCCCGCACCGCGCGCGCGTGCGCGTTTGAGGCCTATTGCTCGGCGCAGGAGTCGTGGCTGAAAGGATATGCACTTTTCCGTGCGTTCAAAGATTTTTTCAAATGGCAAAGTTGGACACAATGGCCAGCCGAACTGCAGGATTACAGCTCCCCGGCGGTGCGTCAGTTTGAAGTACAGTACAAAGAATTTGTAGATTTCTTCAAATACATCCAATGGATTTTGGATCAGCAACTCCGGCGCGCCAAAGCGTTTGCGCAGGAAAAAGGCATTTATATTTTTGGCGATATTCCCTTTGCTACCAATTTGGACAGTGCCGAAGTGTGGGCCGAAAAAGAAAATTACCGCATCGGGTACGAAATCGGTGCTCCGGCGGATCAATTTTCCAAAGACGGTCAGCGTTGGGGACTTCCGGCGTATGATTGGAATTATCAACTTTCCCATAATTTGGATTTGTGGCGCCGTAAAATCCGCCGCGTAACCGAGCTTTACGATATTTTCCGCCTGGATCACCTGGTAGGGTTTTTCCGCACCTACGTGTTTGCACCCGGTCAGCAGCATGGTGCGTTTGATGTAGAAGGCGAACAAAATCAAATTGACCGCGGGTATACGTTTTTGCGCATGGTGTTAGATGAAGCGCAAGGTAAATTGCCCGTGGGGGAAGACTTGGGCGTCATCCCCAATTATGTACGCCGGATGCTGGTGGACTTAAAAATCCCCGGTTACAAGGTACTCCGTTGGGAGCGGGAAGACAACGGCTGGTATCGCGAACCGCGCAATTACCCCGTGGCTTCATTGGCCACTACTTCCACGCACGATACGGAGACGCTTCGCGGGTGGTGGGAAACTATGGACGTGAACGAGCGGCGTAATATTTGGGAAATGATTTCCGCACAAAAAACCGATGGCAATGTGCCCTTTAATTTGGATACGCAGCGCTTGATGTTAAAGCGCGTGTTGGATTCGGCCTCCGCCCTCACGCTTTTTGCCTGGCAGGATATCACGGGTACGCTTGAACGTGTGAACACACCCGGCACGGTGGGAGAAAACAACTGGACGTACCGCAGTGACGTCACCCCGCAAGAAGCGCGCGAGAAATATCATGCGCAACTGGAGATGTTTGTCAATCTCTTAAAAGAAACCGGCCGCGCTAGTTTCTAATTATTTGCAATTTGTGATAAGCACACATTTAAAAGATGTGTGCTTTTTGGTTTTCTAACAGATTTATCGCCGACGATGCTTGACTTGTTTTTTGTTTTTTCTTATGATACAAGAGTATGTCTGCCCGGTATTTTTAATCGGTTTATGCGCGGTTAGAAATAGGGCTAGTTGCTTGCGCAGATACTTTACTGAAAACTTTGGAGAAAAAATGAAACAAATAAATCGGGCAGGTTTTACACTCATTGAACTGTTAGTAGTGGTGCTGATTATTGGTATTTTGGCAGCGATTGCTTTGCCGCAATACCAAAAAGCAGTGGAACGTGCACGTATAACGGAAGCTAGAACCGTGCTGGATGCGGTAGCGAAGGCCCAAGTTGCATATTATTTATACTATGGTCGGTTTGCAGGCACCCTGGAAGAACTCAACGCAAATGGAGATATTATTGTGCAAGACGCTGGAAATGCGTGGGATGATATAGAAATATATCCTGATCTTAATTTGCCTGAGCATGGAGGAAATGCCGCGTACATTGGGTTAAGGCGCAGTAGCGGTCCCTATGCGGGGGCGAGAGTAACGGCATTTATCTTTATTGATGGGTTGGTGGAACAAACGTGTAGTACCGGAGATTTGGACATAGAAGATGCGAGTACTTTCCTGGAGCTCGCCGGTTGTCCAACACAACAACCTTAATTAAAATGTATTTAGTTTATCTCCCGGTGCCCGCGGGAGATTTTTTTGCCTATAAGTCCTTGACCTAAACTTTACTCCAAGTGCTATAATAAATAATTATAGGAGAAATTTTATGGCTAATAAGAGAAAACAAGTACTCATTTTGTCCGGCAGTCCGCGCAAAGGCGGCAACAGCGATTTGCTGTGCGACCAGTTTGCTAAGGGCGCCCAAGAAGCCGGGCACACGGTTGAAAAAATCCGCATTTGCGAGAAAAAAATTGCGCCTTGTTTGGGGTGTTATTATTGTCAAACCCACAAAGACCAATGCGCTATTAAAGACGATATGCCCACGATTGTAGATAAAATCATGGCGGCGGATGTGCTCGTGCTGGCTTGCCCGGTGTATTTTTATTCTATTAACGCACAACTCAAAGCCGTCATTGACCGCTGTGTGCGCAGTTGGGAACGCATTGCCAACAAAGAATTCTATTACATCATGACGGCCGCCGAAGATGCCAAGCATACCATGGATACTACGCTGGCGTGTCTGCGCGGTTTTGCCGATTGTTTGGAAGGCTCCCAAGAATGCGGCGTTCTGTACGGAAAAGGCGCCTATGAAAAAGGCGATGTCAAACAATTACCGGTTTTTGAGCAAGCTTATAAAATGGGGAAGAGCGTATGACAATGACAAAATATACATTTCAAACCAGTGGGGTTTGTTCGCAAGAAATATCCTTTTCGCTGGATGAAAAGAAACACATTCATCATGTAAGTTTTTTGGGGGGATGCCCGGGAAATTTGGTAGCCATTTCCAAGTTGGTGGAAGGGGCGGACGCCACGCACGTTGCCACTCTTTTAAAAGGAAATGATTGCGGCGGGAGAGGAACGTCCTGCGCGGATCAATTGTCGCGCGCGATTACTGCCGCACTGGCGCAGAAATAAAAACTTTCTCATCCCTACGCAATGCAAAGCAGTTTGCGTTGCTCCATACTTAGTATATAGTTAAAAAAGCGCAAGAGAAAATGTTTGCAAAGAAAAACACGCCCATACGCGGCGCGAACGAGGAAGGAATACTGGCGGGACGCGCGCGGTAGCGCGGAGGTATCCGACCGAGAGAGCAACAAAGTAGGGGTGCGTTTTAAGAAGCAAACGGAAGGGGAGGGATTCGAACCCTCGGTAGAGTTGCCCCTACATCAGTTTTCAAGACTGACGCCTTAAACCACTCGGCCACCCTTCCCTTCTTTTATTGTATTATTTTTGCGCACACGTTGGCTAGTACGGCAACCTCCCCGTCGCAAATGTCTTATTCAAAACCGTGATCCAGCGCGTAACGGGTTCTATCAATCGGGAGCCGAAGCCGCACATCAAAGCCGGCCAGTTTGGCTAACTCGGCGTCTTGAAACTGGAGCGTTTTTTGCGGGAAAGCGCCGGTTTGGGTCATTTGTTCCAGGGGCTCTTCAAAGGGAACCGGAGTTTCTTCCAGGGAAGCTACCAGCCATCCGCCCGATTTCATTTTGTATATCACATCCGGGAAAAGTGTGACTACAAAAGGAACCTCTTTAGTTAGGGCGGTGGATAGAGTGAATGGAAAATTGTACATGCTATGTGCCGACCCGGAATAGACCACAAACAACGCATCGGGGTTTTCGGTACGGTATTTTTCAAGGGTGCGTGCCCACGCTTCGTTACGCAGGCGGACCCCTTCCAAATGCGCCCAGTGAGAACCGATTTTTATTTTGTTATTCTTTTGGTTGAAGTATTCCATGGAACAAGTGTCTTTAATCACGTGGAGCGGTTCCAACCCAATAACCTCTATGTTGTTACGTAAGGCTTCTTTCCACACGGGTTCAAAATCGGCCAAGTGCAAATCTTTGGTGGGGGTATTAGCGGTATAACGGAAATTTTCCGGTAGAAATTCTGTAAGCAATATAATTTTGCGATGAGGTTCGCGTTGCCGGAGTAACTGTAACAGTTGGGTGGCTGCGTTGTGAAGTTCCGAATATCCATGCACTTCACCCAGGAAAAGAATGCTGGTCTTAGCGGGGATTTGCTGAGCCAGCCACGTAATCGGTTCCGCCGGTTGCGGGGTATGGGCGGCCGCTTCTTTGAGCTCGGACATGTGCAAATCCAGCTGTTCCCACAATTGGTCCATGCGGGCAAGCTCTTTGACGAATAAACGGTTACTTTGAGCAATCATATAATTGGCAGTTTGTTCGCGCGTGGTCAAAAAGGGTTTATCTTTGTAAACTTGCGCGGTAGGCATATCCTTGGCGCGGCGTACGGCGCGGACCGGTTCGCCGATGGTAAGCCCGCGCGAGTGTGCGCGTTCTTGTTGGGCCAGTTTGGCTTGTTGATAGGTTTCTCGGGTACGCTTGGAGAGCCGGCGCGAGATTTGTTCGCTCAGAATCCAATTGGGTCGTTTGCGCAAGATTTCGGCCCGGCTGATGGTTCCCGATTTGCGCGGTTTTAACAACGAAACCCTTCCCCCGGCCTCCACATGTAGGGGACCTGTCAGTATCCCTAAGAGTATGAACGATACAAAAATTTGTTTAGTCATATTCATACATTTTCTACGGCATTATCAGAGACGGATACAATTGTTTTCTTATTTCCTCAAAGAGTTTCCTTTCTCTTTCCAACAGCTTTAGCTGGATATAATAATCGCTGGGCACTTTAATACGCATATCAAAGCCGGAAAGTTCCGCTAAATCCTTAGATTTCCAATGTAATACCGGCTGGGGGAAAGAAAGATGAGGGGCCATCTCTTCCAAATTATCGCGGTTATAATGTGCCTGTCCCCCTTGAAAAGATTTTTCCGGGGTGAGGTTCAACATAAAAGTCTCTTCTTTGGGCGTGCGGACAGCCAATGAAAATTCCTCATTGTAAAGGCTATGTCCGTTGCCCGTATAGATTATAAAGATAGCATCCGGGTTCTGCGCCCGGTACTTCTCTAAAATTTTCCACCAGTGATCGTTGCGTAACCGCATCCCTTCCAGTGTAGCCCAAAGAGAAACAGTCCGATTTTCGGATATTTTAACAGAATAGAAAGGAGAAACATAGCGGGGCTCTAAACCCACAATGCGCATCTTGGATTTAAGGGCCGCGTGCCATATTGAATCATAAAGATACCGGTAGGGATCTTGGGTAACCAAGTCAACCAAGTGCCCACCGCCACTATGAAGATCCGTTAAAAATTCTGTAAATAAAAAGATGGGTTTATTGGGATGTTTTTGACGTAAAAGCGGGAGTAGCTCAGTTAAAAAGTCCGTGATTTCAGCGTGGTTGTGAATTTCACCCACAAAAATATTTTTTGCCTGCTCGGGAATTTGTTGCGCGGTGTACGAGAGGATATCTTTGGGTTGTACCAACGCTTTGGCCTCCTGCTCAAAACGAGGGATGGCCTCTGTAAATTTAGGCCAAAAGGCCTCCAGCCGTTGCATGTGTTGTACAAAAAGCCGGTTTGTGCGCGCTAGGATATAGTCTTCGGTTAATTGTGCTCCGCGAATAGGGTGTGCCAAAAAAGGTTTATCAGGGTAGATATGTTTGGAATTTAACGGAGTCCATTTTAGCATATAGTTGGATTGTGGGGGAATAGGTTCCCGGTATGACAAGGGATGGGTAGCGCGCTCTTGAATAGCTTGGGCGCGGGCAAAGGTCCGTTCTACGCGCTCATCCAAAATACGTTTGCGTTCTTTAACGGAGGGTAGTTGGCGTGCTGTTTGGTAAGTGTCTCTCGTACCCGGGGTGTGTTTCTGTGTGATGCGAGGCGTTTGACGTTTGAACGAAATGCGGCGTTGAGCCTGTACGTTTAGAGGAAACGTTACCAAGCTCAAGAGCATAAACAGTATATAAATGTGTTTTATCATTTAGCGGCTCCTGTTTGTGCTGAGAAATTGTCGGAAATTTTTGCCTTTTGGGAGCGAGAGTTTATCCGTTTCTTGAATTGTTGCCACATCAAAGAGCGGGAGCTTGTCACCCTAATACGCATATCAAAACCGGAGAGTTCCGCTAAGTCCTTTGATTTCCAGTGCAGTACTTGCTGAGGAAAAGAAAGTTGGGGAGATATCTCTTCCAGATTATCACGCGTGCCACTTTTCCCTTCTTCAGGCCTTTTTTTAACTACCAGTTCCAACATAAAAGTTTCTGCTTTGGGGAGACGGGCAGACAACGAAAATTCCACCTCGTAAAAGCTGTGTGCACTCCCTGTATAGATGATAAAAATGGCATCCGGATTTTCAGCGCGGTACTGTTCTATAATTTTCCACCAATGTTCGTTACGTAGCCGCATTCCTTCCAGTGTGGTCCAGATAGAGAGCCACTCTTCTTCTCCTTTTGCGTTGATGATACTAAAATCAAAATTGTGTTCTACATATTTAGGTTCTAATCCAATGATGGGAATGTTTTCTTTGGCGGCGGACTGCCATATGGGGATATAATCGGTTTCGTGCAGGCCGGGGGCTGTATCCGGCAAGTGTTTGCCTTTGCGTTCTATGTCCCATACAAATTCCGTAAATAAAAAGATGGGCTTGTCAGCGTATTTTTTCCGCAGGAGGGGAAGCATGTTACTAATAAATCGAACGATGTCCGGCTGGTTGTGCACTTCTCCCACAAAAATATTTTTGACGGTCCCGGGGATTTGCTCAACCGCGTAGCGCAGCGGATCTTTGGGTTGTGCTAACGCCCAGGCTTCTTTTTGAAACCGGGGAATAGCGGCCACGAACCGGGGCAAGAATGTTTTCATTTTTTCCAGGTGCTTTACCTGTGCGCGGTTTGTTTGCGATAAGATATAAGCCTCGGTTAATTGCCCGCCGTAGATGGGGTGTGCCAAAAAAGGTTTATCCGGGTAGATATGTTTGGGGTTTAGTTTACGCAAGGCCCAACGGGAATGATATTGTGGGGAAATTGACTCCCACCGGGAGACACTACTGTAAGGGACACGTTTTTGAGCCTCTTCGGCACGGGCAAAGGTGCGTTCCATACGTTCTTCCAAAATGCGCCTGCGTTCACTGGCCAGGAGTGCTTCGCGCGCTGCGTTGTAAGATCTTTTAAGCGTGTGCGAAGCCGCCGCACGGCGCGTGCGTTTGTAGCGGGGTCTTTTTGTTCGCCAAGCGGCATCAGCTTGCGTTATGAGCAAACAAACGCTCAGCGTGATAAAAAATATCTTTTTGGTATAACGCATAAAAACAGGTTCCCTCTCTTATACTCTAGAATAATATAGCGTTTGTTAGGTAGGGCCTTAAGACCTATTTATAGCGGGAAAAAAGACCTAGGTTTGCAAGGAGCCTGTTACTTGGAGAAGAGGTTGTCTCTTGCCTGTAAATAAATATTGGCCCCGGCAACGCGCACCAGTTCGGGGTCCTGCCAGTACAACAAAGGATAGTTAAAGGACTCTTTTCCGTCCAGCTCATCGCCCAACGGATCCCACAAAGAGCGTATCTCCACTTGGGCATATTGAGGAAAACGCTGTTCAACTTGCGCGCGCGTAGGGAGTAAATTGATTACAAATGTCTTCTGCGTGTCCAAGAAGGGCGTGATGGCAAAGGGAATCCGGGTGTTGATGTGGGCGTTTCCCGCATAGATGATAAAAATGGCGTCGGGGTGTTGGGCCCTATATTCTTGGATGGTTCGTAAAAAAGATTCATTGCGCCATTTAATCCCATTAGCAGAGGCAAAGAAGGGAAAACGTTGTAATTTTCCTCCGGCGGTAATTAAAACATAGGCATTCTTATCCTGTAGAGTACTTAGTATAGAGTAATCTTGAAGTACTTCATTGGGTTCCAACCCGACAATTTGCATATTATTTTCATCGGCGGCTTGCCAAATTTTCTTTCTTTGAGGATCAGATTTAGCTAAACTGCCGGCAGGATATTTCTCTTCTTTAGAGGCAAATTCCGTGAACAGAAAAATTTCCTGGTCCGGGTGGGCTTTGCGTATCTCCGGCAGGAAGTGAACAATAAATTCCTGAATATCATAAAATCCGTGTGTTTCTCCGATAGCTATAGTATTTACTTGTTGAGGGATCGCTTGCGCTACAAAACGCACAGGGTCCTTGGGCGTATGGGTGTAAATGCCCTCGCGCAAACGCGGTAAATTTTCTTCCAACCGGGGGATAATCTCCTGAAAAAGATGTTTAGTCTGCTGCACATAAAGGCGGTTTTCACGGGCGATTAAGTATGCGCGGGTTTGCCTGGGTGTGCTCAAAAAGGAAGCCGATTGAGTGAACGGAGTGAGATTTTCATTAATATTTCCCACATGAACTACGGGATCCAAGAAACGGGACCGTGTATTGTGGACAAGCTCGCGCCGTGTTTTACGGGCTTGTATAAACGACCGTACCGCCCGGCGCTCCAGCGCTTGGGTTATTTGAAACGAATATAATCCTGTGCGGCCGACGGTAGATTTGCCCGGGATGTAGAGCGGATTGCCTTTGCGTACAGACTTAGCCACCCCACGGGAAACCATAGAAAGTTCCCGCGCGGTAGCAATAGCCACTTGCGCGTTGGCCTGTGCGGCAAGCATACATAAACCAATTGATATAAGGCAACATCGTTTCATCATACCAAAATTATTAGACCCTTTTGCAAGAGCTCAAAAGTTTATCCTTTTAGAAGTTTGATTGCGGTTGAATAGGAATCATCCCGTGATCCGTTACAACTACCCGAGTTCCCTGGGAGGGGTTGCGATCAAATTTAATGCGCATATCAAAGCCGGCTATCTTGGCCAGTTCCGGGCTCCATTTCAAGTTGGCGGGGAAGCGGTCTAAGCCCATTTGCACATCAAAGAAGTCGTGCGTTTCGCGGCCTTCTTTTTCCAACACTTCCACGACGAAATTTTTGCCGGCTACTTGGTTTGTGAACGACAACGGATGGATATACGATGCATCCATGCTGGGTATGTAGATTACAAAGGCGGCGTCCGGATGTTCGGCCCGTTGTTGTTCCAGGGTTTGGAGCCACTGTTGGTGGCGTACGCGCTTTCCCGGTTCAGTGCCCCATACCGACCAAAAAATCGGGGAATTTTCGCCAGGCAATGTAGTGTAGAAAAGTCCTTCAGTTATGCCGGTTCTGTCTAACGCCCCATGGACAAATTCCGGCTCTAACCCGATGATTTTAATATTCTGTCTTTCCAGGGCGTTCCACAAATTAGCGCGGTAGTGATGTTCTATTTGGGCTCCCAAAGGTAATTTGTTAATCGTAGCCGTATCGCGGGCAGTGTTCCACACGTGGCCTTGGGGTAATGCGTTGGTCAATACGATTACTTCACGCTCGCCCATCCTTTTTTGAATGGCTTCAAAAAGCGGAATCATTTTTTCCGGAAGACCCGCTACCGGGAATTCCGCGATAAATATATTTTCAATGTCCGCCGGGATCATTTCGGCGGCTTGATATTCGGCAATCAAATCGCCTGTTTGGGGGTGATTGAAAGTAGTCAGCCTCTGGGCTTCTTTTTCAAAATCGGCTGTGTGGGCTTTGAGGTCTGCCAATACTTTGGGTGCGTAGTTTCTCGTTACATTTATATAGTGTTTGTTATGCTGTTCGACCAAATAATCCAGGAATTTTTCCTGGCTGGCAAAGGTTTTCCCCGGGAAGAAATCTTCCGAACGTAAGGTTATGTTTTCTTCCCATTGCGGACGCCAAATGGGTTTGCTGGTCATATACGTAAGGGAAGGAGCTGCGGGATCAATTTCCAAATACTCCCCCACGGCCTCTTCGTGCCAAGATTTGAAAGGAGATTTTTTTAATTTAGGAAGTTGAATTTCTACACGAGAGGCAGTTGTTAAGGAAGATCCTCCTATGCCGGTAACGGGGGCTGCCTGCGTGCCGGTCCTGTTGGAAGCGGCCAACGGCTCCAGGCGGGGTGCAGCAGTTTGGGTTGTTTCGGAAGAGTGACGCCCCATCCCGGTTTCTCGGGGAGTAACAGTTTCTCTTGCCGCGGTTCCTTTTCTGGCCCCGGTGATACCTCTTTCAATACGTTGCTTGAGTCGTTGTCTAAGATTTTTAAATTTAATAGCGTGCACCGGCACAACACACGTCAGAGTCAAAAGACCTGCGAGTAATACAACATAATGATTTTTTCGCATATAATTTCTCCTCTACACTTACATTATAAGTTTTCCTCCGGGAAGGACAAGGGCCAAAGGACCTAGAAAACCCTGGATTTTAGGCCTAAAAATTGCTTGTTATCACGCAAGCCGGAAATTGCTATAATACGAATATGACGAACCATGCCCCTAAGACTGTATATCGTTTTGGCGATAATGTGTATCTTAACATCACCAACCGTTGCCCTAACTTGTGCGTGTTTTGCATCAAAACCAAGTGGGGAATGGATTTTCACGGTAATAATTTGAACCTGGCGGGCCAGGAACCGGCCGCACAGGATTTGTTGCGCACGCTGGAAGAAGAACTTTGCAAAGCCCCTTTCAAAGAGGTTGTTTTCTGCGGGTACGGAGAGCCGACTATGCGCTTGGATGTACTCTTATACGTGGCGCAGACACTCAAAGGTTGGCAAGCGCAAGCCAAGTTCCCGCCGTTCAAAATTCGGTTGAACACGAACGGGTTGGGCAGCCGTATTAATCATAGATCCATCGTGGCAGATTTGCGCCGCGTGGTGGACATTGTAAACGTCAGCGTGAACGCGCAAGACGCCGCCACCTGGCAGAAGCTTGTTCGCCCGGAAGCGGAATATCAAGATGCCTATCCCGACGTGCTTTCCTTCCTAAAAGAATGCGTGCAGGCCGGCTTTGAAAAAGTGATTTTGAGTTGTGTGGAAAATACCGGGGCCGATTTGGCCGCGTTGCGCAACCTGGCGGATACCTACGGGGCTACGTTTTATGCGCGGAGTTTTTTAGATGACAACAACTAAAAAAACAAATATTTGTTTTGGGATATTCCTGGCGTTGTTTATCGGCGGCCTGGTGTGGTTGTTTTCACAAATGGAAGACTACTATACCTTTACGTCCGACACGATTGAAGGCGCCCGTGCGGTGGCTCCGCTCAACAAAGAAGATATGCAAGCACGTATGACACTCAGCCCGGCTACGTACGATACCGAGGTGAAATATCGCAAATTTTTTATCACGGTGCCCGGTGCCAAGCAAGTGGAACTACGCGCCGATTTTAACCGGTGGGGCAAAGATCCCATCGTACTCACGCCGTACAAAAAGGGATATTTTGAAACATCTATCGCACTGGCCGGGGGGGAATATAAGTATGTGTTCGCCGTGGATGGGGAAGAAATCCCGGACCCTTCCAATCAGGACCGTCAAACCCTGGCGGACGGCCGCGAGATTTGTATTAAAACGGTGCGTTAAGGTATGAAAACAGCTCGCTTACAGACCCATAGCCGCGAAGAAACCCTACTGTTAGCTGCCCATTTTGCGCAGCTTCTAAAGGGCGGAGAAATTGTGTTTTTGCGCGGGCCAATCGGTGCGGGCAAGACGGTATTTGTCAAAGGTGTGGCGGCAGCGCTGGGGTTAACCAGTTCGCCCACCAGTGCTAGTTTTAGCTTACTCAAAAAATATCAAAATAAACACGCGCGTTTGTATCACATTGATTTGTTTCGCCTGGAAGAAGGCGAAGTGTTTAACTTGGGTTTTGAAGAAATGCTGGAAGACGAACAAGCCATCATCCTGGCCGAATGGCCCGACCCGATTGCACGCATGTTGCCGGCGGATCGGTTGGAACTGAATTTTGTGCTTCGGGAAGGGGATGAGCGCACGATAGAATTGGCTTCTTTTGGGCGCGTGTCGGACCGGTTATTGGAGGAATTATGCAAAGCGGCGTAAATTTGGTGATGGACACCTCGCATTCGCCACTACTGGTAGCGGTGGAAAAAAACGGACAGGTTTTTTCTGCCCGGCGTAGCGGCATCAAACAAGAGAAAATACTTTTTCCCGTACTTAAACAATTACTCAGCAAAGCCGGTGCGGCCCTGCCGGATATTGCGCGCATTTTTATCATTCGCGGGCCGGGGCGCTTTACCGGGATTCGCATTGCGCTCACGTTTGCCTCTATGCTGCGCATGCTTAGCGGGTGCGACGTAAAAGGCGCTACCATTTTTGAAGTCATCTACCGCCAAGTGCAAGCGCTGCGGGCGTACAAAACCTGGCAAGAGAAAAATCCCTCCGGCGTAGTAGCCGTTGTGCTACACGCATTTCGGGAAGAATATTTCCTGCAAATTTTTGATACCGCCAAATCGGCCCCACAATGGCTTAGCCGCGAAGAACTACTCGCGCAATTGGCGGCGTATCCCTATCCGCTTTTTGTCGCCGGGACGGATAAAGAGTTTGCGCCCTTGACGGATTTATTGGGTACGCGCTATACCTTGGCTCCATCCAAAGCGTGCCGCGTGCAAGCACAAACACTTTTTAAGTTGGCGCAAGAAAATAAATGGTCCAAAGATGCCCTAGAACCCCTTTACTTAAAACCAGCTCGTTTTGAATTGGAGGTACCCAAATGAACATCCGCCTTGCCTTGCCCAGTGAAGGAAAACTGTTTTTTGAAATAGACCGCGCACAAACTTTTAGCGCGCATTGGAGCGAAGAAGCTTGGCAAGCTGAGCTAGCTCAACCTGCGGCGCGGGTGTGGGGCGCGTTTGTGGGGGAACGGCTCGTCGGGTTTATTTGTGTACGCGGGGCGGCAGGTCAGTATGAAATCACCAATTTAGCCGTTGAGTTGGGGCATACGCGCCAATCTGGAAGATATAGACGATGGAAAGGATGGCCGAAAGACCCGTTCCCAGAAGAATCGAGGCGATGAGCTGCGCAATCATGGTGACGTTTGCCACACGGCTTCCCAAATCGCCCGACGAGTATTCCTTGAAGAACGAGGGCGGAAGCGAGAGCAGGCGGGCTAGTGTGGCCGCCTCGCTGACCACGTCGAGCTTCACGGAGACGCGCGCCATCACGAGGTTGCGGGTGGCGTTGATGAGCGCAGTGGAAATCGCAACGCCGAGCAGCAGGGCGGCAAT
>ONOD01000034.1 GCA_900319325.1 uncultured Elusimicrobium sp. | reverse complement strand
TCTCGCGCAAAACAGCCAAAAGCAAACAACCCCAGCCACGAGGCCGGGGTTGCTGTTACTGCGTTTTATCTGAAACTTATTTTACTTCTGCTGAAGAATGGCCGTCTCACTAATCTTCTTCTTCTTAAAGTCTTCCCTTCGTTCCACGATGAATTCAACTTTCTCAAAGATCAGAGCATCAGCAAATTCAGCAATAAGCCGTCCATTTGTTCCACCTGCTGCTTGCGCTTCCGGCCCATACCCGGCGGTTTCCGCCATACCACAGAACTCTTCATGTCTGTTAGGCAGACACTCTTTTAAGATGCTTCCATCAGCGCGTACCGTTAAGCGTAAGGCCGCACCATCGTACATACCGCCTTGGCGAGTCATCATTTGGCTACCGTCCGCTCTACCTACCGTCAGGCTCCAGCTACCGCCCTCTTCCGGCCCCGGAACGGTCACGTCGCCGCGTTGATTCAAGTCACCCAGGTCGTTAGCAAACGCATTGTGTTGCATATAGAAGATGCTTTGCGCGGTCGCTAAGTCCCCTAACACCTGCACGGCTTCCGCCATGCGGGAGCGTTCTACTGCTTTGGTATATTGCGGTAGTGCGATCGCCGCCAAGATACCAATAATGAGTACCACTACGAGTAACTCAATTAACGTGAAACCTTTATTCATAAGTAATCTCCTTTCCTAACAATATAATCAATCCGGAAGTCACGAAACTTCCTTCTATAAGCCTACACATATTTGTCCAAAAAACAAGACCCACCTAAATTTGTGGGCCTTGACGAAAAACGCGAAGTTGTTTTCGGTACGAATCACTCGGCGCAACGTATTTACTTTTTCAGCTCCAGTACCGCATCAATGAGGCCGTATTCCTTGGCTTCTTGCGCGGACATATAGTAGTTACGTTCGCTATCGCGGCGGATTTTTTCTTTATCCTGGCCCGTGTGATGCGCTAAGATATCCAACAAGTGTTCTTTGTTCTTGTGAAGTTCTTGCGCTTCAATCTCAATATCCGTTACCTGGCCGGAAATTCCCCCGCCCCAAATTAACGGTTGGTGAATCATAATGCGCGCATGCGGCAAGGCATAGCGTTTGCCTTTGGAACCAGCCGCCAACAGCACCGCGCCAAAGCTCATAGCTTGGCCCATACAAATAGTAGTAATGGGCGCTTTAATAAATTGCATGGTATCGTAAATAGCCAAACCCGCCGTGACCATACCACCGGGCGAGTTAATGTAAAGATTGATTTCTCGGTTTGGGTCGTCCGCATCCAAGTACAAAAGCTGGGCAATAATCATATTGGCGCTGGCGGTATCTACCTCGCCTTCGCGGCCGCCCACAAAGATAATACGGTCTTTTAACAGGCGGGAGAAAATATCATATCCAACGTTCTTCTCAATAATTGTAGGTATAATCATACTTATATTATAGTTTATTGCCGCAAAATGCGCAAAGTGCTCCCCCAAAATAGGCCCAAATACCTAGATAGGCCTAGGCCCAAAGACCCTCGTTTTATATCAGCAAACATTTTATACTACTAGTAGAAGTTGATTATTCAAAGGAGGAAGTTATATGAAACTAAAGAAGTTACTCGTAACCTTGTTAGCCGTGGCCGTAGCGTCTGTATCGTTTGCTTTACCCAGCCCGCAGGATGTAAATCCCGTCGCGGATGATGTCATGCAGCAATATGCCGCCCAAGTGGAAGAATTGAACAAAACGTTTGATGAAACTGTTTTACCCCCCTTAAAAGGGCTGCTTACTATCGCCCAAGAAGTTCTTGAGAGCGGCGCAGAAGACCCTACTCCCGCCCAAGAAAACCAGCTAAACAATTACCAAGATCAACTTTTAACGGCCTTGGATAAAATTACCGCACCCATACTTGCACAAATTGACATCAACGAATACAATCAGCAAATGAAACAAATGTTAAGCCAAATGGGTCAGACTATGGATCAGAATTTCACCAAGGAAGATCTTTCCAATCAAATGGCAGCAATGGTGCTCTTATCGGCCCTTGGCCATTTTGCGGAAACCAACGCCTTAACGCAAGAAGAATTAGAACTGGCGGCAGTCATTTTCTTCCCGGAAGACATGATGGCTCAATAGTAGACAAGGATAATTATTTATGAACTCTTCTAAATGGACATTATCAATTTTGCTAGCCACGTGTTGCATCATACCCACTGTGGCCCAAGCAGAAACACTCCACCGGACAAGTCCCGATGCGAAAGGACTGGCTAAGTATGAAGCAAAATACAAAAAAGCCAGCCAAAAACAGCGCAAGCCCACTTTGCGCAGAAGCAAAGGTTCTCTACAACAAAAGGAATCTTCGCTGGCGGCCGCAAATGAAGAAAAACTGGCCGGGCTTAGAGAGGTACTGGAACGCCAGGTAGCGCAGGCTCAATCCACGCAGCAAAACGCGGTGAAACCGCGCCCCCTGTCTGAAATGGAATATCAGGAAGCAGAAATCAAATTGCAACAATTACAAAATGCGTGGGATCCTGAAAGTTTTGAACCGTTCCCCACATTTGAAAATCACCCGGAACTATTGCAAGGTGTGTATGATCGCCAGCACAATGCGTCGCAGGCACAACAGCAACCCGCAGGCAATCCACAAGCGCAAGCACAACAGCCGCAACCTTGTAATTGCGAAGTTTGCCGCGAACCAAGTGAAGCAGACTGGTACCGGGCGGAAGAAGAACTGCAACTTCTCCGTGACACAACCGATCCCGCTGCCACGTTTAAAAAGTATCCGCAGTTATTACCCAACAAGTGTAACTGCCAAGCGCAGACACAGCCGGAGCAAGAGCCGGCCTCCACTACGCAAAAAAAGTGTCTTTGTACTAAACCGCAACCAAAAGTTGCGAAGTAACTCATAACTACCCCCAAAAACTTCCGTCCATCCCCTGGGCGGAAGTTTCCTTTTATACGCGCAAAAAGCTACAATATACTATATTAATAAGGAGCCGGCCCCATGTATCAACGCACCGCAGAAGAAAAAGCAAAAATTAAGGATATTTTGAAATTAACCGAACAGAACAACATCCAAATTTTAAAACTATGGTTTGTAGATATTTTGGGCAAACTTAAATCCATTTCCGTTTCCTACCGAGAATTTGAATATGCTATGACCGAAGGAATGGGACTAGATGGTTCCTCCGTGGAAGGGTTTGCCCGCGTGTGGGAATCCGACCTGGTTGCCATCCCGGACCTGGACACTTTCCAAATGTTTCCGCCCGAGTTTACCGGCGCCCCGATCGCCCGTTTCTTCTGCGATATTAAAACCACCGACGGCAAACAATTTGAAGGAGACCCGCGTTACATTCTAAAACGCAACTTAGCGGAAATGAAGAAAGCGGGGTTTGATCAATTTATGGTCGGCCCGGAACTGGAGTATTTCTACTTTAAGGATGACAAGCACACCGAACTGTTGGACAGTGCCGGCTACTTTGATACCATCCCATTGGACCGTTCCTACGCCATCCGCCGTCAAACGATGCAGATGCTTGAGAAACTAGGTATCCGCGTGGAATATTCCCACCACGAAGTGTCCCCCTCCCAACACGAAATTGACCTACGCTATGACGAAGCCATGAAAATGGCGGACCAAGTAATCACGTATCGCACGGTCGTTAAACAGGTGGCTGCCGCCAATGGCGTCTATGCCACGTTTATGCCTAAACCTATCGCCAAAATTAACGGTAGCGGCATGCATGTGCACCAATCCCTTTTCAAAAACGGATCTAACGCATTTTTTGACGAGAAAGATCCTATGTATTTGTCGCAAACAGCGCGCCAATATATTGCGGGGATTTTGGCACATGTTAAAGAGATTTGCTCCGTTACCAACCAGTGGGTCAACTCGTACAAGCGCTTAGTGCCCGGCTACGAAGCCCCCGCTTACATCGCCTGGGGGCGCAAGAATCGTAGTACCTTGGTGCGTATTCCGCAAGTAAAAATCGGCAAGCCCAATGCTACCCGCATTGAGTGCCGCTTCCCCGATCCGGCCTGCAACCCGTACCTCACGTTTGCCGTAATGTTAGGCGCCGGCTTGGACGGTATCAAAAACAACTTACAAGCTCCGCCTATCACCGAAGAAAATATCTTCCGCATGACGCCGCAAGAACGTGCCAAGCATCAAATTGACACGCTACCGGCATACTTGTATGAGGCCGTTAACTACACGCGCCATTCCGAGCTTGTCAAAAAGATCTTGGGTGAACACACATTTGAGAAATTTATTGCCAATAAAGATATTGAGTGGAACTGTTACCGCACCCACGTATCCAGTTACGAGTTGGAACGCTATTTATCCACGCTGTAAATGAGTCTCCTTGCTTTTTATATAGGTCTTAAAAGCCCCGTTATCTAGGTCTAAAGGCCCTGGAATTTACAGTGCTAAGTCCATAGAATATAATCAAGGAGATGAATGATATGAAAAAACTATTCTTGCTTGCACTCACTGTTCTGTTAGCTGCCCCCTGTTTTGCATTTAAAACCTATTTCACGGGAGTACCCCTTGACTCTATTCCCTCACCTAAAGGAAGCAACAGTTATCAATACAACCTTTCCAAAGGCAAAAAATACCCAACTCAAGGAAAATATACTTTAACTGTACAGGAAGAAGAAAACACGGGCAACACGGAAGAATTATTTGACGTTTTCTTCTGGGCAGATTTAAACGAACGCGATGAAGAAGGCACTTACCGTCAAACGCGCCAATTAACCTATCGCAACGAAACCCCTGGCCGAGCGGATGCCTATACATCGCGCACATACTATCTAGCCGATGAAAACGGCAATCCCGAAACTGCCATCTTTGAAGTAAAACGCGCCAAAGAAGTTGACCAAATAGTCCGTTTCTATACGTTCACTTTTGAAGTGAAACTACAAGGGGACGATATTTCCATCACAGATTATCGCACCGGAGGCGTGCTGACTTTCCCTCCTATAGGATATTTTGACTACATGGTTCGCAATTTTGCTGAAAAGTGGACTCATGAAACAAACTCTCTAATTTTGGAAGTTTTTAACCAATAACCGTTCTTTACTTCTTACCCCCTGTGCCAAAGACAGGGGGTATATTTTTTAATAAAAACACTACAATAAACAATTCCCCAATGACTTCCAAAATGGTATAATAATTACATACTGGATTACGTCCAGTGTTGCGTGTATTTCATGCAAACCGCTTTAGATTAAACAAGGAGACTTCTCTATATGGCTAAATTAGTTGCTATGGACGGCAACACGGCAGTATCTCACGTCGCCCATGCTACCAACGAAGTAATTGCTATTTACCCGATTACGCCTTCTTCTACGATGGGCGAAATCTGTGACGCGAAAAGCGCCAAAGGCGAAACCAACTTGTGGGGCAATGTTCCCTCGGTGAGCGAATTGCAATCCGAAGGCGGCGCTTCCGGGGCGGTGCACGGCTCTTTGGTAGCCGGTGCCCTAACCACCACCTTCACCGCGTCTCAGGGTTTACTTTTGATGATCCCGAACATGTACAAAATCGCGGGCGAATTAACCCCCACGGTTTTCCACGTATCTGCCCGCGCTATTGCCACCACAGCGCTTTCTATTTTCGGTGATCATTCCGATGTAATGGCAGTGCGCCAAACCGGATGGGCAATGTTGTGCTCAGACAATCCGCAAGAAGCCATGGATATGGCCTTGATTGCTCAAGCCTCCACCTTGAAAGCCCGCGTACCGTTTGTTCATTTCTTTGATGGGTTCCGCACCAGCCATGAACTTAACATGGTGGAACCGTTGACCAAAGAACAAATGAAAGAAATGATTTCCGACGACCTCATCGCCGCCCATAAAGGCCGCGGTTTGAACCCGGAACATCCCACCGTGCGCGGTACCGCCGCCAACCCGGATGTCTACTTCCAATCCCGCGAAGCCGTCAACAAATTTTACAACGCCGTACCCGGTATCGTAAAAGAAGAAATGGCGAAGTTCGCCAAAATCTCTGGCCGCAGCTATGATTTATTCCAATACTTCGGGGACAAGGATGCCGAACGCCTGATCGTGATCATGGGTTCCGGTGCTGACGTAGCCCAAAATGCCGTAGAAGCTATGAAAGGTGAAAAAGTGGGCGTACTCAAAGTCAAATTATTCCGTCCCTTCTCCATTGCCGACTTTGTGCGCGTGATCCCGGCCAGCGTGAAAAAAGTAGCCGTGATGGATCGCACCAAAGAGCCCGGCGCCCTAGGCGAGCCGCTATTCCAAGATGTATGTGCGGCGTTCCTTACCAAAGAAGCCAAAGCCAAATTCAAAGAGACTCCGTTTATCGCGGGTGGCCGCTACGGTATTGGTTCCAAAGATTTTACGCCTAGCGACGTAAAAGCCATTTTTGACAACCTGGCCGCCAAAGAACCGAAAAAAGAATTTGTCGTCGGCATTAACGACGATTTGACCGGTCTTTCCTTACCTAAGGCCAAATTAGAATCCCATGCTGCTGGCGATATTTTTGCTGCATTGTTCTACGGTTTAGGTTCTGATGGTACCGTCGGTGCTAACAAAAACACGATGAAAATTATTTCTGCCAACGGATTCTGTGCTCAAGGGTACTTCGTCTATGACTCCAAGAAATCAGGGTCTATGACCACCTCGCACATTCGCTTTGGTAAGAACTACATTCGCGCCCCATATCTCATCCAATCGGCTGATTTTATCGGCGTGCACATGTTTGACTTCTTAGACAAATACGACGTACTGGGCAAAGCCAAAAAAGGCGCCACGGTGCTCATCAACTCGCCTTATAACGCTGATCAGGTATGGAATCACCTAACCGCCGAAGTACAAAAACTCATCATCGATCGTCAACTTAAAGTTTATGTGATTGATGCTTCCGAAATTGCCCTTAAAACCGGTATGGGAAGCCGCACCAATACGATTATGCAAACTGCATTCTTTGGTATTGCTGGCGTCATTCCGACTGAAAAAGCCATTGCGGACATTAAACACGCCATTGAAAAGACCTATTCCAAAAAAGGCGAAGAAGTTGTGCAGAAAAACTACAAAGCCGTAGATGCTGCGTTAGCCGGGTTGCAAGAAGTAAAATATCCGGCCACGGTATCTTCTAAACTGCACACAAAAGCCCCGGTTCCCGCTGATGCTCCTGCCTTTGTGCAAGAAGTGTTGGGTGAAATGATTGCGGGCCGCGGTGACGATTTGCCAACCAGCAAAATGCCGGAAGGCGGCGTCTTCCCTACCGGAACCACGCAATATGAAAAACGCAACATTGCGCTTCAGGTTCCGTGCTGGAATAGTGAAGATTGTATTCAGTGCGGTTTCTGCTCGCTCGTCTGCCCGCACGGTGCTATTCGCATCAAAGCGTATGATGAAGCAGAACTAAAAAATGCACCGAAGAATTTCAAATCTGCCGATGGAAAAGCAGACCTAGCCGGCAAAAAATTCACTGTACAAGTAGCCGTGGAAGATTGTACCGGCTGCGGTGCATGTGTGTTTAATTGCCCCGGTAAAAATAAACAAGACCCGACCAAGAAAGCTATCAACATGGTACATCAGTTGGACGTGCGCGAACAAGAAATTGAAAACTACGATTTCTTCCTACGCCTCAAACAAGCTGAAGTAAAAACCAAAAAAGAAACCGTGAAAGGTTCTCAAATGCGCAAGCCGTTATTTGAGTTCTCCGGCGCTTGTGCGGGTTGCGGCGAAACGCCTTACGTAAAACTCTTAACGCAACTGTTCGGTGACCGCTTGGCCATTGCCAACGCCACAGGTTGTTCCTCCATTTATGGCGGCAACTTGCCCACCACCCCCTATTGCCAACGCGAAGATGGCAAAGGGCCAGCTTGGGCGAACTCCTTGTTTGAAGACAATGCCGAATTTGGTCTCGGGATGCGCTTAGCATTTGACCAACTAAATCACGATGCCAAAGCCGCGTTAGAAGCTGCCAAAGCCGATGACAACCTCAAAGCGCATGCTGCCTTGTTTGACGCCATCTTGAACGCCGACCAAACTACGGATGCGGGCGTTGAAGAACAACGCAAACGCGTAGCTGAACTCAAAGGCATTTTAAATAAAGGCGCTGAAAAAGGCTGCGAAACCTGCAAACGCATTTTGAGCTTGGCCGACTACCTCATCCGCAAATCTGTCTGGATTTTGGGTGGTGACGGTTGGGCCTACGATATTGGATACGGCGGGTTGGATCACGTATTAGCCTCGGGCAAGAACATCAAAATCTTGGTGCTTGATACCGAAGTATACTCCAATACCGGTGGTCAAATGTCCAAAGCCACTCCGCTCGGGGCCAAGGCCTTATTCGCTGCGGGCGGCAAGCAAATGCCGAAGAAAGACCTCGGTATGATTGCCATGACCTACGGCAACATTTATGTAGCGCAAGTTGCTATGGGTGCCAATATGAACCAGACCATCCAAGCCTTGGCAGAAGCCGATGCTTACGACGGACCAGCGTTGGTAATTGCCTACTCTCACTGCATTGCTCACGGGATTGATATGTCCAAAGGTATGGGCGAAGCCAAACGCGCGGTACAAGCCGGGCGCTGGATCCTCTACCGTTTCAACCCCGAAGCCCGCTATGAAGGCAAAAACCCGCTCCACGTGGATTCCCCGTTGGGTGCGCCGACCTTGCCGCTGGCGGACTATATGAGTGGTGAAAACCGCTTCAAAGGCTTAATGCGCGACAATCCGGAATTGGCCAAAGAGCTCATCAAACGGGCCGAATCCGAATATGCCTGGCGCAGAGATCTCTACAAACAATTGGCAGCTATCCAGCCCAACGAAAAAGTAGAGAAATAGTCCTAGCGGACGGCAACGCCCGCGCTGAAAGATTACTAAACCCCTTGCGGTACTACCCGCGAGGGGTTTTAGTTTGGATAAAACGAAAACGACTTCCCGGGAAAGTTAGGTTTTAACGGTTAGGTTTCAAATACGTAAAGTGTTTGAAACCTGACTCGTTTTCCGGGCAACCATTTGCCATATTTGAGCATCTTTGCACCGACTTGCCCGCACGAAACAATTAAATATTCCCCAGCATCGGACGCTAGGGAATTTACAAAATTACAAAAGTAATAACCTACGGAATTACAAACTCTACCTGCCGGTTGACACGTTTGTTGGCACCATTGCGCCCCGCAATATGAAAAATCAGTTTATCGCCAGCTTGGAGGTCTATATCTCCCAAGGCTTCTTCTACATGCGCATCCGAATAGGGCTGCGTAAAATTACGCATATAACGCACGGTAGGCTCTCGCGCAGGGTCAGCTGGAAAAATCTCAATTCTATCCACGCGCTCCATGGCTTCTAATCGGTCCACTTCCCACCCTCTAAAACTAATGCCACGATTCAAAGCCATCGGTTGATGATAATTGTCCAGCAACTGCGGCAAAGCCGCTTCTAAATTCACACTGCTCCCCACGCTGGCGGCGGGATTTTCTAAATCTAGCGAGTGACCGTTGTGCATCCCCACTACTTTGAATTTTCCGTCAAATTCTTGCAAAAGAGCCGCCCCACAATAACCATTACCGGATAATGGGTTTTTCAGGGTGGAACCCGTAATATGAAATTGACGAAGCATATTCTCACGGTCAACAAACCAAAATCGGCTGGATACCGGCAACAGATCACTCATCCCTAAATCTCCGGCTACATATCCTATAGAATATACTTCTCTTTCAGGATTGGCAGGAGCCACTTCCAACGCGGACACTTTGCCTTCCCAAGACTCCGGCAATTTGGCTAGTGAGATATCCGGCGCATGCCAACCGGCCGCACCGTTAATGGCAATTTTTACCTCTTGTTCCAG
>ONOD01000027.1 GCA_900319325.1 uncultured Elusimicrobium sp. | reverse complement strand
AATACCGGTATCAATACTGAAGATAGCTGGGTAGAAAAAGTGGGGTTGGAAGAAACATCCCGCGTGTCCTTTGGGGCCGGCGTATATAGTGGTGAATTATTTGGTTATGGTGCCTCGTTGGATTATGCAGTTACCCCGTTTGGGGCGTTGGGAACATCGCAACAGATTGCGTTGTCTATCCAATTTTAGGATATGTTGAAAATAGGAAAGAGAGTACTTAATAGTAAAAAAGGCCAAGGTGCCGTAGAATATATTATTGTGGCGGCTGGGCTAATGGGGGCATTTCTTTCTTTCTATGTGTTGTATTCGCACTTGGTGCCCCAGCAGTTTGACCAAGGTGCCAAAATTATTTTGACGGATTATAATGCAGGATAAAAATTTAGAAGCTAGGAGGAGTTATGAAATATATCGTCATGTTGCAAAACAAAGTAGACATGCTCAAAGCCAAAGCCTTGGGTACGCTTACTAAAAAAGAAGGTCAAAACACTGTAGAATACGTACTCATGCTCGTAGTGGTAGTAGGTATTGCCTTGGGCGTAGGTGCTGCTGTAAAGAGCTTCATGCCCGAAGTGTATGAAAACGTTAAACAAAAAATCTTGGGCGGTGTGAACAGCGCAGCTTAAGTTATGCGAATTTTTCATAGGAGGCGTGGCCAGGTAACAGTAGAGCTGATGCTCATTTTGCCCGTATTCATCTTAGTAATTTTCTTTGTACTAGAATATGGCAATATTGCTTATCGCACGATTGTGTTAAATCACGCTTCCTATGAATTTGCCCGTATTGCCGCACTGGTGGGGGTAGATAAACCCAGCGGTATTGCAAACCGGACAATTATGCAGCAAAAAATTGAGCACGCTAAACGTAAGGTCTTTGGGCAAGAAGCCGAACGGCTTACCGTGCATGTGAAGGTGGAAACAACCGGGATAGACCCGATGTATAAAAAGCACCGTCACCAGGACGTAATAGTAACTGTGGTGTATCCGATGAAATTAGCGTTCCCGGGTACCAGCTATATTCTAGCTGATGAACCACGTAAAAATGGAATCCGCAAGTTGACGGCTAGGGCTAGGATGCCTGTAGAAAAAGCCTACTTAAGTTCGGATCAGCGCTAATACCGATTTTGGATTGTATTTAATTTAGTAGTAAGGAGACAAAATGAGAAAAGGTTTTTTATTACCGCTGGTACTGGCTGTGTTAGCAGCTATTGTATATTTTATGATTGTAAACCGTGCACAAGCGAAGATAAATGCAGCTAGCAATCCTAAATATGTGTTTGTTCCTACGCGCGATATCAAGGAACGCGAAGTGATCAAACGTGATTTTATCAAAACGGTTCCCGTGCCGGCTGCCTACCTGCAGAAAGATGCTTTCACCTATACTACCGATGCGGATTTTAAAGCCATTGAAAATGCCGTGGCGCGTATCCAAATTCCTAAAGGAAACCAAATTTCTAAATATGCCATTACCTCTTTGTCTCCGGAGGCAGGGCTTTCCAGCAAAATCCCGGTTCAAATGCGTGGTTTCATCATTACGGATGTTCCCGTGGCTACGGCCTCTTTGATTAAACCGGACGATAATGTGGACGTTTTATTTACTTTCCAAGCCACTATGAAAAGTGGTACACAACAAAATATTACCGTAACCCTCTTGCAGAACGTAAAAGTGTTGGGTGTGGGAAATGATTTGGGACAAGGCTTGGATGCCAAGTCCGCCAGTGCCTTAAAAAACAAGGATGATGACGCTTCCGCATATTCGGATAGTACCGCCTTAGCGTTGGCTCTTTCACCGCGGGATGCGCAATACCTGGCTTTGGCACAGCAAGAAGGTAAAATTTCTGTAATCTTACGTTCTCACGGGGATGTAACGCAGTACATTATGGAAATTGCAACTTTTGAAAAATTATTTAATCAATAGGACGACACATGACAAATAAAAAACTTACTTACGCAGTTGCAGGAGCAGTTTTCTTGCTTAGCATGCTAGCACCTAGTGGTGTGCAGGCTAAAAAAACGCGATTGGTGGCCGTTAGCGCTGACGTAGTAGAAATTAGTGGTTCGCTACAAAGTGTAAAAGGGTTTTCTTGGAATCAGTTGTTTGATTTTGAAGAAGCCACCATCCCGGGGATTTTGTCGTTAGGGGAATTTCAACGTAAAACAGCGGTAGCTACCCGTTTGCGTTTGATGGAAACGGAAGGCCGTGCGCAAGTGCTTTCTAACCCTAAGATTGTGACGGCGTCCGGAAACCAAGCCCGCATTACGGTGGGGGGAAGAGTCCCGATACCGGTTGTGAATAATCAGGGGGTTGGTTCTCAATTGGAAGATTATGGTATTTTGCTTAACGTGCTTCCTACTATTATCCCTGAACGTAACAACATTATTGACGTAAGTGTACAGTTAGAAGTATCCACGGTTGACTATTCCCGCACGGTGGTAATCGGTACGGCTACCGCTCCTTCTTTTACTAACCGTTCTGTGGAAACTCACGTAGAACTTAACAGTGGGGAAACCTTGGTAATCGGTGGGCTCAAGAGCAGTGCCCGCAACGTCAGCGAGGACCGCGTGCCTTTCTTGGGGCGCATCCCCTTAATTGGACTTTTGTTTAAGAGCAAAGACGTAACGGAAGAACAACGTTCCCTTTTCTTATTCATTACGGTTGAAATTGTAGAATAATTTGGATATGGCAGCAGAACAAAACAATAACAAGTCAGAAGCAAAAATTATTGCATTTTCCGGCCCTAAAGAAGGCGCGGGAAAGACGACTCTTACTCTTAATTTAGCCTTAGGTTGGGCCGGTATTCAAAAACGCCCGGTACTGATTGTGCCGTTAGATCCTTTGGCACGGCAGGAACATAGTTTTTATTTAAATATTAAAAAACCCGTTAGCGTAGCAGATATCTTGCAAACATTGGGCAATACCAACATTGCGGTAGTAGGGGGGTTGTTGCGCGGCAAAATATCCATGTCTCAATGGGGGGTTGGGGTGCTTCCATTGGGAAATACACGCGCACAGGTAGCTTCTATCAGTCCTAAAATTTTAATTCCTATTTTGTCTCGCTTGTCGCAAACTTTTGATATTTTCTTGGATGTTGATTCCAGTTTCCCGATGCAAGCGTTTGCGTTTGATATTTCCGATAAATTGTTTTGGATTTCGCAAGCAACGCGTTCTCACCTTAATTCCACAGTGCAGCTTTTTAATGATTATAAAGAGCAACATTACCCCATGGACCGCGTGAGCGTCATCTGCAATGCTTTTGATATGCCGGGGTCCATTCCTTACGAAGAAGTAGAACGCTTTTATTCCTCTCTAGGGCAAGAAGTGGATGTGTTCCTGCCGTGGGATGAAGATGTGATGGCTACTTCCAACCGTAAAGAAGTGGAAATTGTGGTCAATCCGCAAGCGGAATGGGTGAAAGGCCTTCGTCTAGTGTTGGCCAAAATCCGCGATCTGCAACCCGCTCCTAAAGATTGGACGGCTTCTGTATCCGATGAGGAATTTACACAGGCTGCCCAAGAGATTTGGAGCCCGGTGTTGTTTAACAGCGGGAAAACGCAGTCTGCCGAAAGCCATGTGCTTACGGATGAAGGACAAGACAAAACAAAACTTTCCTTCTGGGATGACCTGAAACAAAAAGTGCACAAAGAAGTGGTTCACACGTTAGAAATTGAACACATCGTGGTTAGCGACGAAAGTTCTGCCAGTGATCAGACCCGCAAACGGGTAGCGGCCATTGTGGACGACATTTTGCAAAAACAACCCAATTTGCAGTTTTCGCGTGAACAACGCGCGCGTTTCTCTTCGGAATTGCTGGACGAAATTTTGGGTTTGGGGCCGCTGGAAGTTTTGATGCGCGACCCGGCCGTTACCGAAATTATGGTCAACGCGTTTGATAAGATTTTTATTGAACAGAAAGGTAAATTGACATTGACGAAGTACAAATTTAGAAATAACGACCAAGTGGTGCAAGTGATTAAACGTATTGTGGCCCCATTAGGCCGTCGTATTGACGAATCTGTACCACTTGTGGACGCACGTTTGAAGGATGGTTCCCGTGTGAACGCCATTATTTCCCCATTGGCGGTTTCCGGGCCGACATTGACCATCCGTCGTTTCTCGCAAAAACCGTTCGGGCCGGAAGATTACTACCGCTTTGGTACAATTAGCCCGGAATGTATGGAATTTATTAAGCAGTGCGTCAAAATCCGCAAAAATATTATTGTGTGCGGTGGTACCGGTACCGGTAAAACAACTTTCTTAAATGCGATTTCCGGTTATATTGCCGATGACGAACGTATCATTACTGTAGAAGATACGGCGGAACTTCGCTTGCAACAGCCGCACTGGGTATCGCTAGAGTCCAGACCGCCAAACGTAGAAGGAAAAGGGGCGGTTACTATTCAAGATTTAGTTAAAAACTGTTTGCGTATGCGTCCGGACCGCATTGTAGTAGGGGAGTGCCGTGGCGGGGAAGCATTGGACATGTTACAGGCCATGAACACTGGCCACGAAGGTTCTCTTACCACGATTCACGCCAATACACCGCGCGACGGTTTATCTCGTTTGGAAGCCATGTGCTTACAGACGGGGGTAGATTTGCCGGTTCACGTCATTCGCGAAATGATTTCCTCCGCGGTCAACCTGATTGTACAGTTGTCCCGTTTCTCGGACGGTTCTCGTAAAGTGACTTATATTACGGAAATGCACGGGCAAAAAGATGGGGAAATCCAATCCACTGATTTGTTCCGCTATGTACAGACCGGGGTAGATGAAAATGGTAAGGTACAAGGTGTTTTTGCCCCTACGGGTAGCTTGCCTACCTTCTATGATGAATTTGCGGCCAAAGGTTGCCCTGTAAGCCAAGACGTGTTTTCAAAGGGAGCAGTTCCTTTGGATGAAAATGGTGAACCGGATATTCATGCAATAGAGGCGATTCAGAAAGCAAAACTGCAAGCACCACAGGAGCCGAATGCGCCGCAAGCACCGCAGGCACCACAGGAGCCGAACGCGCCGCAAGCGCCACAGGCACCGCAAGAGCCGAACGCGCCGCAAGCGCCACAGGCACCGCAAGAACCGTTGCCTCCAGCACCTCCAGCGATTTAGAGAACGACTATGGACAGACAAAAGAGAACTTGGCTTAAAATAAGTATAGTGTCACTGGCAATTTTATTATTGCCAGGGGGGTTGTTTGCGCGTTCTTTAAATACAAAAGATTTAGAAAAAATTCAATGTGCGCAAGATAAAATGCGCATTTTGGCAGGGTTCTTTAATGTGGACTCGCAAGAGAAAGAATATACGCTCACCGATATGTGCGGTGCAGCCTCTCAAAAACCGGTAACTAAACCCACATGGTTTGACGAAGAATTGCAACGTATGAACAACCAAAAAGTGCTATACGTGCAGACGGAAAATCAAACCTATAGTGAAGTAGATTTATGGCGCCAAGCTTTTTCCAACGTATATTTGTACTTGGACCGAGCCGCCCAATCGTTGGATCCGAATAAGCCGATCGTACTGGAACAGTTGTCCCGCGGCTATGTCGGGAACCGATTAAACTTGATGGCCACATTGGACCGTTTGAATAAAGATTTGCTCCGTTCTAATCAGCTTTACGTGATGAAAGATAGTATGGATGGCCGTGCTCGTTCTATGCTTTCCACGCTTGAGCTTATTAATAATGAATTTTTTAGTACCATTGAGTCTTTTTCCAGCCCGGTTTCTCAACGGGATAATAAATACCGCCAGTCGGTGATGGCAGTTGTGGTACTGGCTAACCACTTATATGCCCAGTTTATGGGCTCTCCCATCCCGTCAACTCCGCCCAACCCCAAAGTCTATCAGACTACGAAGGCTGACCGAATGTTCACGTTAACGTTGATTTTAATAGGGGCCGTATTGGCGGGAATGTTTGTCTATTTCCTCATTAATAGTAAGCAAGATTCTATCTCTGCCATGATGGATGACTACCGTTCCAAGAGTGCCGCCTGGGCTGAAGATTTTAACCGTCAATTTGTAACGATTGATGTGAAATACATTGTATTTGGCACAATCATCGTGTTTATGGTAATGGGTTTCTTCTTTGGCTGGATGATTGGCGGGTTCTTTGGTGTGTTTGTATTCTTGGCTTTCTTGGCGTTAGGAAGTGTAGTAAGTATCCGTATCCCTGCCAGCATTTTGGAAACATTAAAACGTAGCCGCGGGATAAAAGTCAATAAACAATTGATGGATGCACTTATTTTGTTATCCAACTCCTTACGTTCGGGTATGGATATTGTACAAGGTTTTGAAATGGTGTCTAAAGACTTGCTGCCTCCTATTTCCGATGAGTTTGGCCTTGTTGTCAAAAACTACCGGCTGGGTACGCCGTTTGAACAGGCGTTAGATGGAATGGTGGCGCGTGTAGACAGCCGCATGTTGGCGTATATCGTGAAAGCGATTATTATTCAGCGCCAGGTCGGCGGTAATTTACCGGTTATCTTTGCCCGTCTAGTTGAAAATATTCGCGAAGAGAGTAAACTGGAAGAGAAACTTCAAGCGATGACGGCGCAACAGCGCATCCAATCCATCGTAGTAAGTATTATGCCTTTTGTCATGATGATGGTGATGTTTGTATTCAATCCTACGCAGATGATTTCGTTCTATACCAGTCCGATAGGTATGGTTATTTTCTTGTTCTGTGTGGTGTGGATTTTCATCGGGATGCAAGTCCTTAAAAAACTGGGGAATATTCGGGTATAACTATGAGCAACTTAATGAGTCTTGTATTATGGCTATTAGTGTTACTGGGTTCCGGCTCGGTATTTGTGGGTATTTTCCGCTTGTTTGCTCCTAAAGAAGAGAGAGAAGATATCGTGGATATATCGGTCAAACGGTATAAATCGGCGTCCAGTTTCGCCCGGTTGGATCCGGAATCAAAACTGTTTGATCGCATTGCTCTGTTCTGTTTGCAAACATTCCATTTGGAAGAGCCTTTGGAAACAATGTATTTGCAGTTGGGCAGCCCGGACAAACCGCAGCCGGTGGATATTTTGTATATTAAAATTTTAGTGGCTGTTGTGTTGCCTGCCGCCATGATGTTGCTATTCAAAGCATTTTGGCCAATTATCTTTTTGCCGGTAGGGTTTATTTTGCCGGATGTAATGATTAAAAGCCGTATTCAAAAACGCCAGCAGGAAATTTTGGGCAATTTCTCTACGACGGTAGATTTGGCAGCGCTGATTATTGAATCCGGCTTGGATTACTTAACCGCTTTTGAAAGAATTATTAAAGTAGCCCGTGAAAAAACCATTTTAGAGGAAGAATTGGAAAAAACAATCGGAGAAATCAAACTGGGGTATTCCCGCCGCGAAGCCTTGGAACGTTTTGCAGCTCGCACGGGGGTGCAGGAAGTCCGCTCTTTAGTGGGGCTCATTATCCAGTCGGATGAATTAGGTACCAGCTTAGTGGATTTGTTGCGTAACTTCTCGGCTGACTTGCGTTCCCGCCGCTTAAATAAAGCCGAAAAGTTGGCGGCGCAGGCCTCTACAAAAATGTTATTTCCGTTGTTTATGTTTATTTTCCCAACGATTTTTATTCTCATTTTGTCTCCTATGTTGGGCGGACTATTGTCAGGGGGACTCGGATTCTGAGGAACTACTATATGAATAAACATCTATGCGCCGTTATTTTACTGAGTATGGCTGTTCAAGGTTTTGCCACTACGTTTGTGCGTGAAATACCCACGCGCCAACATGGTAAAGAAGAAGGAATGTTGTTGGACCTGGGAAAAATTTCCCTGGGTACCTTAAATGATGTAGAAGAAAAGAAACAATATCTTTCCACCGTGCAATTAGAAAAACAACGTATTCAAAATTATACGTTGCGTATGGTGTATGAAAACGCTTACCAGTTGTATAAACAAGGGGATTACCAACGTGCGCAAGAACTTGCCCAAACGATTTTAAGTATTGATCCTAACTTTAAACAAGCCCAAACCTTGGCGACGCAGGCTAATCATATGGGGACCTACGGAACCATTTCGGAATCTCAAGTAATTGATTCAAAATTTAAAGAGGCAGCGGCCTTGTATGATAGTGGCCGTTTGGTGGAAGCCAACGATAAATTGAATGAAATTTTAACCATTCAACCCGGCAATTCTAAAGCTCAGGCATGGAAACGTCAAATTGATGCCGATATTGCTAAAGAATATACGCGGCGCGGGAATGTGGCCGAAAAGAGCGGCGATTATCAAACAGCTGTAGATGCTTGGTACAATGCGTTACTCATGCGTAAAGATGATACTTCCTTAGTTGCTAAAATTTCGGAAGCGGAAACCAAACTGCGCCAGCAACAATTGCAAGAGAATATGAAACAAGCTTTGGAGCTTTATAACAAAGGGCAGTACGTGGAGGCCTATGCGGTGTTTGAACGTATCAAAAAGATTCAACCCGGTGACACGCGCGTACAAAAATACATGTCTCAGTTAAAAAATGAGATTGCGGGAGGGTACTATACGGCTGGTTGCCAGGCGTTTAGTTCTTACCGCTATGACAAAGCTATTGCCTATTGGAACAACGCCAAAAAATGGGGAGCCGATACCGCCTCCATGGATAACATGATTAAGCAAGCGCGTAATGCCAAAGAACGGTACCTGCGCGAGCAAGAATTGCGTGCCAAACAATTAGAAATTGATGCCCAACAAGCGGAACTGGCTGCCAAGCAAGCGGCGGAAAAGGCCAAAGAATTAGCAGAACAAGCCGCTAAGAAATTGGAAGAACAAGAACAACTGGAAACGACCATTGTGGATGGACCTATTTCCGTTATCCCGGGGGCGTTGCCCGGAGCTTTGCCCGGTACAACAACTACGACCACTACCACCACGACTACCACGACTACAGGGTTGCCGGGTGTTAGTGAAGTGGTACCTGGTTTAGGAACCGGAATGACCCGTGTATCCGCCGAGGCCAGTGCGGCTTCTCGTGCGAAGTATATTGAAGGGTTGGATGCGTATAACCAAGACGATTTTGAACGTGCTCGCCAAGCGTGGATTGTGGCTAAACAATTAGATCCAGGCAACGGAGATGCGGAGTTAGGTCTTCGCAAAGTGGAAGAGCTGATGATGATTAAATAGGAGTAACCCATGAAATTGACTTCAAAGTGGCTTTTATGGTTTGTGTTGGTAACAGTTTATGCGGCAGTAATCGGTGGCCTGTTCTATTACAACCTGTTCAAATTTGTATTTGATAAGAAATTGCAAAATGAAATGGTGGAGATGGTCCGTTACCGTGCGCCCCAATTGGTGCAGGGGTTGGCGGCTAAGCCAAAGCAAGTTTCTTTTAATGAAGCCAGCCAAATGAAAGATATGATGCAGAACGATGCACGTGTCAAAAGCATTGTTTACCTCAATTATGACGGTTCTATCCGCTGGCATGAAAATACGAAGTTTATGGGGATGTCCTATACCGACTATAATAATGCGGTAGGATTTGATACTAATGCGGCGGTGCAGGCCATTCGTAGTGGATTGCCGCGGGCTATTTTAGCCAATAAAGGGGACGTGTATGACATGGCGATTCCCTTGTTAGCCAAAGGAAATACTGTGGCCGGGGTAGTAAATTTGACGGTCTCTCGTGCCGCAGCGCGCGATTTAATTCGCGCCTCCATGGTACGCTATGCAGTAGGTGCAGTGATTATGATCTTGCTCATTGGCTTTGTATTGTATCTGTTCCTGTTGCTTAAGATTATTCGCCCGTTAAATTCACTTAAAGACAGTATTGATGTTGTTTCGCTCAATAATTTGTCTTTAGATTATCCGGAACGCAGGGATGAAATCGGTGATGTGGCAAAAGCCACGCAGGGGCTATTGGTAAAATTAAATGAAGATGTTAAAAGCTTAGAACACGGCGAAATTTTAGCCCTGGAAAAAGAAAAGAGCTGGTGGAAAGCCATTTTTGCGGTGGCTATTCCCAAAGGGACGCGCGCGATTGTAGTGGATGAAAACAATAACGTGTTGTATACCAATTTTGAATTAAAAGAGTTGGAAAATCGCAAGGTGCACTTGTTGGATATTTTTGATGGGCGCCAACAAGAGGTTATTCAAGTAGTAGGAGAAGCCATGGAAAATCCTACAAAAGTATTGCGAGGTTCTGTAATCAATGCGAATGTAAAATGCATTGTGAAGGCTGTGCAATTGCCGGATGATGCCGGTAAGAACCGTATTGTTGTCGTGTTAGAGCCTGAAAAATAGTTATATTTAGGAGAGTATATGAAAGTAGAAATAAAAAAAATATCTATTAAAGATGTGTTCTTTTCCGTGTTCCCGTTGGCCGTATTTGTGCTGATGCTCATGACGGCCTGCTTAGAAGTATTCAAGCCGGAAGCCACGTTAACAGTGTCTTATTTGATGGGGCTTGTGATGTTTGCAATCCAGGGGACCATTTTATTTTTAGTCTCTACGGTTGTGTTCTTGTTTGTATATAATTTTTTATGTTCGTTAGGCGTGCGTGGTGTGCGCGTAGAATTAGAAGACAAATAGAGGTATCTATGAAGAAAGTATTTGTGATTATAGGGGCATGTGCCTTGGCCGTACCGTTGTGGGCGGCTCCTGCTCAAAAAACGGGAAGTGCCAAGAACGCACAAACTAAAGCAGAATTTATCATTGTAGAATCCGGAGAATATGCCTCCGGACAGGAAGATGCCCGTTTAACGAGCGGACTGGGGCAGTTTTTGGGGATGGAACCGGTAGTTACAAAAATGACCCAGCTACAAGCCTTGCAGGATGAGACGTTGGCTAACCTGGATTATAGCTTCTTGCCTTTGTACTTAATCAAAAAGACAGATGCCGTGCGTTCCAAAATGGAAATTCCACTTCAACGAAAAGTTGTGCAGGAAACTGCTGACTATATTGTATTGGCGCATCAAACCCGTATGGGAGTGTATACACAAAAAGAAGCCAAGCCGAATGTTATGGAAATTTTTGTAATGTCTCAATGCCCCTACGGCGTGATGGCCGAAAATGCGGTTATTGAAGCCAAAAAGAACGGTGATTTCCCGAAGGATAAAACCGTCAGATTGCGCTACATTGTAAATTACGATCCAGCCAAAGGATTTTCCAGCTTGCATGGATCAGCCGAGTGGGAAGAGGATGTGCGCCAATTGTTAATTGCAAAATACTATCCCACTAAATTATGGCAATATTTGGCA
>ONOD01000065.1 GCA_900319325.1 uncultured Elusimicrobium sp. | reverse complement strand
AAAAAATTTAATAGCACAAGGGCAAAAAATACCCCGGGCTAAGCCGAGAAAATGTGGAAAATATTAATCATCGTCGCCATCGGGGGCTGATATCGGTGATGTGCGCCCTCTCCACCGCTAAAAACTATTGAAAATTCATCTGTCTTCCTCCGCCTTTTTTGCCAAAAGCATAGCTATTCCAACGGCTCGTAAAAAAGGTATAATATGTATATCTATATTTATAAGGAAGATTTATTTATGACAGTACGTGTTCGTTTTGCCCCCTCTCCAACGGGATTTTTACATATCGGTCGTGTTCGCACCGCATTATTTAACTATTTATTCGCTAAGAAAAACAAAGGGACGTTTTTGCTTCGCATTGAAGATACCGACGAAGAACGCTCCACTCAAGCTTCTACCGACGCTATTTTTGAAGGCCTGCAATGGATGAACCTAAATTGGGACGAAGGCCCCATGCCCGACGGTACCGACAAAGGCCCCGATGGTCCTTATTACCAAGCCATCCGCGCCGACCAAGGAATTTATAAAAAATATATTGACCAGCTCATCGCCGAGGGAAAAGCCTACAAATGCTATTGCACGGAAGAAGAGTTGGAAGCCAACCGCCAAAAATGTTTGGCTGAGCACCGCCCGCCGAAATATTCCGGTAAATGTGCTCATTTAACTAAGGAAGAACAAGCCGCGTTAGAAGCACAAGGCCGCAAGTACGTCATTCGTTTCCGCATGCCTACCGAAGGCGATGTGGAATGGGATGACCTTATCCGCGGACATGTAAAATTTGCCAGCAAAGATTTATACGACTTGGTGATCCAAAAAACCAGCGGTTACCCCACGTACAACTTTGCCGTAGTGGTAGATGACCATCTGATGCGTATGACGCACGTCATTCGCGGCGATGACCACATCTCCAACACGCCGGCACAAATTCAAATCTACCGTGCACTAGGTTGGAAAGAACCTATTTTTGCCCATTTATCCATGATTCATGGACCCGACGGAAAAAAACTTTCCAAACGTCACGGTGCTACCAACGTGGTGGAATTTAGAAATATGGGATATTTGCCCGAAGCCTTGAAAAATTATTTAGCTTTGCTCGGTTGGGCAACCAGTGATTCCCAACAAATTTTTGCGCCCGGCGAGTTGGAAGAAAAATTTGACATCTCCGGTTGTCAACCCAGCCCGGCCGTGATGGACCCTGAAAAACTTAACTGGATGAACGGGGAATACATCCGACAAACGCCGATTGCACGCTTAACCGATTTGGCTTTGCCGTTTATTGAAAAAGCGAATATCAATATCGCCGGTGTAGACCGCGCGCGGTTGGAAGGCATTATCGGCCTGGAACAAGAAAAATACAAATTACTAACTGAAATTCCGGACCTTATTCGCTTCTTCTTTGAAGAACCGGTTATGGAACAAGAAGCCATTGAAAAAGTATTTGCCAAACCGGAAGCCAAAGCCGTGCTGGAAGGGATGATTAAAGTTTACGGAGACATCGCTGAATTTACTGATGTCAACTTGGAAGCTGCCGCACGCGCTTATGCCAAAGAGAACGGCTACAAAGCAGGGCAGATTTTCCATCCTATACGTGTGGCAGTTTCCGGCCGCACGCACGGGCCAACACTATTTAAAATGTTGGAATATATGGGGAAAGATACTGTACTTAACCGCTTGCAAAAAGCTGTTACGTACTGCAAATAATGTCGTAAAAAGGGTTTGAATGAAATATTGGTTTTTTGATGGCAACGATGTGGTGGGCCCGTTTACTATCAAAGAGTTAATAGCAAACAAAGGCTTTAGCGCCACGAGTTTAATTTGCCCTGAAGAGTTTAGCGATGATGGGGATCATTGGCAGCCCGCCTCTCTCTTTGCCGACGTAAAAACCATCCTCACCCAAAATGCACCCGAAGTCCCGGAACATACCGCCACCTTTGAGGAAGAATTAGATTCTTTACTCAGGGAAAGCTCTCCGTTATCTTTTGACGAGACGCCAACGGATAGCCCCTCCCTGGAAATCCCTAAAAAGCCGTCCAAGCCGGGCCCCATTGAAGATTATTTTAACAACATCAAAGAAGAAGATCTCGGAAATATCTTAGGCATCCCGGATCCGAATGATAATTCGGATATGGACCTGGCACATGCATTAGAAAAACAATTAGCAAAAACCTCTTCCACCCGGCGTAGACAGCGGGAAGAAGAAATGGCGGAAGAACAACCGGCAGAAGATCCCAGGGAGTCCACCCATCACGTGGCTACTATTACCGAAGTTTTCGGCGCGCTGCCACCGGTGAAGGATGATGAGCCGCCCACCTTACCGCCACTTCCGTCTTCTACCTTGCCGGTGCTCCAATCGGACAACACCCCCGTTCTTAAACAGGCTGCTCCCGCTACGCAAAATACAACTAATACGCAATCGTCTTCACCTCAACAAATTTTTCCCGTAGCGGATACTGCACCGCAAACTGTGCCTTCTACTGATTTTGCACCCGCTACCCAAAATCCGACTGACTCACAAACCCAGGCCCCCAAAACTGAAGAGGAACCCAGCATCATCCCAGATCCCGCTTTGTTACGGGCCGAAAAAATAGAGGTAAACAGTGTTCGGGCGCGCTTAAAACAAACCCAGGAAATGAAAAATTTCTTAAGTGAAACGCAAACTTCCCATTTGCAACGTCAATACAGGGCACAGCGTAAAATCTTAGTTTTGCTTTTGGCTGCCTTGGCTATTATGGTGGCATTAGTGTGTGTATTGCAATTTAAAAAACGCCCGCAAGCGAGTGTTCCGGCGGCAACTTCAACACAAACCACCGCCAACGCCTACACACAGGAACTACTAAATGAGGCCGCCCCCACTGCGCCTACTCCGGCGCCGGTCCTGCCAGCCAATCAAGATGAAACTCAGGAACAAAAAGCGCTGGAAATTGTTAAAAATTATCAGTTGTCCGGTAACCGCGGAACCATTGCCAGCTATTTTGATCGTATTTATCAAGCCCAACTATCGCAAGGCTATACAGCCGCCTGGGAAGCAGAACCGCTTTACAAAGATACCTATATTGTAAAATACCGGTTGACCAAAACGCGAAAAGAACCTATTATATATGTATTCCAGGCCAATGTAGCAACGAATAAATTGACCGGGGCACTAAATAACATTTCATTAGATTTAGTAGGAAAAATTTAGTTTTAAGGGGACGAATTATGATATTGATGGACGACTTGTTTGCATTGATGAAGGCGAAAAACGCCTCCGATATTCACTTGGCGGTAGGGGTTCCCCCCGTTCTACGTATCCAAGGTAGATTATACGCTACACAATTTGAAACACTTACCAAAGAAAGCGCCCAAACGCTCATTTACTCCATTATGACTGACGAACAACGCCAACGCTTTGAAGAAGACCTGGAGTTGGACTTTTCCTTCGGTCTTAAATCATTAGGCCGTTTGCGCGTAAACATCTATAAAGAAAAGGGTTGTATTGCAGCTGCCTTGCGTGCTATTCCAAACGAATTCCAAACGTTTGAAGAATTAAACCTTCCCCAAATCGTCTACAATATCATGAAACTAAACAAAGGGCTTGTGCTCGTCACCGGGGCTACCGGATCCGGTAAATCCACCTCGTTAGCCAGCATGATTAACTACCTCAATATGAACGAAAGCAACCATATTATGACGGTAGAAGACCCTATTGAATTCGTACATCCCCACAAACGCAGTATTGTAAACCAGCGCGAAGTAGGCGCCGACACGCATTCCTTTGCGGCCGCTTTGAAGCACTTCTTACGTCAAGACCCGGATATCATTCTGGTGGGTGAGCTTCGCGACCGCGAAACCATGGAAGCCTGCTTGACATTGGCCGAAACTGGTCACTTAGTATTTGCTACGTTACACACGAACGACGCCGTACAGTCTATTAACCGTATTATTGACGTGTTCCCGCCCAACCAACAGCCGCAAATCCGCACGCAGTTGTCCTTCGTGTTGGAGGCAATTCTGTCACAGCAGTTAATCCCTGCCTTAAATGGCGGACGCGCAATGGCGTGCGAAGTGTTAATTGCAAACTCTGCTGTGCGCAGTTTGATTCGCGACGGAAAAGCCGAACAAATTCTTTCCACTATGCAAACCAATGCCGGAATCGGTATGCGCACTATGAACGAAGCTTTGGGACAGTTGTATATGGAAAAAAAGATCAGCTACGAAATGGCGCTTTCCCACTCCGGCGACCAAGGTGGCTTAAAGACGTATTTACAACAAAAACTGGGTACGTCCAACTTCAAATAACAACCAGACAATATGTAAAAATCCCCCGGGAAAAAGCCGGGGGATTTTTATTTTTTCAAGTAATAATTTTATAACTCAATTACCAACATCATGGGTGTTATTAAATAGAAAAAGTTGACTAGCGCCCCTAAGCTTAAAAAGGGCCCAAAGGGGATAACATCTCCTCCTTTTTTCCCATGGCGAATCATCACATATAAGGCATACACAAGCCCGAAGAAAGAGCCCATAACTACGGTGGTGATAACCCCTTGCCAACCAATAATGGCACCAATACCGGCCATCAGTTTTACATCTCCACCTCCCATCGCCTCTTTTTTAAAAACCCATGTGCCGATAAGTGCAATAGCGAGGACGCCAAAAAGGCCCACTCCTGCCCCTAACAAAGAGGCCAATTCTTTTTGCCACCACACGCCCGTAAAATTAGGGTTGCACCACGCAAAGGCTACTCCCAATACAATAAGCCCCAGAGAGAAGCGATCCGGTATAATCATCAGTTCCAAATCAATTACCGATAAAATGATCAAAAAATAAACCGCCGTTAATAGCACAAAGGTCCATAGTGTAAGCCCGCTGTGCCATACAAACAATACAGTTAATAACCCGGTAAGCAGTTCCACCAAAGGATATTGCAAAGATATGGGGGCTTTGCACTTGCGGCATTTGCCCAGAAGAAACAAATAACTCAGCACAGGGATATTGTCATACCATTTAATAGGGGTATTGCACTTGGGGCAAAATGAACCCGGCCACACGATAGATTTACCTTGCGGAATGCGGTAAATACACACATTAAAAAAGCTTCCCAAGATAAGGCCAAAGATTCCTGAAAAGATGAGAATTAACATTTGCATATTACAAAGAAGCCCAGTGTTTCCCGTAGCTATCCAGCTCATCTACATTCACAAAAAAATCGCCAAAGCGCGGATCTTCGGGGTTATTTACATACGCCCAGCCACCCGTTTTTGTAAAACTCTCTTCGTATGTGCCGGCAGACACATGGGAAGAGGGGGCATAGCCGGGCACTTTAACGGAAGGAATTTTTTCAATATATTGAGGCACCAGGCTAGATAAATCATCCGTGGGATAAACGCCTTGATGTTCCCCATAATATGCGGCAATGGCGCTACGCACCTGCACCAGTTTATGTTTAGTGCTGCCTTCTTCGGCTTTATGCAATAACGTCATAAATTTAGGCACTGTAAACCCTATGAGTAGAGCCAGTACTACAACCACTACGGCAATTTCGGTGATGGTAAAACCTTTTTTCATAGTTTCCTCTATTTAAAATGCATGGCGATATGCGCAAATACCTTAGCATCACCTAACGTATTTTTGATACTGCTATATTCATTAGGTTGGTGCGCCAAATCATCCAGCTTTGAAAACACGACCGTGGGATAGCCGGCATTGCGCAAGTAAGCCCCTACGGTGCCACCGCCCACTCCCATCGGGCGCGGGTTGTTTTTGTAAACAGCTTTAGCCGCCGCTATCGTGAGTGCCACAATTTCGGCCTTTTTATCTGTTGGCACAGAAGCATGTCTTTGCGTTACTTCCACCTTTACCTTCACTTTGAACTGCTTTTCTACCCCAGCTATAATTTTTTGTATTTCCTTTAGGACCGTTTCATTTTTATAGCAAGGCAAAATACGGCAATCAAAGTAGAATACATCCGTACCCGGAATGGTATTTACGTTAGGAACATTCGCCTCTTTTTTAGTCGGTTCAAATGTGCTGCCCGATTCCGGCGCAAATAACGGATCCTTCTTATTAAATTTCTTGTCTAAATCGCTAAGCTTCAGTATCAAGTGCGCCCCGACTCGCTGGGCGTTGATACCGCTATGCGGAGTGGAACCGTGGGTTTGCTTACCCATCACAGTAAACTTAATCCACAACATATTCTTTTCGGCAATTTCCACCATCGTACCTTGTGGATTTCCGCCGTCCGGCACTACAAACACATCGTGCTTGCCAAATAGTTTGCCATGTTTCTTTAACACTTCTACAATCCCGTATTGGCTGCCAATTTCTTCGTCAGCGTTTAATAAAAGAGCATAATTACACGGCGGACGAATCCCCAATTCCATCATGGCTTTTACCGTTAGCAACCC
>ONOD01000052.1 GCA_900319325.1 uncultured Elusimicrobium sp. | reverse complement strand
ATCTTCCATCCGGGTCTTCTTTTCATCAGTTCATATGCGGAAAAAATTCCTCCGGGCCCTGCACCTACGATGATGACATCATATTTCATGAAAATACTCCTCCAAAAAGCAGATATTTATCTGCCGGATCCGAAATATACGACCTGCCGGCATAACGTTAAGCCTTATTCTCAGTGCCTATTCGTACCATCCTCCATGTTCGAGGATGCGGAATTTGCGGAAATAAGTAAAAAGCGCTTTGCCCAGAATCTTATTCCTGCGGACATAAGTGTACTGCTCCGCCTCCTCTTCCGTATCTGCCAGTCCGTCGTGGATGGCATTATCAGCCCAATAGCGGGCATCCTCGGACCAGTTGCGGTTGTCGCCCAGCATAAGGTAACTGTCCTCGGGAACATGGAACTCAAAATCGGTATTCAGAACGTCCCATTGTTCCTTGAGATACCCCTCCTGCAGGGGCTCCGGGGAATCATTGATATAAATGTGCCCGTTATCAAGCCGCACAGTCTCACCGGGCAGGCCGATAATACGTTTGATATAGATCTTCTTCTCATCTACAGGATAATGGAAAATGACAATATCGCCTCTCGCGGGCTCGCTGAACCAGTAGCTGAACCGTGCGCCCACCAGTCTGTCGTGTGTCATAATCGTATCTTCCATCGATCCCGAAGGAATGACCGCATTGATAATAACAAACTGCGTCAGAAAAAGGGCGACAAGAAACATGATGACGAAAGACTTGATCCAGCTGATCAGTTCTTCGACAAATGCACTCTTTCCGGCAGGATATTGGGACATCAGCCGTTTATCTGTAGCATAAAGATGGTATTCTTCTTGTTGAGCCGCACTATACTGCGCCTTTGTCTGTTCTTTGCCGTTCCAACCATGTGTTTGCGGAAGGCGTCCTTCTTGGGCAATAAAACTTTCAAGATTATCCAAATAGTATCTGTGAACATTTCTCTCTTGCATATTGTCTATCAATTTATAGCATTGTTTTAAGACCAAATCAGCTCCAGAATAATGGAGGTTCTCCATGCGATCCGTCATCTCTTTTAATAATTTTTCCCCTTCAGTCCTGAACTCGGGGTTATATATTCCTGCTCTAAGCAGGTCATCTTCACGCCGGGAAAACTCAATAACTTTTCGCATAGCTTCTACCAGCCCTTTTTTATTGGCAGGGAGGAAAGATTCATATAATTCTATCAACTGCGTAACGGCGGGATATTTTCCGTCTCCATAGAGCATAATCTCAGTAGCCAAATGGGACAACTCAACTTCTTCTTGTGTTACGCCTTTTACAGTAATCCTATCCCAATCGGCATCGGGTAACCAAGGTGCGTAGGCCCGGCTAGGAGTCATTTCACCTTGCATCCAACGGCCACGCTGCGCTACAAATTCTTGGGCCCGTATTGAAATTTCTTGCTGAACTTGTTCTAGTATCTCTGTTTGGGCTTCTTTTGTCATTGTTTTACGCGTTGTAATAGGTTCTTTGAAAGAATAATCAAACCTTCGCTCAAGCGTAGCCAAAGGTGAGTGTTGTAAGGGCCGGGAAGCTTCCGGCTTACTTGACGTTTCTGCACGCGCGACACTACGTTCAAGATCGGGTTTGGATACCGGATTACTTGGGGAACGGGTAATTCCTTGTTGATTTGGAGTAATTGGCCGACGTGCCTTTGGCTGTTGACGTGCCCCTTTTGGGAAAACCTTTATTCCCAGTTTTCTAGGTTTGGCTTTTTTAGTGTGTTTAATAGCATAGACATTGGGGGCACTCATTACTAAAGCCAATATCATTACAAACAGTTTGACGGCAGAAATTCGTTTCATAAATAGTCTCCTTTGCGTTTATGCTATCAAATACTTAAAATCTAGCGCCAGGGCCAAAGGACCTATTTTGCTTGAAAAAAAAGACCTATATTTGTAAGTATGCCCAAAAAATTTAAGATAAATTATCCATCAAATTTCCATAAAAACAGGCCCCCTTGCGGGAGCCTGTAAATTAAATAAGTGAGTAACTTATTTGCGTTTCTTTTTGGCCAATACGTCTTTGGCAGCAGCTTGCGCCGCAGCCAAGCGCGCTATCGGCACGCGGAACGCAGAGCAGGACACGTAGGTAAACCCTTCGCGGTGGCAGAATTCCACGCTTTCCGGGTCGCCGCCGTGTTCGCCGCAGATACCAATCTTGAGGCCGGGTTTTACTTCGCGGCTTTCAATGACTGCGTGTTGGATTAAGCGGCCCACACCGTGTTGGTCCAGGGTTTGGAACGGATCGTGCTCTAAAATACCTTGTTTAAGGTATTCAGGGAGGAACGAACCGATATCATCGCGGGAGAACCCGAAGGTCATCTGCGTCAAGTCGTTGGTACCAAAGGAGAAGAAATCAGCTTCCGTAGCTATATCCGCGGCGAGCACTGCTGCACGCGGGATTTCAATCATTGTACCTACGGAGAATTTCAATTTTTTTACTTTGGTCTTGGCAACTACTTCATCATACGCGGCGCGGATGAGCGCTTTTTGCGTGACGATTTCGTTCTTGTCACAGGTGAGCGGAATCATGACTTCCGGTTCAGCTTTGACACCTTCTTTGATGAGTTCGGCAGCCGATTCAAAAATCGCACGAGCTTGCATCTTGGTGATTTCCGGATACGTGACACCCAAGCGAATACCACGGTGCCCCATCATCGGGTTTACTTCGTGCAGGCCCGCAGCGCGTTCTTTAAACGTATCCATGGAAATTTTGAGCGCGGAGGCCAACTCTTGCTGTTTGTTAGGCAAGGTAGGCACGAACTCGTGGAGCGGTGGATCCATTAAACGAACGGTCACACCGTAGCCGGCCATGGCTTTCATGGTCGCTTTAATTTCTTTCTTCATGTGCGGGAATAATTCTTCCACGGCCGCTTTGCGTTCGGCTTCATTACCGGCTAAAATCATCTTGCGCAAGATGAAAAGCGGAGTTTCAGAATTTTTGCCGTAGAACATATGTTCAATACGGAACAAACCGATACCTTCGGCCCCAAATTTGCGGGCTTTCTTGGCATCGTCTTCCGTATCGGCATTGGCACGCACTTTGAGCACGCGTACTTTGTCGCACAGCGCGAGGAAATTGGCTAAATTTTTGTTGCCTTCACCAGCACCTAACATTTTTAAAGCGCCTGCATAAACATAGCCTTTTGTTCCGTTGAGGGTGAGCTCATCGCCTTCTTTGAAGGTCTTTCCGCCCATCTTAACGATCTTTTTATTGAGATCAATTTCCAATTCGCCGCAACCTACGATACAGCATTTACCCCAACCGCGGGCTACTAGCGCCGCGTGAGAGGTCATACCACCACGCTGTGTTAAAATACCTTGCGCGGCACGCATGCCCTCAATATCTTCGGGGTTGGTTTCTTCACGCACTAAAATAGCGGGTTGCCCTTTCTCAGCCAGCGCAATAGCGTCGTTGGAGTTAAAAACGATTTTACCACACGCACCACCGGGGCCGGCAGGAAGACCTTGTGCAATGGCTTTGGCGTTCTTTTCGGCAGCCGGGTCAATGGCGGGGAGTAAAAGCTCGCCCAATTGAGCAGGGGTTACACGCAAAACGGCTTCTTCTTTGGTGATAAGCTTTTCTTTTACCATGTCCAACGCCATTTGTACCGCGGCAATACCGTTGCGTTTACCCACACGGCATTGAAGCATCCATAAGCGTTCGTGTTCAATGGTAAATTCAATATCCAACATATCATGGAAGTGTTTTTCCAATTTCTTTTGGATCGCATCTAATTCTTTATAAACTTTCGGCATTACTTTTTCAAGTGTAGGCAAGTGAGCGGAATGGGCGTTTGTAGACCATTTGTTCATCGGGGAGGGGGTGCGGATACCGGCTACCACGTCTTCGCCTTGCGCATTGATTAAATATTCGCCGTAGAAATGAGAATCACCGTTGCCGGGGTTTCGGGTAAAGGCTACACCGGTAGCGCTGGTTTCGCCCATGTTTCCAAATACCATGGTTTGTACGTTAACAGCGGTACCCCAATCGTTCGGAATATTTTCAATCGCACGGTAAGCAATGGCACGTTTACCGTTCCAAGAGGCAAACACAGCCCCAATGGCGCCCCATAGCTGTTCAATCGGATTATCCGGGAATTCTTTGCCGAGGACTTTTTTGACGGTTTTCTTAAATTCCACACAAAGTTTTTTGAGTTCTTCCGCCGGAATTTGGGTATCGTCTTTTACCTTGAGCTCGGCTTTCTTTTTTGCCATCATCCCGTCTAAAATTTTGCGGATGCCTTCCCCGTCTTTGGGTTCAATGCCCGCGGCTTTTTCCATAACTACGTCGGAATACATCATAATTAAGCGGCGGTAAGCATCATATACAAAACGCGGATTGTTAGTTTTGGCAATCATGCCCGGGATGGTCTTTTCAGTTAGACCGATGTTTAAGATGGTTTCCATCATACCCGGCATGGAGGCACGCGCACCAGAACGTACAGAAACGAGAAGCGGATTGGTAGCAGAACCGAATTCTTTTTTGGTTTCTTTTTCTACTTTCTTGAGGTTAGCTTCTACATCGGCTTTCAAAGTCTTAGGATAGGTTTTTTTGTTGTTCCAATAGTAGGTACAAACTTCCGTGGTAATGGTAAACCCAGGAGGAACGGGTAATTTAAGTTGGCCGGACATTTCGGCTAAGTTAGCGCCTTTTCCGCCTAAAAGTTCTTTCATTTTGCCATTTCCTTCCGCTTTACCGGCGCCAAAGGAATAGACGTATTTTACATTTTTAATTTTTTTAGAAACGGGTTTTTTTACAACAGTTTTTTTAGCAGCCGCTTTCTTGGCGGTAGCTTTTTTGACGGTTTTTTTAACCATGTGTATTCTCCCTAAACATTTAAGTTAGCGCGCGCGTAGAGATGCGCACGTATTTCCTATATATTGTAGTACATTTTCTCCCAAAAAGAAAGAGATTTAGTATAATAACATCAACATAACGCTGTTATTTTAACTAGAGGTTACTTTGATGAGATCATATGGCAGAGATTTATTGTTTTTTTTAGGAGGTTGTTTGCTTTTGGGGTTGTATTTGAGCTCCAAAGTAGATTGGGAGGACGTGTTGAATCCAGCGCCTACCACGCCGGCTCATCTAAACGGAAAAATTGCCCCAAAACCTCATTCTTTGCCAAATGTAACGCAAATTGCTATTCCCCAAGAAGTATATAACAGTATAGAAAGTAATATATCTATGTCTCGTTATATAACAGGAAATCAAAAATACATATTGGTGATATCTTTCGATGGAAAACCAAACCTGCGTGTATTTAAAAAAGCCCTAAACACCCTGTTGAAAGAAAAGGGATACCAAGAATATTATCGCAAACACTACGTAGACTCAGGAGCCGGGTGGATTTCTTGCCAGCGGCATAATACTTGTCCGGAACTGTGGCTCAAGCAAAATTGTATTCAAAAAGTATGCATTATTCAACCTCATAAAAAACAAGTAGTGGCAGACAGTTCCGCGGACCCCAACCAATTGGAAGCCCTCCTAGAAAAATATAAAGAATGGTAAGTTATGCGCAATTATTTAAAAGACGGGATTATTTTGCTATTAGCTTTAATAGGTCTGTCTATTTACACTTATAAACAGATTGACTGGAATGCGCCCAAACAAAAATCAATCTCGCACGTAAATATTGACGGAAAGATGTACCCTTTACAAGGCGTTCGGGTGGTACAAATTCCACCGGCCGTGTACGATTCCATCTCTGCCAACACTCCGTATAAGGATTTTTTATTAGGGGATCAAAAGCAAGTTGTTCTAATCACGTGGAACGGGTGCCCTTATGCGCGGGCATTTCGCCATGCGTTTGACAAAGCCTTCCGGTTTAAGGAATTAAATCAGAATTACAAACCGCGTGTTATTGAGGTTGGGCAAACCGTATCCTTTTCGTGTAATAGTGATAATTTAAATTGTCCCAAAGCGTGGGTTATTAGTAACTGTATCAATGGGTTTTGTATTATCAATCCACAAGCCAAACAAGCCATTTTGGATGGGTCCCGCAACGCTAAACAAATTATTCCCTTATTAGTTGCGTATGCCAAATGGACACAAGAATCACTAGTAGAACAGTAAATACCGCGTACGCAAATTATTTTCCCTTTAGAAAATCGCCATGAAATCCCTTAGAGGCGGACACAAACCGGCCGATACTTTCTATTTTACTTTGAATACAGCCACGGCATTGCGAGGGAGATTCTCCCGTACAAATTTTTCCAGGGTAAAGTTCATATTTTTTGCGATAATCGCCTTCTGTTACATTAGGCATTACCACGTTGGCACCACATTGTAACGCCAACAAACGACCTTGCGGGTGGAGTGTTTCCATGGCGGTTGTGGCGGGAATATTAATATCGGGAAGAAGCAAGCGCATAATCGCCATCATTTTTAACGAGAGTTCAAAATGACCTTGTACTTTTTCTTCAGCAAGGGGAGTATGCGGGTGGGGAATAAACGGGCCGATTCCTGCCATATCTACAGGCAGTTGTTTGAAAAACAGCAAATCTTGTGCTAGATCGTCTAACGTTTGCCCAGGAAGTCCCACTAAAGAACCGCTGCCCACTTCATAACCTAATTCTTTGAGATCGTGCAGACAGCGCACACGGTTTTGCCAGAACATGGCAGGGTCCAATTTCTCATATAGTGCCTGGTTCGTAGTTTCAATTCGTAATAAGTAGCGGTCGGCCCCCGCTTGGTGATACGCCGCGTATTCTTCGCGCGTTTTTTCGCCGATACTTAAGGTAATGGCTATATCCAGTTTTTTTATTTCCCGCAGAATGTGGCACATTTTGTCTGCGTCAAACCACAGATCTTCTCCACTTTGTAAAACAACTGTTTTATACCCATAGCTAACGGCTTTACGTGCCATTTCTATGATTTGTTGAGGTGATAAACGATAGCGTTGTGCCTGTACATTGGATCGTCGTAAGCCACAATACATACAATCATTTTTACAATAGCTGGAAAATTCAATCAACCCGCGCAAATACACGCCATCGCCTACATATTGCTTGCGGATTTGATCGGCCGCTTTGAACAACTCCCAAGGATTCACACAAGATAATAAGGATATGATTTCATCTTGTGTAAGTGTATGCTCGGTAGTGGCTTTTTGTAATAGAGATTGCGTCATACATATAGTATATAAAATTAGGCCTAAAGACCCAAATGAGCCTAGGCCTAAATGTTATTTTTTTTAGGAAGAATGGCCCTGTTTTTTGCATCTATAAACCGCTAACATATAGTATAAGCAGTTAATTTAGTAGAAAGGAGGTGGCTTGTATGAAAAAGAATGCCAATTCACAGTCTCTGGCGCTACAGTATCTAAAAGTAAGCCGCCTCACCCGTGAATTCAATCGGTTAGGAGATCTACTAGGGGACATA
>ONOD01000010.1:37951-46374 GCA_900319325.1 uncultured Elusimicrobium sp. | reverse complement strand
CCGCCGCTCTTAAGCGGAATGCGGTACACGGGCACCTGCCCTTCTTTGAGGAAGGCCATAAAGTCAGCCAATGTAATATTTTTTACTTCTAATTTGCCAAGAGTATCTTCTACATCACGCAAAATTTTGAGCAGATCGCGCAGTTCATCGCCGCTGTAGGCTTTGTTTTTCTTGGTATCCGTTACGGTAACGGTCGCCAGCCCTTCCTTCATGAGCCACTGTTGCATTTGGTCTTCCGTCTGCAAATACTGTTCTACTTTGCCTTTTTTAACTTTGTAGAGCGGCGGTTGCGCCAAGTAGATGTGTCCCGCATCAATGAGCGGTTTTAATTGGCGATAGAAGAACGTAAGGAGCAGCGTAGAAATATGTTGTCCGTCCACGTCAGCATCAGCCATCAAAATAATTTTGTGATAACGTAATTTGTTTATATCAAACCCGCCTTCGCCTTCACCTACCCCCGTACCTACGGCGGCAATTAAGTCGCGCACGGTATCCGAAGATAAAATACGCACCAAGGGGGCTTTTTCTACGTTTAAAATTTTACCACGCAACGGTAAAATAGCCTGGAATACGCGGTCGCGCCCTTGTTTGGCAGATCCGCCGGCGGAGTCCCCTTCTACTAAGAACAATTCACATTTGGCGGCTTCACGTTCTTGGCAATCAGCCAATTTGCCGGGTAAACCGCCGCCTTCTAACGCGCCTTTGCGGCGGGTTAAATCACGCGCTTTGCGGGCCGCTTCACGCGCTACAGCAGCGCCCATGCATTTTTCACAAATAGCACGGGCTGTTTTGGGGTTTTCTTCAAAGAAAGTGGAGAGCGTGTCCGTCACTACGGAACGCACAATTCCTTCTACTTCACTGTTACCCAATTTTGTTTTGGTCTGTCCTTCAAATTGCGGATGCGGAATTTTAACGGAAAGCACCAACGCTAAGCCTTCTTTAATATCATCCCCGCCAACAGTAATTTCTTTATGCTGCTTGGCAAGATTGTTATTTTTGATATATTCGTTGACTAAGCGGGTCAGAGAACTTCTAAACCCGGTTAAGTGCGTACCGCCTTCAATGGTATGAATGTTATTAACAAACGTAAAGATATTTTCGGAATAACCTTCGTTGTATTGAATGGCAAAGGAAATATAATTATCGCCCACTTCTTTGGTCAAATAGATCGGTTCGGGATTAATGACCGTCTTGTTGGTATTTAAGAATTTTACAAATTGGGAAATACCCCCCTCGTAGTGGAACGTAACTGTTTGGTCCGTTTCTTTGCGTTGATCGGTATAAATAATTTTTACACCCGCGTTTAAGAAGGCAAGTTCGCGTAAGCGGTTACCAATGGTTTCATACGAAAAAGCCAAATTCCCAAAGATTTCCGGATCGGCGTGAAAAGTTACTTTTGTACCGTGTTCTTTGGTATTGCCCACTACTTGTACCGGGCCTTGCGGTTTTCCGCGTTTGTATTCTTGCTGGTGAACTTTTCCATCGCGGCGAACTTCTACTTGCATATAGTCGGAAAGAGCGTTTACACAAGAAACACCTACCCCGTGCAATCCGCCGGACACTTTATACGCACCGGAATCAAATTTACCACCGGCGTGCAAAACAGTCATTACTACTTCTAACGCGGATTTATTGCGTAGTTTGGCATCTTTGGCGTTTTTCATTAAATCAACGGGAATACCACGTCCATCATCTTGGATAGAGCATGTCATATCGTCTTGGATGGTAACGGTAATGGTGGTGGCACCTCCCGCCAAAATTTCGTCCACAGAGTTATCCACTACTTCATATACTAAGTGATGAAGCCCTGGTAACCCGGTAGAACCGATATACATGGCAGGGCGTCTGCGTACGGCTTCCAACCCTTCTAATACGGTAATTTTGGAGGAATCGTACTCTTTTTCTTGTTGTTCAACTGTCATCTAGAACTCCTTTTTTTCCAACTAAATAATCTCAATATGCTTAATCCAGGGTGACTCAAAATGTTTATTTAATTCCCGGATGATCTCACGGCGTCTTCCGATTAATTCATTTTTGGCCACGGAGGCTTTTACTTGTACATACAAGGTGTCTTTTTTTACAGCTTGTAACACCCAAAAACGGCTCTTATTTCCAATTAATTGTCCCCATACATAATCCAGCACCATCAGCCGGTTTAACGTTTTAGAAAGTGGATTAAACTGACTGCCTAGTTCTTGACTGGAACGCCACTGTTTTTTGGGGGATTGGCCAAACTTCATTAGGCTCTCATCGGCATAATTACGTACTTAAATTTTGTCTCATCCACAGGTTCAATAAGTACCGGTTGAGAGGCATTCACAAACGCAAAAGATACTTTGTCCGTCTTTATGTTTTTCAGTACGTCAATAATATATTGCGGTTTAAAATTTGCTTCAAAAGCATCCCCAGTATATTCCACAGGTAATTCGTCCGTAAAGTCCATATTTTGTGAATTAGAAGATACTGTAAGGACGTTATTGGCAACTTTGTATTTGACAATACTGCCAAATTCGCCTGCACACAGTGCCGCACGACGGGTAGAAGCCAATAAATCTTTTACGAATGATTCAAATTTAACGGTTGTTTTTGTCGGGATTACTTGTTGATAATTCGGAAAATTTCCTTCAATAAGCCGTGAAATAAACGTCGTTTCCTTCATAATAAAACTGACTTGGTTGGAGGCTACGTTCACTTCAATCTTGTCATCTTTTTCCGGTTTTGCAATAGAAATAAACCGACAAACTTCATTTAAAATTTTCGTCGGAATAATAATTTTAAATTCTTGGCTACCCGGTAATGCCGGTTGCGTGGCTACGGCTAAACGTCCGCCATCGGTAGCTACTACTTCAAAACTTTTGGCAGAATTATTCCATAATAACCCGTTTAAAATATAGCGCGTTTCTTGTGTAGAAGCAGAAAAAGCTGTTTTTTCAACCATCTCTTGTAGTAATATCGGGTCTAACTGTACACTTCCCGCGCGTTCAATTTCCGGAATAGACGGATATTCGGATTTAGGAGTGCCCATCACCCAAAATTTACTCTTGCCGGATTTAATATGAAATTTATTATTTTCGTCGCTTTGCAAGTGAATTTCTTTATCATCGGCTAAATTCTTAATAATATCCGAAAATTCTTTTAAAGGAACGGTAATGCTACCTTCTTCTTCAATTTCAGCCGGTACAAAGTGTACAGTAGCCATTTCCATATCTGTACGAACTAATTTCAGTTTACCCTGTTGAGCTTCTAACAAGAAGTTATGCAGAATAGGTAACGTAGTACGGGAAGATACCCCCGAAGAAATGATTTGAATTCCTTCCAACAAAGTAGCTTTAGTAATATTTATTTTCATATTTATCCTTAATAATATGTTGTGTTGATTGTGTTGAATTTGTGAATTACACAATACAACTTTCCTGCATTTTAATGTGTATAACTGCTGCTAATTATGCACAATATACACTTTTACAAATCTTATCAGCTTTTGACAGGGACTTATTGACTACTTATCCACATCCTGTCCGCTATTTTTCAACACCCTTAATATCCGCAATAATTTGATTAATTTCTGCGGTAAAGAAAGGGTCTGTATCTACTTTTTCTTTCACTAAATCGCGTGCGTGCACTACAGTACTATGATCGCGGTTAAATTCCCGGCCTATTTCCGGCAAGGAAAGATCTGTAAGCTCTGTAGTTAAAAACATTGCAATTTGGCGCGGCCACGCAATTGATTGTGTTTTGCGTTTAGCATTGAAATCTTCCATACGGATATTAAAATGTTTACCTACTATCTTTTTAATTGTATTTACAGAAACCGTTTTTTCTTTTTCGGTTGTTAAATAATCTACAAGCAATTCTTTGGCGATGGGAATAGTGGGGGTAATTCCGTGATTTGTGCAATAACCGCGTAAGGTATTTAAAGCTCCTTCTAATCTACGGACATTTGTTTCCATACCTTCTGCCATAAAAGTAATAACGTCATCACCAATAATAAAATTCATTGAATCGCGTTTTTGACGTAAAATAGCGATACGCGCTTCTATATTCGGATATTTAATTTCTGTACTAATTCCTGAGAGTAAGCGTGAAGATAAACGTTCATCCCATTCTAATTGTTGGGGGGAACGGTCCGAAGATAGTACAATTTGTTTTCCACTTTCAAATAAGGCGTTAAATGTATAGAAAAAGGCTTCTAAACTGGATTGTTTATTTACCACAAATTGTATATCATCTACTAAAAAACAATCTAAAAAGCGATATTTTTTGCGGAAGGCATCCGATGTTTTTTGGGTGATTGATTCAATATATTCATTGACAAATTCTTCCCCGGTCATATACATTACTTTTGCGGTTGGGTTTTCCTTTAAAATTTGGTTACCGATGGCTTGTAATAAGTGTGTTTTTCCTAAACCGGAAGCAGAATAAATTACCAAGGGGTTATTTTCGCGCGCACCTAGTTTTGCTACCACAGCTTGAGCGGCTTTACACGCAAACCGGTTTGAGGGGGACTCAATGAAATTATCAAAGGTATAGTTTGGATTAAAACGCAATAAAAATGGACTTATTGTTTGGGTAGTAACGGGGGTTGGTTCTATAGCGGGGATAACATCGCGTTCATTAGAAATGGACGGGGTTTGTTTTTCCACCTGCGCAATATGATATTCTACAGTAATTTGTACTCCTACATGCTTTAGGAAAGCATCTTTTAAAATAGATTCATAACGATCTTTGATTGTTTTTCCCCAAATAGCATTAGGAATAGTGACCGTCAATAAATTATTTTCAAACGCAAAATCTGCTGTTTTGAACCACAAATCGTAAGTTTCTTTACCGATAATTTGTTCTACTTCTTGAAAGATAGACAATAATACGGGGTTATTTTGAAAGTTATCCACAAGCTACTTCCTTAATAAATCTTTTAATTATCTTAGCACTTATTGAGCAATTGGTCAATGGTAAAAAATATTAAAAAGCCCAATAAACGCTTAAAAATGGGGATTATGGCCGTTTTTTAAAAAAATAGCACCTAGGGTATTAAATATTAAATTTTCAGCTTATGCGGCGTTTTTGGCAAACTAATTATTTTTTTGCCTGTCTGGTTGTTTACAAGCTATGGTATAATAAAAATGAAAAAATAGTAAAATTTCTTAAAAAAGGGGAAAATATGACTAACTTACACGAAATTTATAAATGTACGGTTTGTGGAAACATAGTAGAAGTAGTTCATGCATCAGCCGGTGAACTGGTATGCTGTGGCAAACCTATGCACAAAATGGTAGCCGGGGAGACCGACGGAGCGGCCGAAAAGCATGTTCCGGTGCTGGAGAAAATGGAAGGCGGTTACCGGGTAAAAGTGGGGTCTGTCCCTCATCCGGCCACAGAAGAACATCATATTGAATGGATAGAAATAATTTGTAATACGTGTAACCAGGTTCAACGCGCGTATATTAAACCCGGCGAACCGGCTCAAGCGGAGTTTAAAACCTGTTCGGACGATGTAACCGCGCGGGAATACTGCAATTTACACGGGTTATGGCAAAGCAAAAAATAATATAATGTAACAAATATTTGTCTGAGGAGAATGTATGAAAGCTTTGCAAATTTCCCCCAACGTGTATTGGGTGGGTGCTATTGATTGGAACCTGCGCGATTTTCACGGCTATGCCACCACGCGCGGAACGACGTACAACGCCTATTTAATTTTGGGCAAAAAACCTACGCTGATTGATACCGTCAAAAAAGCATTTTATCCGGAAATGCTTTCTCGTATAAAAAGCGTAATTGACCCGAAGCACATTGAAATCATCATTTCCAATCACGCCGAGATGGATCACTCCGGCGCGTTGGCGCAAGCGGTGGCGGATTTTGAACCATCCGCCGTGTATGCATCTACGATGGGCGTAAAAAATCTTCTTGCGCAACTGCATCCTTCTTTTGAAATTAAAGCTGTTAAAACCGGCGACAAAATTGACGTGGGAGACGACACCTTGTCCTTTGTAGAGGCGCGCATGCTTCACTGGCCGGATAGCATGTTGGCGTATTTAGAGAAAGAAGACGTTCTTTTTACCAACGACGTATTTGGTATGCATTTGGCCACATCCCACTTATTTGACGACGAGAACGACGAACAAATTTGGATGCAAGAAGCACGCAAATATTACGCCAACATTATTTTGCCGTATTCCGATATTGTGACCCGCTTTTTAGGACAAGTGCAACAAATGGGGCTGGCTCCCAAGATTATTGCGCCGGACCATGGTTTTATTTGGCGAAAAGATCCGTCCAAAATTGTACGGTTATACGGAGATTTTGCCGCCCAAAAACCCACGAATAAAGCCGTTGTTGTGTATGACACTATGTGGGGCAGTACCGAGAAAATGGCCCAGGCCATTGCCGACGGACTACGCCAGGGCGGTACAAAGGTACAGCTGATGTCTATGCACGCGTGCCACCGTAGTGACGTAATTACCGAGTTATTAGATGCGGGGGCTATTCTCGTCGGTACGCCGGTATTAAACAGTAATATGTATCCCGCGATGGCCGATGTACTTTGCTATTTAAAGGGTCTTAAAAAGAAAAATCTCATCGGGGCGGCGTTTGGTTCGTATGGGTGGAACGGGGCTCCTATTGATGGCCTCACCAAAATGCTGGAAGAAATGGGGGTGGAAGTAGTTTCTCCGGCGGTGAAATGTTGTTTCGTGCCCGATGAAAAAATGCTCGCACAATGTGAAGAACTGGGCAAATTAGTCAGCCAAAAATTAGCGGAGAAAGTAAAGTAATGGACGCATGCGTTTGCCAAAGTTTAAATGAATTTTCGTATGGGCTCTATGTTGTTACTTCCGCCGACGGGGAAATTAAAAACGGGCTTATTGTAAATACGGCATTTCAAGTTTCGGCCGATCCGGCCAAGATAGCGGTTTGCGTGTGCAAAAATAGTTTCACACACGACGTGATTTCAAAAAGCAACGTGTTTGCCGTAATGCCCCTAGAGCAAGAAACTCCGATGGTATTCATCGGAAATTTCGGCTTTCGTACCGGGCGTAATTTTGATAAATTTGCTAAAGTAGCGTACACGACGGGAAAAACAGGTTCTCCCATCGTTAAAGAGCATACTCTTTCTTGCGTGGAAGCACATGTGGAACAAAAAATAGACGTGGGGACGCATACGCTATTTATCGGCAACGTCGTGGATGGACAAATTTTTAAGCCGCAAGGCACCCCCTTAACGTATGCATATTATCATACGGTAATTAAGGGCAAAACCCCTGCGGGGGCAACTCATTTATAGGAGAATGTTATGGTAAAATATGTGTGTGAAGTATGTGGATATACGTACGATCCTGCCGTCGGAGATCCGGATAACGGAGTGCCGGCCGGAACCGCGTGGGAAAATGTAAAAGAAGATTGGGTCTGCCCGGTCTGCGGCGTAGGCAAGGACCAATTCAAACCCGCGTAAATTGTTAACGCAACAAGAACCCCGACAACGTCGGGGTTTTTAGTTTTTATACGTAAGGGCACAAAAAGAACCCCTTTTTAAAGTTATGCTATTGGAAAACTTGCTATAATACTTCTATGAAAATTTTGTACGTTATCACTTCTACGGACGTGGGCGGTGCGGAAAAATCACTGGTTTCTCTGGTAAAAACAGTTTTCCCCCTCCACACCGTACGCGTAGTAAGTTTAAAACAGGAAGGCCCGTTGGCTGACGAACTAAAAGCCGTCGGTGCGTCGGTTGTTTCGTTAGAAATGACAGGCGCGGGGTTGGGGTGCGTTTCTAAATTAGTAACCGAAATAAAAACCTTTCAGCCGGATATCGTACACGCGCTGTTGTTCCGCGCGATTGAATTTACGCGCTTGGCTTGTGCGGGCCGAAATATAAAACTCATTACGACTCCTCATTTTGATTTATCCCAAAAACCTTTATGGATGCGTTGGCTGGACCGTGCGCTTAAAAATATAGATAGCGTAAGCACGGCCGAATCAGTAAGCACCTACAACTATTTGCGGGATATTCAACATTACCCCCCTCAAAAAACGTTGCTTATAGGCAATTCTGTAAAAAAATCTTTATTTTTTAAGGATAATTCTGTTAGAAAAAAAATGCGTAAGGCACAAGGCTTTAAGGATGGGGATATTGTCTTTATCAGTGTGGCCCGGTTGGCCGCTGTTAAAAATCCAAAAGGGTTACTTTATGCTTTTGAAAAAATTCTTCCTAATTGCCCGCAAGCAAAATTAGTCTATGTGGGGGAGGGGGAAGAACGCGAGTCCTTAGAAAAATTGATTAAAGAAAAAGATTTATCAAAAAAAATATTGTTAACCGGGGAACAGAAAAATATAAATGACTGGCTTAATATGGCAGATGTATTTGTGTTGTTTTCAAAGGAAGAATCCTTGCCGCTAGCACTCTTGGAGGCACAGCAGGTAGG
>ONOD01000010.1:0-37931 GCA_900319325.1 uncultured Elusimicrobium sp. | reverse complement strand
GGCTTTACCTGTAAACCCGGGGATGAAATGCTATTGGCCTGTCTGCTTACCGAACTCTATGAAAATGCTTCTCTTCGGCAGGAAATGGGCTCGTATTCTTTGCAAAAAATTGCTACAATAGTGGACAGTTCTCAACAATATCAACAGCTTTATCAACATTTGATAAACAAGCAGGGATAAAAAGTTTTCACGTGAAAACTTTTTAGACCGGGCAAAATTTGAAAAACTAATCATATAAAAGTTTTCACGTGAAAACTTTTTAGGAGAAATTATGGAAGCAAGACTGTTTTTAGCTGCTTGTATTATGTACGCCTTTACATTGGCAACACGCTGGTTACAGAGGAAAAACAAACTTACGTTATCATCGGTATTTAATAAATGGCATGCTATTTTTCTATTCTTAATTTTAACATGTGCGCTTTATGTAGCTCTGTTTGTAATGAATGGCGGTTTGGGGGAGCCTTATCCCTTAAAAAAATTTATTATAGGGGAAATGATAGTATTGGGAATATCCGTTTATGGATATATTATTGCCGGCAAGGCAAATTCTGCTAAGCAGGAAAAAATTATTAAATCTAATTTAGATTGGAGCAATACGGTCTATTTTGCCGGATTTGTAGCTTCTATAGTGATGTTTTTCTTTATTCAGGCTTTTAAAATTCCGTCAGCCTCTATGCGCTATACATTAGTAGAAGGGGATCATTTGTTTGTAAATAAGGCAACCTATGGCTTTCGCGTCCCGTTTACCAACATCCGTTTTGGACAATTTAACGATATAAAGAGGGGGGATATTATTATTTTTCAATTTCCGGCTAAGGACCGCAATCAAATTAATTGTGGGGATCAATCCCAATACGGGCGCGACTTTGTAAAACGTGTCATCGGTCTACCCGGGGAAACGGTAGAAGTTAAAAATGGCCGCCCGTGGATCAACGGGCAGGAACTTCCTGCGCAAGAGTACGAAGTATATGAAGACCTTTCGCGCGTTCCTGAGGTTGAAAACGATAACCCTGCACTCTATCAGGAAATCTGGCAAGATCATTTATTAGATAACTATCTAGGGCTTGAATTGCGCGATAGTTTCGGCCCTATAGTAGTGCCGGAAGGAACCTATTTTGTAATGGGAGACAATAGAGATAACTCGTGCGATTCCCGTTTTTGGGGTCCTGTTCCGCGGGAAAACATCAAGGGGAAAGCCTGGTTTATCTACTGGCCGCTTAAGAAAATCAGCCTTATTAAATAAGTTTTCACGTGAAAACTATCTTGCGGTTTGGGCTGAATTATGATTTAATATAGGTAGGAGGCTTTATGGCAGAAATTGTAGTAGTAGCAAATCAAAAAGGAGGCGTTGGAAAAACGACTACCTCTATCAATTTAGCGTATGCACTCTCTTGCTTAAATCAAGAAGTGCTGCTGGTAGATTTTGACCCGCAGGGGAATGCCGGGTCCGGCTTGGGAGTAACTGTGGAAGATGGGCAAAAATCAGTCTATCATCTATTAACTAAAGTAGCTCCGTTTGATCAAGTTGTCCGGCAAACTTCCAGTGAATTTTTAGATGTGCTTCCGGCCTGTAAAGACTTAGCCGGAGCGGAAGTGGAACTAGTCAACGTCCGTGGGCGTGAAAATATGCTTAAAGATGCTTTGGCGCCTATCCGCGACATGTACAAATTTATTATTATTGACTGCCCGCCTTCTTTGGGGCTATTAACCCTAAACGCCATGATGGCGGCCGATAGTGTTATTACTCCTGTCCAGTGCGAATACTACGCCATGGAAGGGTTGGCACACTTTATGGGAACAGTTAATAAAATTAAACAATTTCTGCATCCGAAACTTCAAATGGATGGGGGGGTGCTTACTATGTATGATTCCCACCTAAACCTAGCCAAGCAAGTGCGCGAAGAAGTCAGCCGCTTCTTTGGCGATAAAATCTATAAAACGCCTATCCCGCGCAACATCCGCTTGGCGGAAGCGCCCAGCTTTGGGCAATCCATTTTTGACTACGAGCCTGCCTGCCGGGGGGCCGAAGCCTATATTAAACTAGCGGTTGAATTTTTAACCCGTCGTGGCGCAAAAGCAGAGGATTTTGCAGAATTAAAACTTGCCGGCGAACGTGCCATTAATTACGATTTTGGAGGATAACCCATGGCCAGACAAGCATTAGGAAAAGGCCTAGATGCCTTAATTAAACAAACTCAAGAAGTTACCAATTTACCTACGGAACAAGCTGCGGCGGTTGTGGCAAATATGCCCGGCACAAGCGTACAAAAAATAGAACTAAGCAAAATTGTTCCAAATCGCTTTCAACCCCGTCGTGTATTTAACGAAGAAAAACTGCAAGAATTAGCCAGTTCCATCAAAGAACACGGCCTTACACAACCCATTGTAGTGGTATATGATACCAGCTTAGATAAATATGAGATTGTTGTAGGGGAACGCCGTTTTAGAGCTACCCAACTAGCAGGGCTTACATACATTGATGCTATTGTACACACACATTTGGAAGATCAACAAATGTGTGCTTTGGCCCTTATTGAAAACATCCAACGCGAAGACTTAAACCCCATTGAAACAGCATTAGGATACCGCAGTTTAATGAATAAATTTTTCATTAAGCAAAATGATTTGGCAGCTTATTGCGGTAAATCAAAAGGGACCATTTCCAACACGTTGCGCTTGCTGGAGTTGGAACCGGAAATTCAACAAGCTTTGCAAAATGGTGTTTTAACCGAAGGCCATGCCCGCGCTTTGCTTATGTTGGGGGGGCAAAAACGCAGTGATTTATTTAGCCGTATCGTAAAGGCCAAAATGTCCGTGCGTCAAGCGGAAAGCGCCGCGCAGGCCTTGTTGGCTCCGTCGAAAGAAGCAGCAAAAAAGGCAAAACCGAGCGAAGTGCTTGATTTTGAGAATAGTTTGCAAGATGCGCTGGGTACTAAGGTGGAAGTAAAATACGGCAAAAGCATGCAAAAAGGCACGCTGGTTATTCATTATCATTCCCTGGATGAATTGGATAATATTGCCAGCCGTCTAAAACACAAAATGCTGTGATACGTATTTATGCGTTGAAAGGGGCTTCAACTTTTGTTGAGGCCCTTTTTTAGCACGATTTTAATAAAAACCCTTAAAAAATAAGGATTTTTTGTTTAAAAGACCACGTAATAAATAATACGTGAAAAAAATAGGTCCTTTTGTCTTACAAAAATAGGTCTTTTGGCCCTGGCTTATTATGGGTAATTTGCTTAGAATATAAGTATGAAGAAGCAATTTTTCATCCTTCTTTTGGCGTTGTGTCTGCCCGTGTCATCTTTTGCCGGGTGGAAGTTTCGTGTTGGTAAAACGAAGGCCAAAACGCCCATTACAGGGACAGCCCTCGCCCGACAAGTGAGGGGTATAACTGAAAGAGGGCCGTTAACGGGCGCTCAAGTGCAAGGCCCCATTACGCGTGCAATGCAACAAGGAGTTTTGCGCCACCTGGAAGTACCCACCTCTAATGCGCGTATCCCGGCCACCCGTTCTAATCCTCGGTTTGAATGGGGACGTAAGCTGCGTGAACAGAGAGAAACCTTTAAACTCTTTATTTATTCGATGAAGGGATATAAGGAATATAAGGAAAGGACCTCTTTTTCCAAATGGGTACAAGTTTCACGATTAGAAGCTGCGGCTTTTCGTGAAAGTGCAGAAGGCTTCTTTTCTTTGAAGAAAGAAAAACCCGAGCATGAGTTTTATTTTTACGATATAGCGCATTCCTTTTATTTTCATCCTCATTTTTCCGCCGCGCAACTGCGCGATATCCGTGCTTTTTATGAAAAAGTCATTTCCAAGCCGGACGTTTTCACCTCGGATATGGCTTTTGCCGATGCCTTAAGTGCCTTTATAGGTATTAGTTTTATAGGGGATGCATATTTAGCTGAGAAAATGTTTTCTTTGGCAAAGCAGGCCCCCGAAGGCCGTCGGTTTTTAACCGATTTTACAGTAGTGCGTTCTCTGCTTAACTTGGAGAGGTATGACTTGGTACAAGAACTGATGGACTTTCGCCAAGCGCAAGAGGGCTGGTTTAGAGACGGACAACTGATTACCGAGGGGGAAACTGCCCGCGTGTACCAGGAAATAAAATTATATAAGCAAACTGTGAAAAACATTCCCGTCACTTTTTCCGAAGAATTACCTGCCCGCAAAAAAATTTCTTTTTCGGAAGTAGACAACAAAGTAATACGTCTAATGGAAGCGGAGAGCCTCGGACATTTTCCGGAGATGTATGAGTCGGATTACAAGTCAGAAGAATATTCAACAGAGGGTTTACAATGGTTTCTGGATCAGAAACATAAAGATTTGACACACAGAGAATAAGATATAAAGAAATAATTGTCTAACAAAAACCCCGGCCTATAAGCCGGGGTTTTCTTCTGTAAAAGGTGCTTACTGGTACAAGCTGTGCACTTCGGGCATTTCCAGTAAATCTTTGGTGATGTTTTGGAACTCGTGCCCGGTAAACGTACCTACTAAAGTAACGTGAAACAAATTTTCTTGTTTATTAACTTCGCTTTTAAGTACAGTTACGTTTTGTTTTTCAACTTGCGCAATAATTTTTTCTACAACGGCCCAGCTAGGGTCACACGTTACAAAGAACGTATCATAACGTTTAACCATTTCCACGACGCGAAGCGTCTTGCGCAGCCCTAATTGCACCAGCAAAATAGCTACGGTACACGCAGAAGCTAAGATGTATTCCCCATATCCTACCGCCATCCCGATAGCAGCTACTAGCCACACGTTGGCCGCGGTAGTAATCCCGGAGACTTTGTTTCCGTCGCGCATAATGGCGCCTGCCCCAATAAACCCCACGCCGGTTACAATTTGCGCGGCAATACGGCCCGGATCTCCGCCGGCAAGGCCCATATATTCCGACATGATGGTAAACATCATAGCCCCAATGCAGATTAAGCAGTTTGTGGCAAATCCGGCTGGTTTATCGTGATATTGGCGTTCCATTCCCAAGGCGCCGCCAAGAACAAGGGAAAGAAAAATTTTAATAATTAATTCTGTATCCATATTCTTATGATACAAATCCCGACGTAAAAACGCAAGTGGAAAAATAAAACCCCCACCGTTAGGCAGGGGTTTATGGGTTCCGCAAAAACTTAGAAGTAGAAACGACCGGTTAGCGCTGCACCAAAGCCGGAGCGATCGGATAACACGACACCTTCTTTTTTCACTTTAGCGCTAAAGTTATAGCGTGCGTCTAAGCCTAAAGCAAAAACGCGGGTAAAGCGATATTCCGCCCCAACGGTTACGTGCGGGAATACTTTTGTTTTGCGGATACTATTTTCACCAGCTTCAATTTTACTATGTAAGATGGTGGCACCGGCGCCAGCAAACCAAGAAATATTTTTTACGCCATTATCGCGTTTGTAATATACGCTGATAGGGAAGGAATAGGTGGTCTCCTCAAATTTTGACGTACCAACTTTTAATGTATTTTCGCCATAAACATCCAACCCTGCTTTAAGCCCTAATTTATTAGCTTCGTTATCAAGTGTCCATTCATGGAAGGCTTCCAAGCCCAAGTAGCCATAATTCTTGTCAAGCTCGCCGCCATTTTTGCTATGTCCTTCTTTTAATGTTTTCGGATCGTTTTCACCGGCCCCTAACTTGACGCCTAAACCCCAATCATTTGCCATAGCGGCCGGGGAGATAAACAACACAGCCAATACTGTAATTACTAATTTCTTCATGTTTTGTGTGTCTCCTTAGTAATAAGTTATGACTTCTATACTCTACAAAAAGCTCTTTCAAAAAACAACCCCCAAAGTTGGGGGTTGTAAAAAGTTATTGCGGTGGGAGCGGACCCACGCCATCGGCCGGAACGGTATACGGTTTTTTGAGTAAACTTTTGGCCAACTCGTCAAACCCCCATTTGTCCTTAAACATAAGCACATATTTGTACTGAGCGATGGCTTTTTCGCGCTCTCCCAGGACGTCATACACTTGGCCTAAGCGCAGTTCGTTCCACACGCCCCAGCGGCTGGGTTCTTGGTGTTTTGTTTTAAGTTTGCTTTCTTCCAACAGTTGGCGTGCTTTTTCAAAGTTTCCTTGTGCCATTTGCGTAGTGGCTAAGGCGGTATAAGCGCGCGGGATGTAAATTTCTTTGTAGAATTTGTCGCTGCCGATAAGCGTTAAAAATTGATTGGCTTGGGCGGTTACTTCGTCGTAATTTTTAGTTTCGTACAAGCAAATAATTTCTACATAATGCATCAGCGGATTTTTGGGGAATTTGGCGCGAAGCTGCCGGATGTATTCAAGTGACTTTTCCGGCGCATAATATTTGCTGGCCCGCGTATTTTGTACTTCAATCAAAATAAGCTTGGAAGAATCCGCCGTAAAATGTGCTTTTTGCCGCGCCAAATTTAAATACTGTACGCCTTTTTCCGGGTCGCCCTTGATGGCTACAATTTTGGCAAGCACTTTAATAACCGTGTTTCGCATATTGAACATGGCGCGCAACCCATACAAAGCACCAATGCCCATGTATCCGTTGGAGTCATTGGGATATTGTTTGATCCAACGTTTGATGCCGGCGATGGAATCATCCAAAATTTTTTCAAATACTTTGCGTTGTGCGTCATCGCTAGTTTCAAATTCATATTCATAGCGGCTCCACGCAATCATCGCGTTTCCGAAGTGCGCAAAGGGATGATCGGGATAATGTTCAAAAACCCACGCAATGTTTTCTTGGGCAGTGTCAAAATCCAGGTTATACACGCCGTTAATGCCCACAGTAGCGTGATGCATAACGTCATCCGGCAAGCTAAGTTCCGCGCGTGCCGGGGCCACGGTAGCAGTTACAAGAAGACAGACCGCCGCCAACAGGTGCAACAATTTACGCATTATTTGGCCTCAATTTTATCTTTGCCAAAATAGGGGCGAAGTGCTTTTGGAATAATAACAGAGCCGTCTTTCTGTTGGAAGTTTTCCAAAATAGCGGCAAATGTACGACCTACAGCAAGACCACTGCCGTTAAGCGTATGGACGTACTCTAATTTGCCTTGCGCGTTTTTGAAGCGAAGCCCCATGCGGCGGGCTTGGAAGTCCAAACAGTTGGAGCAGGAAGAAATTTCGCGGAAGCGGTTTTCGCTAGGCATCCAGACCTCAATATCGTACGTTTTGGCCGAAGAGAAACCAATATCTCCGCTGCAAAGTTCTACGACGTGATAGGGAATTTCAAGCGTTTTTAGCACGTCTTGCGCATCTGAGACCATTTGCTCCAGCATCTCGTATGAATTTTCGGGCTTAGAGAGCATAACCAGTTCCACTTTATCAAATTGGTGATTGCGGATAAGGCCGCGTGTGTCCTTGCCGTACGTGCCCGATTCTTTGCGGAAACATGGGGTGTACGCGGTGAGTTTAATAGGCAGCTCAGCTTCGGCCACCGTGCGAGTGCGGTTTAAGTTGGTGAGTGGAATTTCGGCGGTGGAAATTAAAAATTGCTTCGGCTCGCCCAAGAGCTCATACATATCTTCGCGAAATTTGGGCAGTTGGCCTGTGCCAATTAAAATGTTTTCGTTGACGATAACCGGCGGCATAATTTCGGTGTACCCCTTTTTGGCGTGCAAGTCCAACATAAAAGCAATGATGGCACGTTCCAGGCGGGCGCCGTCCCCTTTGAATAGGGCAAAGCGGCTGCCGGAAAGAGCGGCGGCGGCTTCAAAATCTAAAATGCCCAGTTTTTCGCCAACGGCTTGATGATCAAGGGGGGTAAAATCAAACTTCGGAAGAGGAATAGTGCAAGGAATTACTTCCGGGTTGTCTGCATCGCTTACCCCTACGGGGATTTTTTCGTTAGGCAAATTGGGAATGCTCAGTAGCAGGTTATCAATTTCGGCCTTGGCGGGTTCCAAGGCGGCTTCTTGCGCGGTCATTTCTTCTTTAAGTTTGCCCACTTCTTTCATGGCTTCTTGGGCGGCCGCGTCGCCCTGTTCTTTTTTGATTTTGCCGATAGATTTAGACATTTCGTTGCGTTTAGCACGCAGTTCTTCCACACGGGCTAAGATTTTTTTATAGGCGTCATATTTAGTTAATACTTCGTCCACTTGTTCAGCTAAGGCCGGCTTGCGAAGGGCCAAGCGTTTTTTTATTTCTTCCGGGTTTGCAACGATTTGTTTAATGTCTAACATAAGTCCTCTTTTGTTTTTGCTTCAAAGTTACAGTATAAGGTTGTGGAAAGAATCCACGGTACGGCTTAAAATAGGTTACGGCGTATTCCATTGCATACGTAGTTAACAAGCGTACGCTGATGGGCGCCACGGTGCTTTGCCCCGCTACTAATACGGCTACAATAAGTGTTAGCGACAACAGAGCCGCCTGTACTAGCGCAAAGAATGTTTTAAAAGCAAACTTGGCGGATTGTTCCGCGAAAGTAGGGATATGCAATACGTTCATTTCTTTTCCTGCTTGGCTAGTTCTTTGGCAAAACTTTTTACTAGTTTTTTAGCAATATAATCGGCCCCGTCCAAAGCGCGGGAACTTTCTGTACTGTCTGAACCGATCCATACAATTTCGGCGGTTTCTACATCTACCAATTTGGCGATAATGGCTACTTTGGCGTTGATGGTATATTCCGTGGGGCGCACGTCCATAGAGTTGGAAACTTGCGTGCCTACGGGGCGCTGATACCCGACGTAGGAACCATCCGGCATACGCATGACGTCTTGGTGCATAATGGGGCGCGATTCGCTGCGGCGCGAAGCCGTCATTGTTAGTTCGGTCCGTGCCGGTGTGTAAGAACTTACTTCGCCAATTAACAGTAAATCTACGCCCAAAATTCGGCCAATTTCGCGCGTGGTTTCCGGCGCTAAATAGCCGGAGACAGAAATATTATGTTCCTTAAGGATGCTTTCTAACTGGGCGCGTTCTACGACTTTAAATCCATTGCGGATTAAATATTTGGCAAATAAATTTTCCACCCCGTTCAAATCCGCCCACGAGTTAGTAAACGACATAATCCCAATACGGTTTACTTGGCTAAAATCGTACGAGGGGCTGATCACCGTGGTAGGCGCACAGGCCGCCACACATAACCCCGCCAGGATAGACAGCAGTCCTTTTCTCATACCTTCATTATATAATTTTTAAACACGCAAAAGCAGTAAACGTGTATTGTAAATTTGCGGGAAAAAATTTACAATATAAATATCTTAACTACTATACAAGGAGACAAGATGAAAAAACTACTTTTGTTAAGCTTGCTATTAGGTTGCTTTTCGTTTGGATATGCACAAAATTACTACCCGATCCATAACGAAGGCTTGTATGCAGGCGCTACCCGCATAGAACTTTACGGAGGGATGGTTCTTCCTCAAAGCAATTGGAACCACGACGGGGAAAGTGTGGACATTGGAGACATTGGTTGGAGTGCCGGCTTGGGCTTTTACCGCAACGTTTCCCGCGTAATCGCTCTGGGTTTAGACGGCAACTATGCTCAATTTGGGGATGGTGATGAACGTGCCGACAAATCCTATTATCGTACCGGTGCGGCTACCGGCTTGGTAGCTATGCGTGTTAATTTCTTTCCGCGCCACACAACGCGCATTTATATCCCGGTTGGTATCGGGGTAGGGCACGTGTTTACCCGCCAAAACAAAGAGGATGATTCTCACGAAACTTACAACAGCACAGACTTAGCCGGGATGTTAGGTGTGGGGCTGGAATTTGATATTGATGAATCAATCATTTTTGGTGCGGAAGGGCGTTATTATATGATGCGCACGCGTGACGATTTTGAAAACCAATTTGGTAAAGATAACATCCACTACGGAGAAATCTTACTCAAATTCGGTTTTAGATTTTAATTGAATTGTTACCAAAAGGCCCCGGTGAGGGGCCTTTTTTATTGTCCTTGTTACGAAAAACACCCCGGGCTTTTACCGGGGTGCTTTAGTTGATGCAGCTTTTGTTATAAGAGTATTTATCATAATTTTGAATATTTCGGTCCTCTAATGATGTACCCCTTTCGATGTCTGTTCTCTTTAGAGAGAGATTCTCTTCTTACGAAAATGAGCCGGCTTTTTGCATCTATATCTACCCATACTTGTTGAGAGTACATTTGGTTAGAGACACGCATGAAGAAGAAACGATATTGTCCATTGCTCAATTTTGTAGCAGGATAGTTTCTTCTGGGGTGATCAAGAAACTGGACTAATGCCTTTTTTATATTTTTATCTTCCATGAGGGAAGGATATACTAATACTACTGCAAAACGATCTAAAATATCATGCCCCAGGACTTGTTGAATTTCGGGGTATAAGCTTGCCTTGTCTTCGACAGGCAGAAAGTCATCGGTTGTTGAAGCCGCTCCTACCATACTTCCTACCATACCCATTGCCCCCGGAATGAAGGTAGCTCCGCCACAAAGTGGGGATACCATTACGCCTGCCATGGATGTGATAAAGACTCCTGCTGAACCAATACCCACCAACACGTCTTTATTTTCCGCCTTTGTGGCTTCGCGTTGAATTTCACCCATATATTGTACGCTTAAGGGTTTTTCTTTTTGAGCCGCTTTAGCCACAGTACGCTCTACTTTCTGCGTTAACTTTTTGCTAGAGAGTCCTTTTTGATTTTGTGCAAAAGCCATGTTGCCGCTTACTAATAAAAGCGAGAGGGCAATTGACATTATTCTTCGGGTCGTTTTCATATGCTTTTCCTCCTTATTTTTTGTGATATTTTCATTTATTTACCTCTTTTAATTTCCTGTAGTATTAATGTAATACAAGTAAGCAAGCAAAACCAGGGCATTTTGACCCAAACAATAGAGGAAACAAGACCTATGGTTAATTAGGACAAAAGACCTAAAGAGGACATAAAAAAATCCCCGGCTATAACCGAGGATTTTTTTGTTTTACTATAGGTTTTATTTCTTTTTGTTTTTAAGAGCTAAATATCCCATTAAACGATAGATGAGTTTAGAGGTATTAAACTCTGTAATGGTATCGGCTTTACGCGCGCAGGCTTCCACCACGTCCACGGCTACAATCTTTTTATGCTTGATGACCTCGCGGAATAAATCCAACGCTTCATACCACATAAACCCGCCGGGTTGGGGGGTTCCCGTTGCCGGGATGACAGACGGATCAAAGCCGTCCACATCAATGGTGATGTATACGGTATTCGTTAGTTTTTTAAGCACTTGCGGGATGAGTTTTTTAATGTCGCGGTTTTCGTGCATTAAAAACGTAGTTACTTTTCCGGCATTACAATATTGTTTTTCTTCGCTGGCTACGCTGCGGATCCCTACTTGCACAACAGGTACTTGGCGCGAAGCCGGGTACAACGCACACGCGTGCGACTTGGGCGTTCCTTCAAAGGTTTCGCGCAAATCGGCATGGGCGTCAAAGTGCAAAATACTTAAATTTTTGTAGGTATCAATGTAAGGCTGGGCCAATGCTTGGGTAACAGTATGTTCTCCGCCTATATAAAAAGGGATAGCCTTATATTTCATCAGGTTGCGTACGGTTTTATCAATATTTTTGAAAACCGTGTTCGTGGACCCTTTGCAGTTAATGGCAGGCTGGGTGTTTATGCCCAATTCCCAAGTTTCGGTTTTGGTTTCTTCGTCCCACAGTTCAATTTGGGTGGACGCCTCAATGACGGCGGCCGGCCCTTTGGCAGTACCATGCCCGTAGCAGACCGTTTTTTCAAACGGTACAGGCACGACTACGAAATTACAAGAGGCTAGAGCGCTTTTTTTGCTCTCTAGCCCCATAAATTTATCAGTTTGTACGTTATCGCTCACAACAAGTCCGTGATTTTAGTTTACAAACACAGCCGCGGCAATAACGGTGGTCCATACTCCGTTAGCGCACACGGCAGACTGGGTGATATTGGACGTGCGGACAATTTTGCCGCTCATTTTCCAAATTTCTTCTTTTTGATCCCAGGTAGTATCGTTATCAAAATCAACACCCAAGGTGGTGGATAACATAAGCGCGGCTAAATCTTCGGCATAATCGCCGGCTTGTTTATCCGTTTCACCAAAGCTGTGATGTTCGGACAGGTACCCGTGGTGGGTTCTGTCTTTTGGAATGGCTACACCAACCGAAGCCGCAATCATACGGCGGTATTCGTTGCTGGTGTTTCTGCTGATTACACAATGCAGAATTTGGCCCGGGTGCAATTTTTTAAGCCCTTTTTCAACGGGAACGGTTTTGCAGCCGGGGGGAAAAATGCTAGAAACAGGCACCAAGTTAAAGCTAGCAATTTTAGCGTCGCGCAAGGCTTCTTCAAAACTGGCTAGTTTTTCTTTGTGCCGGCCAATTCCTTTGGTAAGGAAGATTTCTTTAGGTACAAACGCTTCGTACATGGTTATTTTTTTCCACTCATTCCTTTTAAGATATTTTGAGTATGTATATATTATAACAAATAAGCCGGTTTGTAAATAATATTTTTGGGTCTCAAAATGCTATGATATGAGTATGACGAATTATAAGACGATACTCATCTGTTTTTTGCTATTTTTATCTACGGGGGTTTTTGCTATGCCAAGTATGTTTAATAAAGAGGGAGTCCTTCATTTTAATTACAAAGCCGAGGACTTAGCCCCTGCCGAAACCGCCGCCCGCGCGCAACTGGAAAAGGACCTGGCAGATTTAATTGCAATCCCCGCCGACAAGCGCACGTTTGAAAATACAATCTTAGGGTACGAAAAAGCCTTTGATAAATACAGCGAAGCCCTGGGAATGAGCGGATTTTTACAAAGCCATCAAAGAATATACGGACACGAACCCCAAGCTGGGCCCGGTGGAAGCAAAACTTGTTAAAGAAATGCTCATTGGTTTTAAACATAGCGGGATGGATCTTAGCGATGAAGATTTAGAAAAATTCAAAGCGCTTAATAAGGAAGAAGCCCAACATGTCATCAATTTTGATAAAAACATTCAAGAATATAAAGACCCGCTGGAAGTAACCCGCGAACAGCTAAAAGGATTAGGCGAAGATTACATCGGTAAGCTGGAAAAAACCGCCAACGGCAATTATTTAGTCACGCTTGATTACCCCGATTATGTGCCTTTTATGCTTAACGCAGATGACGACGAAGCGCGCAAAGCGCTTGAATACAAATACAACCGCCGTGGCGGAGAACAAAATGTGGAACTCTTGGAAAAAACCATCACTCTCCGTCGGCAAATTGCACAACTGTTGGGGTACAAAACGCACGCGGATCTTAAATTAGAAAACCGCATGGCCAAAAATCCTAAAACGGTAATGGCTTTTTTGAAAGACTTGCAAAAAAAATTAAAACCCATGGGCAAAGCCGAGGATAAATTTTTGATTGCTTACAAAAACGAGCAAACCGGCAAAAAATCCCGCACGATCTATCCGTGGGAATCGGGTTATTGGTCCAACAAATATCGCAAGGAAAATTTGCAACTAGACAGCGAAAAAATTAAAGAATATTTTCCCTCTCAAGTAGTGATTGACGGAATGCTTTCTTTGTTTGGCGGCGTGTTTGGTATTACGTTTGAACCGGTAAATATCCCCGTGTGGCATGAAGACGTAAAAGCTTTTTTAATCAAAGATAAACAAAGCGGCGCGCCGGTAGCGTATTTCTATATGGATTTGTATCCGCGCGAAGGCAAATATAAACATGCCGCATGTTTTGATTTGGTGGAAGGATATGAAAAAGAGGACGGCACCTATCAGCTGCCGTTTGTAGCTATTGTTGCCAACTTAAATAAACCTTCCAAAGATACGCCCTCTTTGCTCAAACACGGGGAAGTGGAAACGTTGTTTCACGAATTTGGACACGTGCTGCACAATGCGCTTACCAAGTCCAAATACAAAGCATTTAGCGGCACTAGCGTAAGTTGGGATTTTGTGGAAGCCCCCAGCCAAATGCTGGAACGCTGGGTTTGGAACCCGACGGTACTCAAGCAAATCAGCAAACATTACAAGACGGGGGAAGCGCTCCCGGATGAATTGATTGCGCGTATGCTTAAGGCCAAAAACTTTGGTTCGGGCGGTGCCTACTTGCGGCAAAACTTTTTTGCCCAGTATGATATGACGTTACATACGGCCGCCAAAACGCCGGACAGCACCAAACTATATTTTGATTTAACCAAAAAAATCCGCGCTTTGCCGCTTACCAAAAACACGATTCCGCAAGCGGCGTTCGGGCATATTATGGGCGGTTATGATGCCGGGTATTATGGGTATTTATGGTCGGAAGTAATTGCAGAAGATTTCTTTAGCGAGTTTGAAAAGAACGGAATTTTTAATCCCGAAATCGGTCTTAAATTCCGCCGTGAAATTTTGGAAAAAGGCGGCAGCGAAGACGAAGAAAAATTAGTGGAAAATTTCTTAGGTCGCCCCGCAAACAACGGCCCGTTCTTAAAATCCATCGGCTTGGAGGAAAAATGAGCGTTATTATTGGAATAGATGTAGGCGGTTCTACCACCAAAATTGTAGGATATACCGATCAAGCAAAACTGGTCGGCATGCTCAAAGTAGAAGCGGCTGATCCTGTTACCTCGGCCTACGGTGCGCTCGGTAAATTTATTAACGAACACAGCCTTTCTTTAACCGAAGTGGAACAAATTATTTTAACGGGGGTCGGGTCTGCACTATTCAAGAAAAAAGTGTATGGGATTCCAACCGCTACCGTAGATGAATTTAAGGCTATCGGCTTAGGCGGGCTGGCTCTTTCCAACAAAAGGGAAGGGCTCATTGTAAGCATGGGAACCGGTACCGCGTTTGTGCGTGCCGGCAAAAACGGCATTGTGCACATCGGGGGATCCGGTGTAGGTGGAGGCACGGTGCTGGGTCTGGGCGGAAAACTTTGCGGGGTAAAATCTTTCCAGACATTAATTTCCATGGCGGAAAAAGGCCAGCTTAACAAAGTAGATTTGAATATCGGGGATATTTCATCCCGTGCCATTTCTACCTTGACCAAAGAAATTACGGCAGCCAATTTTGGGAAAATGGAAGATGGGGTTTCTTCGGCAGATTTAGCGGCAGGCGTACTGAATATGGTATTTCAAACCGTTGGGATGTTGGCCGTGTTCGCTTGCCGAAACGAGGAGATGAAAAATGTCATCTTAACAGGCACCCTTTCACAAGTGCCGTCGGCCAAAAAAGTATTTCAAATGTTGCATACAATGCACGGGATAAATTTTATTATCCCTGAAAATTCTATTTATGCCACGGCTACCGGGGCGGCGCTGTCTTACTTGCGTAAAAAAGGAAAAAACAAATGAACGCGCAAGAAGCCTACAAAAAATCTAGTTTTGGGCCGGCATTTTTCTTCTTAGGCAAACGCAAACGCCAAGCGTTGGCTCATTATTATGCTTTTTGTAGAATTGCGGATGACGTGGTAGATGAACCTACGCAAAAAGATCCGCAGCAAGCGCTAAAAGAGCTGAAAAAAGAAATAGAATTTATTTATTTGGGCGCCCCTAAAACTACGTGGGGAAAAGAGTTGGTAGAGGATGTGCGCACGTTCCAGATTCCAAAAGATCGTTTTTTTCTTTTGCTGGAAGGGATGCAGGCCGACTTGGACCAAAAGCAGTATCCCACAGAAGAAGCCCTGCAGTGGTACATCTACCGGGTGGCGGTAATTGTAGGGAAGGCCACCCTTGATATTTTGGGGGTTCATGGGGAAGAAGCCTCCTCCTTGGCGCAAGCGCTCGGGAGCGCCGTGCAGCTGACGAATATTGTGCGTGATGTGCAAGAAGATGCTAAATTAGGACGAGTCTATTTGCCCGGCCCAGTAACCGCGCAAGAAATTTTAGAAAACAAGAATACAGAACAGCTTGTAAATTTGCGAAAGCAATTAGCTTACAAAGCAAAAGAACAATATCAATTGGCTTTTCAGTTAATGGATGATTTTTGGCCAACAAAAATACTCCCTTGCCGTGTAATGGGGTATGTTTATCAAAAAAATCTTGCTAAAATAGAAGAAAGCGGTTTTGCGGAGCTGACTCCTGTTAAACTGACAAAATTTGAAAAAATAAAAATGGTAGGTTATGCCCTTATTAAAACACTTTTTTAGAAACGGATGTGTCCTTCTCCCCCTGCTAGCCACAACGTTAGTGGCACAAACGTCCCAGGACAAAACACTGTCCGGTTGTTTGGAAAAAGGGAAAACCCTGTATGCCCAAGCGCAATATGCGCAAGCGGCTAAAACCTTTGAGCGTTGTCTTTCTTTTGATGAAAACAATGTGGAAGCGCATCTTTCTTTAGCGGGCGTTTATCTTACTGAGGATAAGTTGTCGTTGGCTCAAGAACATTTTTCGGCAGCATTAAAAAACATGAAGCGCACCAGCCCCTATTGGTCTTACACGTATTCCATGTTAGGGGATATTTTCCTCAGAAAACAAGATCAAAAAAGTGCGCTTAATATGTATCAAAAGTCGCTTCAATATAATCCGGCGAATGTCAATTCGCTGATTGGGAAAGGGATTATTTTAGAAGCCCAAGGGAATGTTTCCGGCGCGGCGGATGCTTATCAAGCGGGTTTGGCGGTAGAACCCCTCAATACCATTGCCCGCCAACGGTTGATTAATTTAGAGCCGGAATACTTAACAGATGCAGACATGTTAACCGCACTTAAACAACGGTATGCTATCAAGCCGGAAGTAACCGAACTTACCGACAAAGACCGTGAATTATTTGCCAAAATTCACCAGGCTGAACAGCGCCTGGGGGTGGAATACCTTAAAAATAAATACGGTGCCGCGCATACAAAAGATTATATTGTTACACTTAACAAAGATAATGACTTTGCACGCGATATGTTAACTCTAAACGGATACAATGCCTTGCAAAAAAGCATGGGACAAGATGCCGTAGCCGTGTTCCAAAAATTAAATGTTCCCATACAAGACGTGTTTTCTTTGCGGGACAAGCAGGGCAGGCCGTTATTTACGCAAGACAGTACCCTTACCGAAGAAGGCTTTTATGTATATACGCAAGCCCTAAAAGGCAAAAAAGAGTATTTGCTGCCCAATCAGGCAGTGCCCCTTACGCAGAACGAAATTAAACAGGCCAATCAACGCGCCAAAATACTTGAGCAAAAAGGATATATGGAGATTTCCCGCGCGGAGCTGAAGATGTTGGAAACGGAAACAATGTGTTCCGAAGAAACACTTCAAAAAGATTTAGGCGTGTACTACTTGACCGTTGCCAAGAAACAGCATCGTTATTTTGTTCTTACGAAGAGCAATAAAGATTTGAAGACGGTCCCGTATTATTACGTAATGTTATCGCGTCACAAACGCAATCCCAAAATAGAAGTTCCCAAAAATCAGACGGTGGAATATCATAAATTATACAATTATACAATCTGTCTGAGTGATGGAAATTTAACCCTGACGGAAGAGTAAAAAATTTAAAAACTCCCCGCGTTGAATGTAGGGAGTTTTTGTTATCTTCCAATCATTTTTAAAAATTCTTGTTCGGTAATAACAGGAATGCCTAGCTCTTTTGCTTTACGCAACTTGGTGCCGGCGTTTTCACCCGCTACTACAAACGACGTTTTTTTGGAAACACTCCCGCTGGCGTAGCCGCCGTACTCTTTAGCCAATTGCTCGGCCTCGTTGCGTTTTAACGTGGTAAGTTCGCCGGTGAACACAATCGTTTTGCCTTCTAATACATGGCTGGAAAGCGCTTTTTTAGGTTGTGTAAAATTGAGTCCTTCTTGGCGCAAGAGTTCAATTTGTGCGCATACTTTTCCGTCGCGGAAAAAATCATACACGCTTTGGGAAACCGTCTCGCCTATTTCGCGGATGGCTTGCAATTCTTCCAACGTGGCATTTTTAAGCGCATCCAATGTGTGAAAATGATCGGCTAAAATTTCGGCGGTTTTTTCACCCACAAACGGAATCCCCAACGCAAACAAGAGTTTAGAGAGCGGCCTGTGTTTACTCTCTTCAATGGAGTCTAATAGGTTTTGCGCTTTTTTATCTTTAAAATTTTCTAAATTAAGTACGTGAAAAAACGTAAGTTTATAAATGTCGGCAAAGTCAGCTACAAATTTGCGTTCTAAAAGCTGATCCATGATGACGTCACCCAAGCCGTCAATATCCATGGCATCGCGTGAAGCAAAATGAAGTAACCGTGCGCGCAGTTGTGCCGGGCAGGCCGGATTTACGCAGTAGTATCCCACTTCCTCATTTTCTTTATACACCTTACCGCCACATACCGGGCAAACCGTGGGGGGGAGAATATCTTGTGTTCCTTTTTGTTCTACTACTTTTACAATTTTGGGGATTACTTCGCCGGCGCGTTCCACGATTACGCTATCTCCGATTCGTACGCCCAACCGTTTGATTTCATCAAAGTTGTGTAACGTGGCATTGGCAATAGTAACGCCGCCTACCGTGACGGGTTCCAATTCCGCCACCGGGGTAATAATCCCGGAGCGGCCTACAGAAAAAATCACATGGTTTAATCGTGTGGTAGCTTGCGGGGCCGGATATTTAAAAGCAATAGCCCAACGCGGGCTTTTAGCGGTAGTACCTAAAATCTTTTGCGCTTGAAATGAATTTACTTTCACAACTAGACCATCAACATCAAACGGAAGTTGGTGGCGGGACTCGCTAAACTTATTGTAGAACGAAATGATATCTTCAATGTTGTTGGTTTTAGTGCGTACAGGCCCTACCGTAAAACCCCAGCTTTTGCACAGATCAATAAATCCGCTGAACGAATCCGCAGCTATGTTTCCTACACCAAACGAATGAGCAAAAAATTTCAGAGGACGCGCCGCTACAATCTCCGTATTTTTATGACGTAAAAATCCGGCTGCCGCGTTGCGCGTATTGGCAAAGATGTTTTCTTTTTTTGTTTGTTGAATTTTGTTTAAGGCATCTAAATCTTTTTTGTCCAAATACACTTCGCCGCGCACCTCCAAAAGCCCTTGCGGAGCGTTGCCGCTAAGTACATGAGGAATGCTTTTGATTGTGCGTACGTTGGCGGTAATGTCTTCACCTACTTTGCCGTCTCCACGGCTTGCTGCGCGAATCAACCGTCCGTTTTCGTAGGTAAGCGAACACGAGACCCCGTCAATCTTGGCTTCCAGGACCATTTCAAAATCGCTACGTTGTAATTGCTTGGCGGTGCGCTCATGCCAGGAGCGGATGTCATCGGCCGAGTAAGAGTTATCCAGCGACATCATCGGCACGGCGTGTGTTACTTCGCTAAAGGCTTTGCTGGCTTTACCCCCCACGCGCTGAGTAGGGGAATTTTTAGTGCGAAACTGCGGATAAGCGTCTTCTAAATCTTTAAGCTTTTTATAAAGCTCGTCATACTGTGTGTCCGACAAGATGGGGTTGTCTAAATTGTAATACAAATTGTTATGGTAATTGATTAACTTTTTAAGTTGTTCAATTTCTTCTTTCGGGTGCATAACAACCCCTATTTTTTGCGTTCTTTTTTCAGTTGATCTAATAAGCCGTTAATAAACTTGCTGGAATTTTCGGTGGAAAATTTTTTGGCAAGTTCAATGGCTTCATCTATAATAGCGGGGACGGGGGTTTTGTCCGGGCTGAAAAGCATTTCGTACGTAGCCATGCGCAAAATGGAGCGGTCTACGGCAGACATACGGGCAATCGTCCAATTTTTGGCATACGCGGAAACAATCCGGTCAATTTTTTCCAGGTTATTGGCGGTACCGTGTACCAAGTCTTCACAAAATGGAAAACATTCGGCCAGTTCGCCCTTGAATTGAGCCATGTATTTGGCGGTTACTTCCGGCGCCAAGTTGGCGCTATCGGCGTAGTACAATGATTGCAAGGCACATTCGCGTGCTTGTCTGCGATTGCTCATAAGCCCCCTTACAAATTGATGAGTAAGCTATTTTTATTCTAGCAAATTTATGCACCGTATGCACGAAGAGAATTGCCCAACTAATTAATTTTTCAGCTTTGCAAACGCCGGGTGCTTTGTTAGGATATTGCTACCTACACCACAAGGAGGAGTATATGATCAAAAAAATAATTGTATTGTTGGCCTTTGCGGCGCTAGGGGTATTCTTGGCCACTGTAGCGCAGGCTGAAACCGTGCGTGGCGAAGGGAGGTATATTTCCAACAAGCTCACGCATTTAATGCCGTTTACCTCGGTAGATGTGCGCGGGGATGTACAAGTGGAGCTCTGGCAACGGGACACACAAAGTGTTTCTGTTAGCGGAAAAAGCAACTTGGTAGAACTGGCGGATATTCGCGTGGAAGATAGCACGCTAGTTATTGATTTTAAGCGCCCGATACACATCAAAGGAAGTCATTCCCTGCATGTGACCATTGGCATCCCGCACGTGCAATCCATTACCGTGCGCGGAAAGGGCCGCGTGCGTGTGCGCAGCGCTTTTGAAACGTCCCAAGTAAACATTTCGGCCGGAGATGAAGCTTATGTTACCGGGGATTGGTTTAAGGCGGATTTAGTGCGGGCACAAGCTACCAACAAGGCGGAAATTGACCTGGAACATCTGCAGGTGAAAAAATTGGAGGCCGCCCAATTTGATAAGGCAAAAATGGAATTTTCCGGGTTTGCACAAGATGCGCAACTCGTTAATAATGGTTCCAAAGAAATAGACGCGGCGGATTTGCGTGCGAATCAAGCGCATGTGCAGGTAAATGGCTCGGGCGAAGTAGAAGTGTTTGCCGCACAAACCTTGAAAGCCGAAGCGCTGGGCAAAGGGGATATTGTGTATCATGGGCGTCCCGTATTGACGCGCAGCGGAAATGTAAAAAATATTCAACCGGCTTTTGAAAATTAATCTAATGCAAAAAAGACCCCCTTCGGGGGGTCAAATCTTGTTATAATGAAATTATGAAAAAATTATTATTGCTTCTGGCTGCGATCATTTTACTTGGGGTATTGGTCGTAGTATATGTTCCGTTTAACCCTGCTTCCGGCGAGTCGGGAGTAGGAGAGAAAACCACCGAGCCACTGGTCGGCAACGACCGTGATGCTCATGGCTGTATTGCTTCTGCCGGGTATACCTATAGCGTGGTGCGTCAAGATTGCATCCGCCTATGGGAAGAAGCCACCGCCCTGGCTCCTACAGTGGTATTGGGCACCCCCGCATTGCCGGCGTATGTTGTGCGTTCCGCCAATTGGCAACATGCCGAGGTTTTTTTGCCCGGACAGGCGGATAGTATAACGCTTACTTTGAAAACCACGCCTGGCGATCCCACCTGGACCGATCCGTATAACACGTGGCAATTGTCGTATGACAAAATTCAAGGTTGGAAGTTGGCACAGGACGGAAATGTGCTCTATACAGCCGGGCCGGACAAGGCCTAGTTTTGCATTGACACGTGTATTGCTAAAGTGATATAATGAAATTGTCCCAAAAAGGGGCAATTTTTTTCGCAGAATAATTAAATGGCTAGATTTGATAGAAGAAGAGAATACAAAAAAGATCTCTACCCTAGAAATATGAACATCCGCGCAGAAGAAGTGCGCGTGATTAACTCTGACGGATCTATGATTGGTGTTTTGCCTCTCACGCAAGCCGTCAGCTTAGCTAAAGAGCAAGAGTTGGATTTGGTGGAAATTTCCCCCAACGCCAACCCGCCTGTTTGCAAAATCTTAGACTATAACAAATATGTCTACGAACAGGGGAAAAAAGCCAGCGAGGCGAAAAAGAAACAGGCCAAAGTGACGATGAAAGAGCTGCGCATTAAATCGCACATTGCGCCGCACGATTTGGAAGTACGCATGCGCCAGATTGAAGAGTTTTTACGTAAGAAAAATCAGGTGCGCTTTGTGGTGGTGTTTCACGGACGTGAAAATCAGCACAAAGATATTGGGATTGAAATTTTGAACAATACCGCCAAACGGATGGAAGAAATTGCCACCGTGGACGGCAAAATGCAATCCTTGGGAAACAGAATGTTTTTAACATTCATCCCTAAATAACAGATTTTTAGGCTCTTTTTGCAGTGACTGCGTTCGGGGCGGACCGGCTCCTGCCGCAGGTAGGATAAATAAGAGCTAATTAAACAAGAGGTATATTAAATGCCAAAATTAAAAAACCACGCTGGCGGTAAAAAGCGTTTCCGCAAAACCGCTACGGGTAAATTCACCCACAGAAAAGCCGGCAGAAAACACTTGCTAACGCCTGTTTCTGCCTCACGCAAGCATGATATGCGCCATACCGGTGTAATCACGCCTGAGTCCAACAAAGGCAAAATCTTAGCCAAGTATTTGCCGATGGCCAAATAAGAGGTTGAAACATGAGAATTAAATTCAGCGTTCCCAGACACGCAAGAAAGAAAAAAGTATTGAAAGCTGCCAGCGGCTACTACGGGGATAAATCCCGCCGTTTACGCATGGCTACCCAACAGTTGGGTAAATCCGGCGTACATGCTTATGTAGACCGCAAAGACAAAAAAACCACCTATCGCCAAATGTGGATCACCCGCATTAACGCCGCGGTACGTGAAGAAGGATTGTCTTACTCTAAATTCATTAACGGCTTAACCAAAGCAAACATCACGCTCAACCGCAAGATGTTAAGCGAAATGGCGATCAAAGACCCGGCTTCTTTTAAAGCCCTCGTTGATACCGCAAAAAAAGCCGCTTAAGCGTGTTTTAGTAAGTGAAAAGCCCCTCGTGAAGAGGGGCTTTTTGTTGGATCTTTTACTTAAATAGACCGAATATTGCGCGCGTTGCGTTGCATTAATTCATTGAGTTGTTGCTCTTGCGCTTTGAGTATACGTGCTTGTGCGGATAAATAAGCCTTGTACGTAGCGCTGGTACCCATTTTGTTTTTCAATAAACGTTCGTTTTCGTTGATGATGCTGACCGCCTGTGCACGGGTGCTGGCGCCAAACATCATTTCAATATCGCTCAGTGTTTTTTGGTTGTCGGCCTGTACTGTGGCAAAAGCGGTTTCCATGGCTTTACGGTCCTTGGCGGATGCTTTGGTATTCACGGTTTCTTTGACGGGCTTTTCCATGACGATTTCCATATATTGTGAAGATTGTTTTTTGCCTTGCCGGTTTGCCGTGCGTGTGAGAGTGGCAGGTGCCATTAAAGCTTCTTGAACAGCCTTATCTACCCCTTGGAAGGGATAATTAGTTAGCACGTGATTACCTATAAACAGAGCAGGTGTTGGAACGGAAGAGAGTTTATGCTTTTTCATTTTCTCTTGCAAGGCGGTCTTGCTGGCGGGATTTTTCATATCATATTGCACCAAGGTTACTTTCCCTTGGTAGGTTTGTTGAAAAGAAGTATCCCATTGGTCTGCTTTTAATTGTTTGCATACAGGAGAGTCAGAATGAACAAAGAGCACGGCTTTGATAGGTTCCCGCTTGGGGGCCGTTTGCGTTTGGGTAGCATCCTCGGGTTTGGGCATTTGCGGATCTTGAGTTTCGGTTTGTTCTTGCGGCGTGAATAGGGGGTTGCCGTTTGCATCCACCGGGGGCATTTTGCCTTGTAAAGGGTTTATGGCTTGCGTTGGGCGCATAGCTAAACCGCGAAGCACTAAAGAGCCTGCTTGCTCTTGCCAATAAGCGCGGATTTTTTCATTTTGTTCTTTAGATGTACATCCCGCCAGTACTAATAGGATAGAAAGAATGGATAAAATTGTTTTCTTCATAAAATCTCCTCTGCACACTATAACAAATTTTAAGATAGTCCATACAATAAATTTGTTTGTTTGGTTGTTTTTTCTGCCAATTTTTCAACGGGCATATTTAAATAATCCGCCACAAACTGTGCGATAAGCGGGACGTTGGAAGGGTCGTTTCGGGTGCCGCGTTTGCCTTGTGGGGAAAGATACGGGCAATCCGTTTCTAAAATAATTTTGTCGGCCCCTGCTTTTTTGACAGCTTCGCGGATGTATTCATTTTTCTTGTAGGTAAAACATCCGTTAATTCCTAACAAGAGTCCCATATCTAATGCTTTTTTTGCCTCTTCGTAGCGGGCACAAAAACAATGCAACACGCCGGTATACGGGCGGGGCACTTGCTGTTTCCATTGGTGTTTAAGGATGGAAAAGGTATCATTATACACGGTATAATCTTCAGCTTGGCGGCGTACGTGTAGCACAAGCGGCAGTTTGGCCCCGTCCGCAAAAGAAATCATTTGGTTAAAAAGAGCTTGTTGTATTTGTTTATCTGCTTCTTCTAAACAGGTATAATCCAGGCCGATTTCGCCCACAGCGGCCACACGCGGATCTTGTAAGAATTTTTGGAAAGATTGTGTGTGTGCCGGGGTAAATTTTTTAGCATATTCCGGATGGACCCCTAACACGGGTACAATCATAGAGGGGTATTTTTGTGCTAAGGCCAAAGAAAGTTGCCATTCATCGGGAGCACAGCCGATCTCCACACTTTTTATAATATGCGCACCGGGTAATGTTTGGCTAATGAGAACATCCCGGTCTTGATCAAAGGCCGGGTCAGTTAAATGGGCATGCGAATCAATAAACTGCATACCTATATTGTATCTTTTTCCGTAGATCAAGGAAGCAATTTTGTGGACATTTGCTGCGTTTGCAGGTTGTAAATGATTTCTCGGTTAAAGATATTAAACCCGGCATTTTCCGTTTGAAAGGGCCTTGTGTTAATTGTTAGCCGCAGTTCCGTGGCCTGCGATAGATCCATAAAGGTTTCCAAGTGTTCATAATCCAACAAATTTTCTTTGTGATAGGTGTTTTGCGTCAGTATGGAACCATCTTTATATTTTATAGTTATATCCGTGATAGCCTCGGTAACATCAAGTTTGAAAAGTTCTTTTCCATTTACGCGAACCGGCAACGAGGCAAATTCTCGTTCGTGATAGGCACGTAAAATTTGGTGAATCTGATCTACCGGCACGGCATACCCAATTTGACGATTATACGATGCCCCTACCACCATGCCCGCCACTTCCCCTTGTTGATTGATTAAAGGGGAGCCGCATTCTCCTTCCCGTTCAATTTCCATATCTGCTCTTAAGGAAGTGGTAAACCGCAACGGAGTTTTTTGCAACACTTTGCGTCCGGGCGTGTATTGAAAATGATTATCAAAAAAGGAGAGCGAAAACAACCGTTCGCCTACCTCGGGTGAGTGCGGTGCTAATTTTAAGGGCTCAAATTGCCCGGCCAAGCTTTCCGGAATACGGAAAATGGATACATCATTTGCACGCAGATGGCCCTGTGCTACAAACGGGGTGGGTTCATAAGAAAAACGCTTTACGGGAATAGCGGGCTTTTTATAGCGATAGTGAGTAGCCGTTACCCCCCAAATATATTTTTTCCCTTGGTATGTTTCTTCTATGATAAAGGCGGTCGCTTTCACGTTGAAGTATCGTCCCAGGCGGTGCCGATCCCTCAACGGGATCATGGCTTTAGCGGCTCTTTGAACAGTAAGTGCAGCCGGCGCCTCTTTCCCCGCGCGGACGACGGCACGTTCCACTTGCCATGGGGTAACCCCTACAGGTTTTACAATAGCGTGATGTAATCTGTTTAATCGGGAGCGGGCCCCTCTAACAAGCCCTTTGTATATTTGCGCGTGTGAAACATTCACAAAAAAACCAGCGACCAATAGAAAAACAAAAATAATTTTTTTCATACCTTTATTTTAGAATTTACACATACGTGGCGCGAGGGTCTTTAGACCCAAAGGTCTGGGCCAAAAGACCTATTTTGAATTAATTTTTTGTTATAATGAAGAGGGTGTTCTTTTTTATAAACAGGAGATTTTCACTATGAACAAATATAGTTATAAAGGTTGGCAAGGCGGGTTCACGTTAATTGAACTTTTGGTAGTTGTTTTGATCATTGGTGTTTTGGCCGCTGTGGCGGTTCCGCAATACCAAAAAGCAGTACTCAAGAGCCGTTTTAGCAGTTTGATGCCCACCACCAAAGCTATTCGCGATGGGAACGAAGCGTATTATATGACGCACAGCGGCTATGCGCCCGTTATTAGCGATTTGGACGTAACCACCGAAAGCAATAACGATATGACCTTGAATGTAAGCAACGACCTTGATTACGCCTATACCTTTGCCACCCGTAGTGATTTGAACGGCAAAAACAATCTTATTATGTATCAAAAACATAGCGCGCAATTTCCCGGGGAAGTCCATTGCGAAGCCCGCCTGGAAGACGCCCAAGCGGATTGGTTGTGCCGCACGGCGTTTCATGCAGTAAAAGAATTGGGCGAAGTGATTACACCAGGATACAACACATTTGTACTAGAAGGGGCGGGAAAAGGATTAACGCCTACGCAACTGGCCGCGTTAAACGGGCCAAATTGTGACAAAGCATTAGAAATGGGGGCGACTTGCAATATTACAGAAGATCCCGCAACGCATGCCAAAACAAAACAAGTATGTTTCAGCATCAATAGCGAACGTGACTATTGTGTGAGCGTGGTAACCGATGAAAATAATAAGGAAATAAAAAGAATATCTTGTTCACCAAATGGATGCCGTGAATATAATTATGATTCGGACGGGAAAACTCTTTCCTATAAAGAATGCAACGAAAAGAATAAAAGTGGGGATGGAACATCCTGTGATAAATATGATCATATAGCCGAATATGTTTATAACTCTTTTGGGAAGACAACTCTTTATACAACATGTTCTGGTGCTAATATCAGTGCTGACGGACAAAGCTGTGCCAGATATGAAAACATTATAGAAAGAGACTATGATTCGTTGGGCCGCGAAAGCGCATATAGGAATTGTGGCCAAGTTGCCGCCGACGGGAAAAGTTGCCAAAGATATAGCATTATGTCTGACTATATATATGACGAAGATGGGAATAAGACATATAGAAATTGTAGAACAATCAGCGCCGACGGGAAAAGTTGTGATAGGTACGGATTTATTCGTGAATATACGTATGATGAAGATGGGCATACAATTTCTGACAAGATATGTGAAAGGACTAATACTATAAGTTCCGATGGGCAATCCTGTCGGAGGTATGACTCTATATTCGAGTCTAGCTATGATAAGAATGGAAATCAAACTTCTTATAAATATTGTAACACTAGTAGTGCTATGAGCGCGGATGGACAAACATGCAGTAAATATACCAATATTTATGAATATGAGTACGATCAAGAAGGGAATAGAATTTCTGATAAAAAATGTACGGGTGCTAATAGAAGTGCGGATGGAAAGTCGTGCAATAAATATGACGATATAACTGACTACGATGTTGACGCCGATGGGAATCAAACCTCATACAAACATTGCACTACCAGCAATTTAACGGCGGATGGCAAAAACTGTAATAGGTATGATAGAATTTCCGAATACGAGCGTGATTCTGATGGCCGCGTAATTTCCACCAAGCAATGTAGTGGCGGCAATATCAGCTCGGATGGAAAATCCTGTACCAAATACGATGAAATACAAGAAAGAAGCTATGATGATTCAGGAAAAGAGACTTCATACAAAGTTTGCAGTGGCAATAACATCGGCGCGGACGGGAAAACATGCACCACTTATGATGAGATACATGAGTCGAATTATAATTCATTAGGTTCTGAGGTAACGTATACCTATTGTCGCGGTAGCAACGTAAGCCCCGATGGAACGGGTTGTCTCCAAAATGATGGGGAGGGAAAAGCTTTCCTTGGGGAGAACGGGAATGAAATTTATTACGAATACTGCTATTGGAATGAAGATCGCACCAAATGCGAAATGGATGAGTGGTATTATGGGAATTGATTCCTTGTAATTTCAGTAGGTTTATTGTTACAAAACCCCGTCCTTCCTCTAGGGCGGGGTTTTTTATTGCGCTTTTGCCGCACAAGCCAAACTAATCAAAATTAGCACTCTAAAAAGGGGGTTGACAAAAATAAAATAATTACTTATAATTTTAGCAGGTGGGATTTAGGAGTGCTAAAATAAAAGTTGTTTTTTAGACGATAAATCAACCTAAGAGAGATTGGCATCATGCGTATTTTAAAACCGGAAGTTGCTAAAGCACGGAAAGAAAAAATCTTGCGTTGGGTGGTCCAACAATATGTGGAAACCCGTCGCCCGGTCGGTTCCCAAATGATTGCGGATGGGGTACTTAAGGATGTTTCCAGCGCTACTATCCGTAATATTATGGCCGAACTGGAACAAGAAGGGTATTTGTACCAGCCTCATACATCCGGCGGACGTATCCCTACGGATAAGGCCTACCGCTATTATGTGGATTATTTGGCCAACGTGCAAAAAATGGCTGCCAAAGAGCGCGAGCAAATTGAGAAACAATACGATGCCCGCGTGAGCGAGGTCAACAATATGTTAGTGCAAACCTCGCGCCTGCTGGCTATGCTTTCCGGTGCGGCCGGGTTTGTGTATACTGCGCAAGTGGATGATCAGCGTATCCAACGCTTGGAATTTATTCCCTTGGCCCCTGGGGCGATGCTAACTGTCTTGGTAACTGAATCCGGCGCGGTGCGCCATTGGCCGGTACGCATGGCGGAGGTAATCTCGCCCGCTAAACTAAATTGCCGGGCACACGCTTGCCGAAGCGCGCCAAATTTTATGGCAATACTTGCACTCCGGGCACCGCGAACTGGCCGGCGTAGCCGACGTAGCCAGCCAGGTGCTTAAAGATATGGAGCGCCCGCAAACCGGTGGCGATGAACTATATGTAGAAGGAATTGGACGCCTCCTGGAAAATACCACCGAGGACGATTACGAAGATTTGAAACAAATGATGCGCGTAGTGGAAGAGCGGGATCGTTTTTCTTCGCTGCTCAATGCTAAACTGGCCGAACTGGATAAAAGTGATAAACGCATGAGCGTTTCTATCGGCAGTGAAAATTCCATTAAGGAACTTAAAAATTTAAGCATTGTGTCTACCGCGTGCCGTGTGGGGGATAAAACCGTAGGGATGCTGGGCATCATCGGCCCTAAACATATGGAATATACGCGCGTGATGTCGCTAGTGAATTATATTGGTAGTTTGCTAGAGGCGTCTATGAACCACTGGAACGCGCTGCCCCTGGATGAGGACGAAGATTTATGAGTAAACATAACAAAAAACATCAAGAAGGGTACGAAGAATTAACCGAGCAACAACCGGCACAAGAACAGGCCGAAACCGTAGCCTGTGAAGAACCGGCCCCGGCTGAAAAAACGGAACCCGATTACCGCGATCAGTATGTGCGTCTATACGCAGAATTTGACAACTACCGCAAACGCACCGAACGTGAAAAAGCAGCCTTGATCGCTTATGGCAAAAAAGACTTTGCCTTAAAAATGCTCCCGATGTACGAAGTATTACTTCGTCAGCAACAACAGTTGCAAACTGGCAAGGAAGATGCCCAGGCTTTGCAAGATGGGATGCGTATGATTTTAACAGAACTGGATAAGGCCTTTCGTGCCGAAGGCATTACCAAAATGGAGGTTAAAGGCAAACCGTATAACCCGGACACGCAAGAAGTAGTAGCGATGATTCCGGCAGATAAAAAACAAGACGGCCTTGTCATAGACGAAGTGAAAATGGGGTTTATGATGCAAGACCAAGTATTGCGCCCGGCTAGTGTAGTAGTAGGCCAGGCCAAAGAAGAAAATTAATTTAAAAATTTCAACGAAAGGAGAAGTATTATGGCTAAAATTATTGGTATTGACTTAGGAACTTCTAACACAGCAGCGGCTGTGATGGAAGGCGGCAGAGGGACGATTATCCCGTCTGCGGAAGGTAGTTCCATCGGCGGGAAAGCGTTTCCGTCTTATGTGGCGTTTACCAAAGATGGACAAAGACTCGTGGGTGAACCTGCCCGCCGTCAGGCCATCGCTAACCCCGAAGGCACCGTAACCGCCTTCAAACGCAAAATGGGGGAAAACTATAAATTTAATTTGCGCGGTCAAGAATTTACCCCGCAACAACTGTCTGCCTTCGTTCTGCAGAAAGTAAAAAAAGATGCCGAAGCCTTCTTAGGTGAACCTGTAGAAAAAGCCGTCATCACCGTGCCGGCGTATTTTAACGACAACCAACGCCAGGCCACCAAAGACGCAGGCCGCATTGCCGGATTGGACGTAGTGCGCTTGGTAAACGAACCGACGGCTGCTGCCTTGGCATTCGGGATTGATAAAACAGGCAAAGAACAAAAAATTATGGTCTTTGACCTCGGCGGCGGAACGCTGGATGTAACCATTATGGAAATGGGCAAAGAAGGTACGTTTGACGTGCTTTCCACCTCTGGCGACACCCAACTGGGTGGTACGGATATGGATAACGCCATCATTAAATGGATGACCGATGACTTCCGCAAACAAACCGGGATTGATTTGTCTAAAGATAAACAAGCCGCCCAACGCTTAAAAGATGCGGCCGAAAAAGCAAAAATTGAACTTTCCACCACCATGGAAACGGATATCAACTTGCCGTATATTACTGCCGGCGCAGACGGGGCTAAACACTTGGAAATGACGCTATCTCGCGCAAAACTGGAAAGCCTGGTAGACGACATTGTAAAACGCTGCGGCAAATCTGTAAACCAAGCGTTAAGCGACGCCGGTTTAACGACCAGCCAAATTGACCGCATTATTTTGGTCGGTGGTCCTACCCGTATGCCGATTGTGCAAAAATACGTGGAAGACCTCGTGGGTAAAAAGATTGAACGCGGTATTGACCCAATGGAATGTGTGGCCATTGGTGCTAGCGTACAAGCCGGTATTTTAACGGGTGAAGTAAAAGACGTGCTCTTGCTAGACGTTACTCCCTTGTCTTTGGGCTTGGAAACCTTGGGCGGTGTATGCACGCGCCTCATTGAACGCAACACCACCATCCCGGTGCGCAAAACGCAAGTGTTCTCTACGGCCTCTGACAATCAGCCGGCTGTAACCATTAACGTCTTGCAGGGTGAACGTCCTATGGCCAAGGACAACGTGCCGCTGGGTAAATTTGACCTGGACGGAATCCCGCCGGCCCCGCGCGGTGTGCCGCAAATTGAAGTAACCTTTGATATTGACGCGAACGGTATTTTGAACGTAACCGCCAAAGACTTAGGTACGCAAAAAGAACAGCACATTACGATTACTTCTTCCAACAAATTAAGTGATGCCGAAGTAGACAAGTTTGTCAAAGAGGCTGAAAAATTTGCGGAAGAAGATAAAAAGCAAAAAGAAATCATTGAAGCCAAAAACCAAGGCGACAGCGTAGTCTTCCAGACTGAAAAAGCCATGAAGGAATACGGCGATAAAGTCAGCCAAGAAGAACGCGGCAAAATTGAGCAAGCCTTAAGCGACCTCAAAGAAGCCTTGAAAACCGACGACGCAACCCGGATCAAATCCGCCACCGACGCGGCCTTGCAAGCCAGCCAAAAATTGGGCGAAGCCATGTATAAAGCCCAACAAGGCGCGGCCGCCGGAGCGCAAGCAGCGGGTGCTCAACCTAATGCGGGTGCTCAGGCCCAAGCCAACGCCACAGGCGCAAAGGACGACGTGGTAGAAGCTGAAGTCGTTGACAAATAAGTTTCATGCAAACTTGTAAAGCCCGGTCATTAGGCCGGGCTTTTTTATGCCGCTACTGACAGCAAAACTATAAAAATATATAATAAATTATCTTACAGAGGAGGTTCTTATGAGAGATGTTACCCCTACAAAAATAAGCGGGGCGGTAGTATTTATTCCGGTGTTGTTAATTATTTTGGCAGCAACGGCTATTAGTTCTTTTTTTACGGTGTCCGCCGGTACAGTAGCCGTTAAACTGCGTTTTGGTAAACTAGTGGGCGCCTATGGCGAAGGGATTCACTTTAAAGCGCCGTTTATTGATACGGTAGAAAAATTTTCCGTGCGTATTAAAAAAGATTCTTTTAATACAGAAGCTTTTTCAAAAGACTTGCAGACTGTGGGCTTGACGTTGGCCGTCAACCACCGTATTTTGCCGAACACGGTAGAATCAATTTATCGCAACCTGGGGCCGGAATATACCAATACCATTCTAAAACCGATGGTGGAAGAGTGGACGAAAGCGGTAATCGCTAAGTATTCGGCCGACAGTTTGATTTCCAACCGCGTAGAAGTGGCGCGCGAACTCAATGAAATTTTGAAAGAAAAAATGGCAGAAAAAGAAGTGATTGTTTCTGATATTGCCATTACCAATTTTGAGTTTTCCAGACAATTCTTAAAAGCGGTTGAAGAAAAACAAATTGCCGAACAAGAAGCTAAACGCGCTACCAACTTGGTAGAAAAAGTAAAGAAAGAGGCCGAGCAGAAAATTTTGCAAGCGGAAGCGGAGGCAAAATCTTTGCGTTTGCAACGGGAAGTAGTTTCGGATAATTTGATTAAACTGCGCCAAGTAGAAGCCCAGCTGAAAGCAATTGATAAATGGGATGGGCGTATGCCAACGTATCTGGCGGGCGATCAAATGCCCTTTGTCATGGCTAAATAATTACGTAAAAAGTATAATAGAGGGGAAGTGCTTTATAGCGCTTCCCTTTTTTAATTGCGGAGTAATTATGAAAACATTTTTGAAGGTATTTATTGGCGTTTTATTAACAGTTGGGTTGTTTACATTTGCTTTTTACCGCACGCCGCAAGAAAGGGCATTTGCTAAGAATTTGAAATTGGCGCAATCCGGTGATGAAGGGGCTGCATTGGCCGTGGCCCAAGCCTACGAACAAGGGCAGGGCACAAAACCCAATAAAGAACAAGCGCTGGAGTGGTATCAGCAAGCGGCTGCCGGGGGTTCTGCACAAGCGGCGTGGCAATTATTTCAAATTTATAGCAAAGGGGACTGGGTGCAAGCGGATATTCCCGCCGCGCTCACATATTTACAAGCGGCGGCTCAAAATAATTATCCCGAGGCACAGTATGAACTGGGCAATCAATATATGCAGGGCAAAAATGTCCCTGAACACGCCGGGCAAGCATACTATTGGTACATGCAGGCTGCCGCAAATCACTCCCGCCCCGCAAAGGCAAAAGTGGACGCTTTAAGCACAGAGAATCCAACTTTGTATGACAGTTTGAATCGCTTTATGCAAGCCCTGCAAACTGTTGAAAAAGATCCGCAGACTCAGCTGGAAATTGGTCAAGCGTACCGGTACGGATTGCCCATCTTACGAGAGGACAATACCGCGTTTACGTGGTTCAAAAAAGCGTGGGAAGCTTCCAATGAGGAGCTTTCGCAGGCAGCTTATGAATTGGCCGATCAATACGCTAAAGGCGAAGGGGTAGAAAAAGATGAAACCCTAGCCACTAATTTATTTGCAAAAGCTGCTGAACTTAAAAATCCGGCGGCGCAATATCAAATGGGAATTTTTGCCTATACGGAAAATCCTGCTCGGTTTGAAGATGCGTTTGCGTGGTTTTCCAATGCGGCCGCCCAAGGCCACGCGCAAGGCCAATATATGACGGGTTTTATGTTGTTGCAAGGGCAGGGGACAAATAAATCAGTGCCGCTGGCTATCCGTTTTTTTGAACAAGCTGCTGAGCAAAATGATGCCTCCGCACAATATGTGCTGGGCCAAATTTATACCAAAGGGCTCGGCGTAAAAAGGAACGCTGCGTTGGGCCGTTCTTGGTTGGAGCGTGCCGCCGAAAACGGAAACGAATCCGCCCAAGCGTTGTTAGCCAACTAAATTTTAGTGTTTTCTTATCGGATTATCGGGTTTTCCGGAGAGCCAAACAGATCCTTTTCCGTCAGTGTAGTTACTTCCCCGGTGGACACATTTATATCATAGGCTACGTAAGCATCCCGCACTTCATAGGTTTGCGGACGGTTGAGCGTTATACGTAATACATCGTTTTCCTGTAATTCAAAGAATTGTTCTAAACGGTTGGGATCCACCAGCGGGTTGTTGTGAACTTTCCCTATTTTTTCACCTTGGCGAAAGAGTTCCACAGACATAATATATTCATTGGGGTGCAAAATGCCAACCGGATGCCCAAGCGCATACATCATTGTTCCCGCTTTCATAGCGGAACCGGCCTGCACCATGTCCACCATTCTGCCCAGCTCTTGCACGGGGATTGCCATATGGAAAGCAGGCATATTCATAATTACTTCCGTTGGTAAATCACTGATCCATCTTAATTGAGGCACTATTTCTTTGTTTACAAACCCGATGTATATGGCTTGCACTTTGTTGTTTTTCCCTAAAATAGGAGATCCGCAAAAACCCCGAAGTCCTCTTTGCATGGTTTTTTGAAGCAATAATTTTGCAGGGGTAGTCATAAAGACTTTTTCTTGGGATATAAAGAAAGGATCTCCGTCAGTAAATCCGGGGATGTTCAATTTTTCCCCTGTTATGGGAGGGCGTGCAGAAGGCTCCAATATTTTTATAAAAGGGGAAGCTTCTTGCGGAATTTCAAAAATAGCCAGGTCCAGACCGTTGCTGTTGGCATTTCCGATAAAAAATTTTTGAATGGGAAACAATAAAGATTCGGGCCCATTTTGTATTCTTATGTGAGGGGATCTGCTAATAGCTTTCATCACGTGCCCCGCTGTAACACCCCATTGCTTTCCGCGCCACTGGATGGCAAAGGCGGAGGCCGTCTCGGCATCTAAGTCCGTGAAACGTTGTATTTGAAAAGTAAAAGATGCAGGATGCCCGGCTTGTATTTTGGGGGTAGCCTCTGTTGTGGTAGTTAGGCGGGGAATGCGAAGGAGCTTTCGTTGCAAACGTCGTGCGGAGATTCGTGAAGCATGAGCAACACTTTTAGGATGGCTGGTTTTAAGCACGGGGCGTTTAATTCCGCCCGCATCCAGCGGGAGTAGCAAATTACCAAGCAATAGAAATAAGAATAATTTTTTCATAGGTTATAGCAGTCCTTTATAAAAATGTAGTTGTAACTTTTCCTGTAGAAACGTTTATATCGTGAACTATAGACACAGCCGGAAAAGGATGTTCCAATGAGAACGAATCAAGTGAAACACGCAATATATCGTTTTTTTGGAGATCAAAGAACAATTCTAATTGTTCGGGGTTAATGGGGGAGTATTTGCTGCCCTCAATCTTTGAAATGATTTCTCCGTTTCTAACTTGTTCAATAAAAACAATAGATTCGTTGGGGTGCAACAGCACGACGGGATGGCCGAATACTCTCATCATCATCCCGCCTTCATTCAAAGAGCCGGTTTCTTCAATAGATTTTGCCATTAATTTCACAATATTAATAGGGATAGCGTAGTGCAAACCGCCCGACATGGCAGCCTGTATTTTAGGGGATAATTTATGAAACCAAGTAGCATTTTGAGCTAATACTTGGCCGCTGTTAAACCCAATATATACCATGGAAACACGTCCATTTGTAAAACCGGGGGAACCGCAAAAACCTGTCATGTCTTCCAAAGGTGTTTTTTTAAGAAATATTTTAGAAGAAGTGGATAATAAAACTGTTTGATCAGTTAAAGAAAAAGGGGCCCCTTGTTCTGCCAAAAAACCTTGGATTGTAACTTTTTCTCCAACAACAGGGGCATACTCGGCAGCTTGCAATACGGTTACATAAGGCAAGGCTTCTTGCGGGATTTCAAAAAGAGCGATGTCCATCCCTTCGGGATTACCAACAAAAATTTTCTCTATAGGAGCAACGACAAAAGCGCCGGTGTCTGTTTGTATTCTAATGTGGGGGGATCTGTTCCGAGCTTTTTTGTGTGTGCTTATGTTGCGCGCTACGTGCCCGGCGGTTACGCCCCATATTTTTTCATTTCCGTTTTTATCTTTTAGTGCAATGGCGAAACCGGAGGCTTCCTTTCGGACGGGCAACAAGGGGTGGTCATTATACCGTAACAAGAAAGTGGTATGAAAGGATGTTTCTCTTGCGAGAGATTGGTGAGAAGGTCCAATGGCGTTTGTGGAAATGCGACGAATTTTATTGTAAAAAATTTCATTTACGCGACGAGATAAATCAGAAACGGACGGGCGCTTAATAACGACCTTCCCGATGCGGGTTCTTTCAAAGGATGTCTTTATCCCTTTAAAATGTGCATACGAAGGAAGTAATAAATTACCAAGCAATAGAAATAAGAATAATTTTTTCATAAATTATGCCCTATTTGAGTTGGAAGGAAGAAACTTTTCCTGTTGAAACATTTACATCGTAAAACCAAGTTTGAGCACGTTGTGTGATTGTCGGCGGTGTTTCAACTTGAATGCGTAAAACATCGTTTTCTTGCAATTCAAAAAATTCTTCCAACTTATCAAAATTCATAAACGGGTGCGCATAATATGTTTTTTCTATGTGACCGTTTCTTAAAAGAGTAATAGAAGAAAGATATTCTTGCGGAGTCATTAAATGTACCGGATTTCCTAATACTTTAAGCGGAACCCCGGCGGGACTTATTTCCTGTGCAGCCAATTGAAAGGCATGCTCAATAGGGGAGGCTACATGAAAAGAATTTTGCGGAAGGATGTAATTGTCCTGCAGGAGTTGATTCCAAGAGATAGTAGATATTGCTTGTTTAGAGAAGGAACCTACATGTACGCCAACTACTTTTCCGTTAACCAGTATAGGGGAACCACAAGCGCCGGTTATATCTTGATGAATTTGATTACGTAGCAGGATACGGTGTTGCCCGGCAAACACAATGTCTTCATGTTTTAAAAATGTGGGTTTTCCCCACACAAAACGAGGGGATTGAATTTCCGATCCTACGGCAGGCAGTTCGCGGGCCGGGGACAATACTTGAATATGGGGTAAAATCTCTTGCGGAATTTCAAAAATAGCGATATCGTTCCCTTTTTTATTCCCAATACGAAACGTCGTGATGGGGGCTATAATGTCTCCGTTTTCTGTTTTGACTTTGGCAAAAGGATTGTGGCGGATAGCTTCCATTACGTGCGCAGCTGTAACGCCAATGGTTCGGCCCCCTATATCCAGAGCAAAGGCAGAAGCGGTATTACGCGGAGTCTTTGAAATTTGAACCTCAAATACAGCGTTTGATAAACGGGCTGGAATAGCCGATTGATAGGACTGATGGATTAAAGAGGGGCTATCGGATTGCAGGCCAAGAAGTCTCAATCGGGCAAGGGAATTAGCGCGAGCAGACTGGCTAGATACATTTGCCGTGCGACGCAAAACGATTGTTCTAACACGTGCCGGTTTTATGGCATGTACAGGATGCGCTTGCAGAATTAAAACCAAAATCAGAAAAAATATATTTTTGCGTGTCATTACTTATAATATAATGCTTTTATGAACGCATCACAAGGACCAAAAGACCTAAATCCATGGGGAAAAAAGACCCAGGCAAAAAGAACCCGGCCAATTAGGGCCGGGCTATATTTTTTGACGTGGTAATTTCTATAACGCTGGATAGAGCGGAAATTTTTTCAAAAATTCCTTTACTTGCGTGGCAATCTCAGCCAGATGGTTTTCGTCTTCGGCGTGTGAGAGCGCATCGTCAATAAATGCGGCTACTTGCGCCATATCTTCTTCCTTCATCCCGCGCGTGGTGATAGCGGGTGTTCCAATACGCAGTCCGCTGGTTACAAACGGTTTTTCCGGGTCAAACGGAATTGTGTTTTTATTGGCAGTAATGCCCGCTTTGTCCAGCGCGGCTTCGGCTACTTTGCCGGTCATCTTTTTACTACGTAAATCCACGCACATCACGTGGCAATCCGTTCCGCCGGCTACCAAGCGATACCCGCGCTTTTTAAGTTCTTCGGCCAACGCTTGTGCGTTTAGTTTAATTTGATGTTGATAGGCCTTAAATTCCGGTTTTAATGCCTCACCAAAGCAAACGGCCTTGCCCGCGATTACATGCATTAGGGGGCCGCCCTGTGTGCCGGGAAATACAGCCGAATTAATAGCTTTGGCTAAACTTTCTTTGCATAAAATAAGCCCGCCGCGCGGTCCGCGAAGCGTCTTGTGAGTAGTGGTTGTTACCACGTCGGCATACGGCACAGGGGAAGGATATTCCCCTGCGGCTACAAGCCCGGCGTAATGTGCAATATCGCATGCTAAATATGCGCCGCAAGAATCGGCGATTTCACGTAATTTTTTCCAATCAAAAATGCGAGAATAGTTAGAGGCTCCTGCC
>ONOD01000127.1 GCA_900319325.1 uncultured Elusimicrobium sp. | reverse complement strand
ATGTGGTTTCTGTTGCCTTAACTGTAGTTCCCGTCACGGCAATATCTAATTTGTTTCTACCATACAGATCCCACCCTGCTTTGAAGCCGATTTTATTGGCTTCTTCGTTAAGACTGGTCTCATACAGGGCCTCTAAACCAAAAACAACAGGACTTTCACTTAAGTCATGATATACTCCAGGAACGGAGACCTCGTCATCCATGTCTTCCATGGCTTTCGGGTCGTTTTGTGCAAAGCCCATGTGTATACCAAGCCCGAAATTGTTTGTACGTGTTGTGTAATCTGAGTTGTAAGAAGTTTTTTCTTGCTTGATTGTTTGTGAAACAGTTGTTGTTCCTTCCTTATGCCCGCCAAACAGGCTCCCGTTCCCAGGTTGCGCCAAATACGACTCTTGCGCTGCAGCCGCTAGCGGCAACAACGCGATCATCAACATACTTAGTATCCATTTATTTTTCATTTTTTCTATCCTTAATTTTCCCGAGCCCACCCCAACAAAAACGGCCGTTGTCATGAGCTAACTCAACTAACCCTGACAACAGCCGTGGCTTGCTATCATCCTAATCTGTCTTGTTATCAGCAACGGGCTCATGACTTCCCATCGTTTTGCGCCTAAAACAGCTGTCTTTGGTGTTGAGTTTTGCCGCTGGTTTCCCAGCAGCTATCCGCGTACTACTTAGGCGGTTCCAAAAACAGATTAAAATTTAACTAAATACTACTTTTAAGTATAGCACATTTTGTGTACATACAAGTTTTGAGACAAAAACCGCTATACTAAAACAACAATACTAAAAACCAAATGAAGAAAATTCCCACTAGGCCAAAAAGTGCCAACACTGGGATAAAACCAAACAGCCATCCCCCTAGCGCTTCAGCTGTGCCTACGTTCCACGCGTACCGCAATCCCATTACTAAATACACAAGTTGCAGCACAAATACAAACAGGAGTGCCAACGGAGCCAAGACCCCTAAATGCAGCGGTGCAAATGCCGCCGAAATAAGGGCAAATGCAATGAGAATTGCTTTCATAAACCCCGCCGAACCGATCAGCACAAACAGTTGTGCTGCCGACACTTTTACGCGGCGCAGGTCCAAAAACAATCCACATAATGCCGCAATAAAATATCCGGCGGTAATTTCTGCCAAAAACACAAAAAATAGTTTAAAAAATACTGCCATCACGCTCAACTGATCGCCTATGTTAAAAAACAACACCCAACTAAGCGCAGCGACTAAATATCCCAAGCACGCTTGGCGAAAGGAACGACGAACGAGCAACCGACGCACGCCCTCGGCGGGATCTTTCATATAGGTAAAATAGGTTTGCAATAGATGTGTCATTAATGTACCCACAAATACGCTACGCTAGGCGTGGCTAACGATTCTAATTGCTTGATAAACGACGCATTTTCTACGGATGAACCAAACGAGAAAATAAAATCGCGCAAATTATCGGACTTGGATGAAATAATCTTGGGGTCTTTAATTCCGGCAAGCTCGCCCGCCAATTGCAAAGCCTCGTCTTCGCCGCCTAATTTATCCACAAAGCCCAAGTTATAAGCACGCTGCCCAGTAAACACGCGGCCGTCGGTATATTCTGTTAAATTGCTTTCGCTTACCTCTGGACGACCCGCTTTTACCGCAGCAAAAAATTGCGTATAGGTATCGTCCACCATATCTTGAAGAAGTGCTTTTTCGGCATCGGTCATTGGGCGATACATGGAACCGATGTCTTTGTATTTCCCCGACGTAATCGGTACCATTTTTACGCCGATTTTATCAAAAAGACCTTCTATGTTGCTGGTTTGCATAATAACCCCTACCGAGCCGGTAATTGTGCCCGGTTCTGCCACAATCTTATCGGCAGCCATGGCAATATAAAAGCCCCCGCTGGCAGCCACATCGCGGAAAAGTGCCACTACTTTTTTGCCGTTCTTTTTGGCCTTCAAAATTTCGCTATAAATATTTTGAACTGCGGCCACTGTTCCCCCGGGAGAATTAATATCCAGCACAATTGCTTTTACCTCTTTATCTTCGCCAGCGTCGCGCACTTTTTTAGCAATAGCACCCGCCCCTTGTTGGCTGGAAAACGGAGAGGACGAATTGTCCGTAGCAATTACGCCGCGCACTTTAATCCACGCCACACTGGGTTTATCTCCTTTAGAAGATAAGCCGGATAGCGCCGTTGTCACTTTGCCCTCTTTAGAGGGTTGCTTTTCGCATTTCATCCCAGGTTTTACCGTTAGATAAAGCCCACAAACAGATGAAATTAAAAATAAAACTATCAACGCCCCCTGCCACCACGTACGGTTGTCCGCCTTGGGTGAAACTGCCGGTTGTTGTGCAACCGGGGCCTGCGTGTTGTTGTTTTGTTCTTCCATAAAAACCTCTAAAAAATAAGTTACTTTATTATAGCAATTAAATTGTACAATATGAACAAACGGAGGATTCTATGTTAACAGGCGTTTTTACGGCATTACCTACCCCTTTTTCATCGGACGGCTCGTTGGATACCAATCATCTTATTAAATTAGTAAATGCACAACTTCGCGCAGGCGTGCATGGCGTAGTTCTTTTGGGCACAACGGCAGAAACCCCTACCCTGACCGAAAAAGAGAAGAAACTGATTTTAGACACGTGCGTTCCTCTCTTAAAAGGCAAAGTACAAATTATCATCGGTGCCGGTACAAACGACACCTTGTCTACCGTAGAAAACGTAAAAACCGCCGCCCACTACAAACCCGAGGCCGCCTTAGTAGTTACACCCTATTACAACAAGCCGAACCCTTCGGGTTTAATTGCGCACTTTAAGGCAGCCGCTGAA
>ONOD01000064.1 GCA_900319325.1 uncultured Elusimicrobium sp. | reverse complement strand
ACCGCCCCCGGTACCACCCAATGTATAAGCTGGGCGAATAATCAGCGGATACCCGATCTGTTTTGCAAAGGCAAGTGCTTCTTGCGCGTGTGTAACAATTACACTTTCGGGAACGGGCTGGCCGATTTTTTCCATAGTCTGCTTAAAACATTCCCGGTCTTCCCCTCGGCGAATAGCACTTAACGGCGTCCCCAATACGCGCACTCCGTAGGCCGCTAAAATTCCTTTTTCTTCCAGTGCCATCGCCATATTGAGCCCAATCTGCCCGCCTAAGGTGGCCAACAAAGAATCCGGCCGTTCCTTTTGAATCACGCGCTCCAAAAAGTCTACTGTAATCGGCTCTACATACACGCGGTCGGCAATGCGGGTATCGGTCATAATCGTAGCCGGATTGGAATTAACGAGGACAACCTCCAGCCCTTCTTCTTTAAGTGCGCGGCATGCTTGCGTACCTGCATAGTCAAACTCGGCGGCCTGTCCAATTACAATCGGCCCGGAGCCGATCACTAACACTTTGCGTACGCTGCTAATCTTAGGCATTTAAAACGCCTCCGTTTACAACACAAAAAATGACACACTGCATTAATTTTTGTTGCATATAATTTCTCCGTTTTCCATCACAAATTTTCCGGCCAGCATAGTAGCTACTACTTGGCCTCTGCATGCTTTCCCTTCAAAAGGGCTAAACTTTCCGCGCGTGTAGAAATGCTGGCTATTCACCGTCCACTCACGCTGTAAATCTACCAGTGCAATATCCGCGGGCGCACCCGGCTTGAGGGTTCCCCCCGGCAACCCAAATAATTTGGCAGGGGCGCAAGACATTTTGTTAATTAACGTCGGCAAATCAACCAGTCCGGTGTGATACAAATCGGTTAATAAAACTGCCAGGGAAGTTTCCAACCCCGGAAATCCGTTGGGCGCATAGCGAAATTCCACATCTTTTTCTTCCGGTGCGTGCGGGGCATGATCGGTCACAATAATATCTATTGTTCCGTCTAATAAACCGGCGCGCACGGCTTGCACATGCTCGGCACTGCGCAGCGGCGGACTCACCTTAGCGGCCGTATTAAAACTAGCGCAAGCTTGGTCTGTTAATGTCAAATGATGGACCGTGGCTTCCGCTGTCACGTGTACGCCCTGTTGTTTGAAATATCGCACGATATCTACCGCGCCTTTGGTGGAAATATGTGCCATATGAATATGCGCCCCGGTATACTGTGCGATTAAGCAATCGCGCGCCACGGCGATATCTTCCGCCACGCAAGGAACACCCGGGATTCCCAGCTGCGCTGACATAGCCCCTTCGTGCATAAAACCTTGCGTATTTAATTCTTCATCAATTGCGTGCGAAACGAGCGGCTTATGCAAACTCTTGGCATATTGGGCCGCCAATAAAAACATGCGCGCGGACGTTACTTGATGACCATCATCCGAAAAAGCAACCGCCCCATGCGCGGCCATATCTCCCATTTCGGCCAGTTCTTTTCCTTCGCTCCCTTTCGTAATAGCGCCCATTACTTCCACGTGCGCCAACGCACATTGAGCGGCGCGCGCTTTAATGCCACACACCACAATAGAGGTATCGGTTACCGGCTTTGTGTTTGGCATACAGGCCACGGTGGTGACCCCGCCGTGTGCCGCGGCTTGCGTGCCGGTCAAAATATCTTCTTTCCCTTCATAGCCCGGTTCACGCAGGTGCGTATGCATATCAATTAACCCGGGGATAACCGTCAGGCCCGAGGCTTCCACCACCCGGTCACACGGAGTAGAAATTTGCGGGGCAACTTGCGCAATACGCCCATCTTCTATGAGTATATCCGCCTGCTTATTGAAGGATTGGCTCGGGTCTACCAGATGCCCGTTCTTAATCAAAATTTTCATCTAAATCTCCGTTAAGTGTCAGCGCCAAAAGTGCCATACGCACCGCCACGCCATTTTCCACTTGTTGCAAAATAGCTGTTTGATTGCCGTAGGCCGTTTGCCACGCGATCTCTAATCCGCGGTTAATCGGCCCGGGATGAATAATTACCGCGTCCGGCCGCGCTAATTTGAGACGTTGTTCATTCATTTCAAAGAGTTGGGCATATTCGCGTGCCGAGGGGAACATTCCCTTTTGCTGACGCTCTAATTGAATACGGAGCACATTGATCACGGCGGCTCCTTCCAGGGCATCCTCTATGCGTTCATGCACGGTAACGCCCAGGCTTTCAATATCGCGCGCAAGGAGGGTGGCCGGCCCGCACACATGAATATCCGCGCCGTATTTTTTCCACAAGGCAATGTTGGAACGCGCTACGCGGCTATGCAATATATCACCCACAATCACCATTTTAAGTCCGCTCAGTTTAAGGCCCTTTTCGCGCAACGTAAACAAATCAAGTAACGCTTGCGTAGGATGAGCGTGCGCGCCGTCGCCGGCATTGATCACCACGGGGGTTAAGGTGCGTGCGGCAAACTGTGCGGCCCCCTCCACCGGATGACGCAAGACTACCGCGTCGCAGTGCATAGATTGCAAGGTAAGCAACGTATCGCGAAAACTTTCCCCTTTTAATAAACTAGAGGCAGATGTTGTGAAATTAATAACATCTGCCCCTAGGTATTTGCCGGCTAATTCAAAAGAAGTTCTGGTTCGGGTACTCGGCTCGCAAAATAAATTAATGATGGCTTTCCCCTTGAGATACGAGCTCTTTTTGATTTTTTGTTTGAGCCGCCTTTTCATGATGCCCGCGGTTTGAAAAATTAGTTCTATATCCGCAAGCGTTAAGGCGGAAATATCTAAGATATCTTTCCCGTACAGCGAGTTTGCACAACGCATGGAATACTCCTCAGGTAAGGCGAAACCAATTTGCCTAAACTGATTTATTCTACCAATCTGTGTATCAACCTGTCAATTTTATTATTGGCTGTAACTGGGATTACTTCTAAACGCAAAAAGCCGCCCCGTAACGGGCGGCTCTTTTCCCCCAAACCGTTTATTTGCGGCAAGCTTTCGCTTTTGTATTGCATGCATTTTCTTTCATGTCGCACGAACGGTGCAAATCCTCTAAATCTTGTTCGTGTTCCAGTTCATCTTCCAAAATTTCACGCACCAGGTGCTCGGTCACCAAGTCTTTGCCGGCTACATCTTCTAAAAGCTTGTGATATACTTCAATGGCGCAGCGCTCGCCTGCAATGTTTTGTTTGAGCAGGGCCATCGCGTCCGGGTTTTCCGGTGACAAATAACCGCAGGTGCTGTCTTTGAGCCACAAATCCGGTGAGATAGCCGGCGTGCCGCCCAGCTCTATAATGCGCTTGGCTAATTTTTCGGCGTGCTCCAATTCTTCGCTGGCGTGTTCGGCCAATTCTTGCGCAATAAGGTGGAACATTTTTCCTTCGGCCACCTTCGCGCCGATCCAGTACTGATAGTACGCCAACCATTCATCGCAATAAGCGCTGTTTAAGTCTTTGATAAGCGCGTCCACATCAAGGCCCGCGCGGGTAACTAATTCTTTGGCTTTCTGTCCCATAGGCATCCTCCTTAGTTAATATTGGGAAGATACTGTAGCGGTTTAGTTACCCTTTGGCAACGCAAAAAATTAATTAGTTACTTAGCAACTAGATTACGTAGCACGTGCTGAGCTATCCATAAGATAGTACACACAAACCCCACGCCAAACGCCAAATAGACATAGCGCATTGCGCCGGGCGTAGAAGGCGTCTGCTGGGAGGGCGTGTGCATTTTGAGTAAAGACTCGGCCTGCAGTTCTGCCAAGGATAGCGTGGAAGCCATGCGGAATGTCATCGTGGTAGGTTTCGGTTCAAACGAGGTCAACGCCCGCAGCAATTGCTGAACACGCAAACGCATGGGTTGTAACTCGCTAACCGGCACAGTTTGATACGTATGATATACCAGCGCATACGGGGATGCTTCCACGTAACAAAGCGGGCCTGCTTTAAGCATGCCGAGCACGGCGGCCGGGAACTGAAAATTGTCAGGTGCACTTAATGTATAGCGCGCGGTCAATTCATCCGGTAAGGCCGGATGTGCCGCGTTTTTATCGCCTTGCGTGCGCGGTTGCAAAATAAACGAAGGCAGCGTCCCGCCGGTAAGTTCGGCAGCGGCCAAGGTATAGTGCTGGGAAGGCATTCGCTCTCCCGGCACAAACGCATAAGCTTCACAGATGCGGATAAACTCGCGCGGTTCGCGCCAAGTAAGCACCTGTTTGAACCGATAAAGCGCCCGATTTAATAAATAGATTTTTTGCGCGGCAAGCGGCGTGAGTAAATTCTCCACCTGTGCATCATAGCGTAAATGCAGGGTACGTGCCATTTGTCTTAATTGGATTGCACGCGAGGTACCAAACGCCACCGCGATTGCAATACACACCAAAACAATGAACAAAACGCTCCACATAAAACCGTAACTTAGTATCCTTTGGTCCCTGCCAAAGATTCGTCGTTATCAATCCAATCTTGCACGTTTACTTCGCGGAACTCGGTGGCACTGTCACGCACGATTACTTTTTTGATCCCGGCGTTGATGATTAAGCGCTTGCACATAGAGCACGAGTTGGAGTTTTTGATATATTCGTTGGTAGATACTTCGCGCCCGGAAAGATAGAGCGTTGCATCTAGCATTTTATCGCGCGAAGCACTGATGATGGCGTTGGCCTCAGCATGCACACTGCGGCACAGTTCGTAGCGCTCCCCACGCGGGATGTTTAGTTGCTGGCGGATGCACACACCTAGGTCGCAACAATTTTTACGTCCGCGCGGTGCGCCGGCATACCCGGTGGAAATCACCTCGTCATTTTTAACGATGACCGCCCCATAGCGGCGGCGCAAGCACGTTCCCCGTTGGGAAACAATATCAGCTAAGTCTAAGTAATAATTGATTTTGTCGCGTCTGGCCATAAAAACTCCTCGCTCTATTATAACATATAAGTAATTAATTTTTTAGCTCGCGAAATATCCGCCAAAAGTTTATAATATGGCAATATGAAAAAACTACTCTGCTTTCTTTTTGTCTGTTTTCCTGTTTATGTGTGCGCCGCCCAAGTACATCAAATTACGGCTCAAACAACACGCATGAGTGAGGACACTCTTAAAAAGCGTTTTCGCCTAAAGCCCGGTGATTTATTCACCCCGCAGGCTTATCAAAAAGCGCAAGAAGAGCTGCACAAACTGCGCGTATTCAAAACACTGGAATTTTTGGAAAAAGAACACGAACACGGCGTGAATATCCATATCAAAGCGGACGACCGCACCTACGTATTCCCCATGGCGTTTGCGCTAAGCGGGAAAAAACGCGCGGCGGGGTTATCACTCGCCAGCGGAAATCTGTTTAAACAAGGAGAGAGTGTTTTTGTATTTGCGGGCGGCAGCCGGGACGGATTTTCCACACACGGCGGCGTGGCGCTGGGCGATCATTTATTCTACACAGCGTACACGCATTTGAATTACGAGCAGAGCTTTTACAAAAACGGATGGGCCACGGTGCCCGGCGTGTTTTCTTCCACCGATGACAAAGGCAAGCACGACTCCGCGCTTTTGAGCAAAGTGCGTGCCCGGCGCGACAGTTGGTCGTTTACCTATCGGCGGAAATTTTCCAGCGTGTGGAGCGAGTTTATCACTGCGCAGTATGATTATTACCAATACAAAAACGGCGTGCTTGACAGCGGCAATCATTCCCAGGTGACCCTCGGCTTTCAATACGCTGACGATATCCGCCCGGATTTAAATATGGGGGCGCTCTCGGGGATTGGCTTGTCGGACAAAGCGCAGGCGTTGCGCAATTTACCCCACGTTCGCATGGGCAAACTGGCACAGGTTTCCTACACTACAGGCGGGCATTGGACAGGGAGCGATTACAACATCAATAAACTTGCGCTTGGCGGCGGGCTTTTGTGGGAGCTTAAAACACGCCACATCCTGGCGCTGTTTGCCAAAGCACAACGCGCCATGGATGCCCCGTTTAGCGACCAAATTGTATCATCCGATCTTCTCTTTGATATGGGACTGTATGACCGCGAACAACGCGGTAAAGGCGGCGTGTCTGGCGGGGTAAGTTTTACCTACTTCATTTTGCGCAACCAAACCGGGCTGCTTAGCGTGATGCCGTTTTATGAGCTTGCTTACGTAACCTCCGGCGGCAACCACTACCAGCCGCACAGCGGCGTAGGTGCAACAGTTACGTACCGGTTGTGGCGCTTTCCGCTGCCCATCGGCGTAAACTTCACCCATAACATTGATGACGGCACCCACCATATCGGCGTTAAGGTGGGCGGACGGTTTTAGTACACGCACATACAGTCAAACCCAATTTCGCCCTTCCTCACAAGTCACTTTGTTAAGCCTATTCTACGCTCCCTCATTAGGGGGCTTTTCCTGGGCCTAAAATAGGTCCTTTTAGTGCTTGACATTGCTTACATACTTTACTAACATAGTGTGACAGTACCCGGGGCAGTTCTTGCCCTGGCGTTTCT
>ONOD01000001.1 GCA_900319325.1 uncultured Elusimicrobium sp. | reverse complement strand
GAAAAAAATAGCAATCATATTAATTTAAGCACCATTACCCCTGACTTTAACATCATAGGCTTATTCCGCTTTTTATTTTCAAGCAAATTACCAACGTCTTCCAATCTCCCTAAATTCTTTGAAGAACAACTGGGGGACATGCAATTTGAAGATATGCCGATCCCGTTTTCTTGCTCCGCTATGGACGTAAAAACCGGAGAACGCGTATTGTTTAATTCAGGCCCGTTGGCCATCGCTGTGCGGGCCAGCATGAATTTACCCGGCGTATTTGAACCTGTCCAATACCGTCACCGTGCCTTGGTAGATGGGGCTGTCGTGGATTACTTGCCTACGGAATCTGTACAGCAAATGGGGGCCGATTACATCATTGCCTCTGTCACCCCGCTTGATTTTTCCTCTACCACTCCAAGTAGCATTTTAGGTTACGTAAACCGTGTAAATGACGTACGCGCGGCTGCCATGATTGAGGAAGCTGCCCGCAAAGCAAACTTTGTACTGACTAACCGCGTGCTGGATACCAAAACATTGGAATTAAAGAAGCTCCACCAGGCCGGAGAAGTAGGCATTAAAGAAGCCTATTCAAAATTGGGAGCCTTACAAGAGGATCTTGTGCTTTATGCGTTACCCTACATATTCCAAAAATAAGTACCTATGCTTGATGATGTGCGCGCTATTGCTGGGAGGGTGCAGCTCCTTTAGAGAGGGGTTCCTGGGTTTTGCACCGTTTGGAGACAAACAAGAGTACGCACGCGCGCGGGATTCTTACAACGCTCAAAAATATGAAGAAGCCGTGCAGGAACTGACGCAATATATTTACAAAGCCGGCAACGTAAAACGCCGTGAAGCACGTGCTTACCGATTACTCGGGATGAGCTATGAACAGCTTAATCAACTGGATAAAGCCCTGGAAACTTATTTGGAAGCGTTAGAATTTCACCCGCATAATATTCCCCTGCTCAACTCGGCAGCTTCGCTTTATCAACGCACCGGCCTGATTGATAAATCGCAGGTTCTCTATGACCGCGTATTAAAACAAGAACCCAATAATCTACACGCGCTCGCCGGACAGGCAGAAAATTATCGCACCTTCGGGTTTTTCTCCAAGGCACGCAAGTATTACGATGATTTCTTCAAATTGAACCCAAGTGCTTCCCCACAATACAGGGCCCAATACGCCTCCACTTTCTTAAATCAGGGAAATTTTGAACAGGCATTCATCCATATCACCATGGCATTGACAGAAGATGCCCAACAGCCGGACTATTGGTTAATTAGTGCCAAGGCGTCTTTAGGGCTAGATCGTTTTGACGATGCACTGGCCGCCATTAATACAGCAGTGGATTTAGCTCCCGATCGCACAGATTTACAACTGCATAGAATTGCGATTCTCTACCAAACTAAATATTACCAAGAAGCCGCCCGTGCTGCTTATAAATTGGTACAAAAAAACCCTGATAGTTCGCTGGGGTGGCTCCTTTTGGCACTGAGTGAATGGGAGCTCAATCAACGTAGCGCCGCACGCAATCATTTGCGTAAAGCTGCCGAGATAGAAAACACCTCTTTCACCAGGCAAGTAGCCACCAAATTATTACAAGAATGGAAATAAAAAAGGGCCGCAAAAGCGGCCTTTTTTATTATGGTTTTGGAACGAATGGTTTTTTGTCAGGTTTTTGATCCGTAGGGATAAACTCTATTTCATCCACCAATAGGGATGGAGAAGAAATACTTTGAGTAGGAAGCCCCTTAAACACGCTGTCCGTATCTAACCATATACTGCGCGTTTGTTCTCCGGCAGCCATAATATCTCGTAATGCTCGGGTCGTTAAATTGGACAAACGCAATCCGTATACCATTTCCCGCCGTTCACTATCTGTATATATCCGCATAGCCCGCGAAACAACCCCTCCGTTTTCCTCGGGAAAATCATATAAGATGTACCCATAGGGAAGCCCCAATTCACGGCAACGCTCCAGCAACTTTTGTTCCAATTCTTCCTCGCTGAGTGTTGTGTGGGGCTGCACCTGAAGATTGGTGAGCCGTTCACGCGCAAAGGACCGATGCATCATACGCGCATGCCCATTACTGGGAATTTGATCTGCTAGCGGACGCATAGTACGCGGCAATTGCTGTAGATGGCCGCCTTCTAGCAGCGTTAGTTTTTCGGCAGCCACCCCCTCATCATCTACCGGCATAAATCCGCCCAAAGGGATGTTAGTATTGGGTACGTAACGAGCCAACGGATTATCATACACGGTAATCCCCGGGGCCATTACTCGCAACCCTAATTTGCGAAATTTGCCCGCAGTGGGGTCTTCCTGTTGATTAGCAGACATTAGTGGTTTTATATTCTGGACATTTTCACCCAGCAAATTGTATACAAATTTCCCAGCAGCCTGCGGACGTAGGAGGACCGGCCCCGTATACTCCTCCGGTTTAACGGCCTGATACAATCCTTCCAACTCCTCCAAAAACGTCTTTGCTTCTTTTTGCATTTGGGTATACATATCTTCGTGAATAGAAGAAAACCAAAATTCGTTTCGGTAACTTTGTTTAAAGCCATCTTTATTACGCAACTGAGCCAAAAATTGCACCTGAACTGCCGGTTCAGATACCTGGTAAAAGCCGCCCCAGCTATTTAGATAATAGGTATCCCGCTTTACTGGGGAAACTTCTACCACAAATTGCTCCAAAAAATCATAGTCTTTCCCTAGCGCAGAAACTTCTTTGACCCAATCTTTTATTTTTTTCTCATCATAATCAGGCAAGGCAGAAATCTCTTCTACAAAATGGGCCTGCTTGGACAAAACCACATCGGGCGCGTTCTTTTTCTCTGCCAGTTGTTTCGTCCGCTCGTACGCTTGTTTTTGCTGATATAAGTCCGCCGCAAACACATATCCCTCATCCGTTAAATACCATAGCGCCTGCCGGATTCCGTCGTAACTCTTAGCGATATCTGTCTCATATTCCGGCGCATACGCATATCGGGACGAATACGAACCGTGTTTAAAACCCAAGCTGTCTTTTTGAGCAGACCCTACAGACACTACAACGTACGCCGACAATTTTTCATCCCGCGTAGAAAGCGGATATAATTTGCCGAACGATCCTTTAATAGTGGGCGCCAACTGCAAATTTTCCAACTTATAGGTAATAGAAAAAAGGTTGGGCACTCCTTTGCGGCGCAATTTCTTAAGTGAGCGGTCCATTTCATCTTTCATTGCTTTAAAATACATATTATCCGGCAATTTTTCAGCAAAACCCGTTAATGCAAAAAACAAACAAAAAAATGTAAGAAAGAGTTTTTTCATTTATTTTGCCTCCCCAAAAGGCGGTGGTAACAAGGGTGGTTGCAAACCCGACTTGCCTGTTTTTTCAAATTCCAACTTGCGCAGTAATACGCTAGGAGCAATCCCCGATACAGGTACCCATTCCGATTCCGCGCGACATGATCCATTAAACACATCATAATCGTCCGCTGCAAAGATCACTTCTCGGAAAGCCGCCAGTGGGGTGCCCACAATATCTGCCCCCCGAATTGGTTCTTTCCGCCCATCCGGATATACCCGGTAAACCAATGTAGGCGTTAATTTGAAAGTTTGCGGAGAGCTTGTTTCTGTCATTGTAAATCCGCCCGACAAATCTTCAATAATAATTCCATAGGGTTTATTTTGGCGTTTGATCTCCTGAAGAAGCAATTGTTCCAATTTGTCATAAGGAACTGTTTGCGATGCCGTCACTCGCGTATTAGCCATGCGAGCGACCGGACGCAACCCCTCATCTCCTCTCCCGTGTCCGTTGGAAGCATTAAACCCCTTAATGGGACTAGAACTCATCAAAAACCCTTTTAAAATTCCGTTTTCCACCAGCGTAACGGGGCGCGCCCTGACCCCTTCTTCATCATATTGATAAAACCCGCGCAAGGGAATATTATTGAAATACGGTAATGTAGCATCATCTACAATTGTAAGCAGCGGGGCCACAATTTCTTGTCCCACTTTATCTGTAAACGTCTTGCCGAAAGAATCCTCTTTTTGACGATGTCCCTCTACGCGATGCCCCAGTACTTCATGCACAAAAACAGCCATCGCACGGTTTTTTAAAATAACCGGCACCGTGATCGGTTCCGCCTCCGGTGCTTTTAACAAAGATTGAAGTTCCTGCAAACTTTGTTCAATATCAGCCATTAATTGCTGCTCAGTTGGCAGTTCCTCTTGGCTGAGCACATCATAGGCATTAAAACGATTTATCTTTGCGCCATCGGCAGTTTTCCCACGTAAGATATATGACAACCGGGCTAAACGCACCGGGGTTTTTAGTTGGGTGCCTACCGAGTCAGCAAAATATCGGCTTCCGCTTTGCATTTCAAACGAAAAAGAACTGGACAATACATATGGTTTCCCGCGTGTCAAATCTGACGCCTTCACCAACAGTTGTTCAATCTTTTGCTTATCAAATTCAAGCGCAGGATATTCCTCACAAAATGTCTCTTTCTGAGGAAGCACAAAATCCGGAGAATCGTCGGCTCTCTCAGAAGCGGCTTGGGAATCCGCCTGCACACGATTGAAATCCTGTTGCGCAGCTTCGGCAGCCTTTTCCGTTAGTCGCCACACTGTGGTTGAAAATGCCTTGCCGTCCTTCCCGATTTCGGGCATCTGCAGGGTATCCAAAGAATAGTTAGTATTATCCATTTTCAAGGTACGGGTATTATCCATTAGAGGACTACCGGCACGGACTTGGGCCTGCAAGACGAAGTGATGCCTGTCTCCCTTATACGCCACTCCGTTTTCGCTCACCTCAATGTCCAAAAGATTCAGATCATTTAAATTATATGCGATATAATAAATAGGCGGTTTTTGTTTTTTAAACACTCTCATGCTGCGCTTAAGCTCTTTAGACAACAGCTCCAGCGGCTTTTGGTCTTGCACACGGCACATGGTCTGCGCAAATGTTATGAAAGGAAATCCCACTATAATGAATAAAAAGATATATTTTTTCATAGGGATATTGTAGCAAAAACGTGCAGAATACTGACAAAAAATGCTAAAATAGTTCTGTTATTTTAATTGGAATGCTGAGGTAGCTCAACTGGCAGAGCAACGGTTTTGTAAACCGTAGGTTGTGGGTTCGATTCCCATCCTCAGCTTTTTTCTTTGCTAGACTATGGAACCTGTTTCTGCCTCTGTTTCAATCGGTTTGTGGGTCGCCTTCTGGGTGACCGTTATTGCCGCTTTGTTTATTGATTTAACCGTACTCAATAAACATCACGGGCACGTTTCCATTAAAGAAGCCGCCATCATGGTAGGCGCTTGGGTAACACTGGCACTTGTATTCGGAGGTGCCATTTGGTTGTTTGAAGGAGCGCAACACGCACTGGCATTTTACACCGGCTATGTGCTTGAATATTCGCTTTCCATAGATAACATGTTTGTTTTTATTCTCATTTTCAGTTATTTTGCCATTCCACATGATTTACAACCCAAAGCATTATTGTGGGGCATTTTGGGCGCAGTAGCATTGCGATTTGTATTCATCTTTGTTGGCGTGCAGTTAATTTCTCTGTTTTCGTGGACAATTTATGTCTTTGGCGTCTTGTTGATTTTTACCGCCGCCAAGATGCTTCTGCAAAAAGAGGATGACGAGTTTGATCCCAGCCAATCACTCCCACTTAGAATAATGCGCAAATTCATTCCCCTCAAAACAGATTACCATGGGGATAATTTCTTCGTCAAGGAAGGGGCAAAATGGTTTGCCACTCCGCTTTTTGCGGCAGTACTCGTTATTGAAATGAGTGACCTTATCTTTGCGGTGGACTCTATACCGGCCGTACTTTCTATTACCCAAGACACCTTCTTGGTATATTCTTCTAATATATTTGCCATTATCGGGCTACGTTCGCTATACTTCCTATTGTCTGGCATGGCAGGGAAATTCCCTTATTTAAAATACGGCATTTCGGTTATTTTATTCTTTGTGGGAGTCAAAATGTTACTCTCACACTATGTTAAAATCCCGATTTGGGCTTCTTTGGCTACCATTGTGGGCTTGCTAACTCTGTCTATCCTGGCAGGTAAAATTTTCCCACCCAAAGTGCAACAGGACTAGACATTTACACACAAAATTTATAGAATAATATTAAGCGAATTTATATTACTAAGGAAGGAAACTTATGGCTTATAAATGTGCAGTATGTGGCAAGGCATCCGTCTCCGGCGGTTCTTACAGCCACTCTAACTTGCGGACAAAAAGAAGTTTTAAACCCAACCTGCAAAAACAGAAAATCGTTTTGGACGGTAAAACCCAAACGGCCTACGTGTGCACGGGTTGTATTAAAAGCGGTCTTGCTAAAAGACCCGCTAAATAAGTCTCTTTTTGTGCCAAAATTGAGCCCGTGCTAACGTAGTGCGGGCTTTTTGATTTTTTTGATGAAATAGGGGTTTGAAATGACAATTTTAAAACGGTCCGCCGTGGTATTTTTAGGTTTGTTATTTTCTTTTTTTTCGTACGCGCGCGCGGAAGAAGCTACGGAAGAATTGGACCCAAATGGTCCTTGGATGATCTGTAATATTTCCGTAGATGGGCTCAAAAATATCCGCAAACGAACCGTTACAAAAGCGGCTCACGCCAAAAAGGGCGAATTGTATGAGCGAATGTCCATCATGGAAGATGTGCAGGATATTTCCGCCCTGGGAAGTTTTGATTCGGTAGAAATTGACATTACCCCCATTCCGGGCACCCGCAAAGACAAAGAAACCGGCACTTCTTACGCCTGTCACCGGCTCACTTATCTGGTTACCGAAAAACCCATTTTTGACCGTTTGACATATCAGGGCCGCAAACATCTAGGCAAAGGCGCCATCACCCAGGCGATGACCCTCAAGCTTAAAGATCCCTTTAACGAGGCAAAATTGCAAAGCGATTTAGCCCGCATTACCGAAAAATACGCCGAAAAAGGGTATGTAAATGCTCAAGTAGCCTACGAATTGGAGAAGGATGAAAAATTAGGCGTCGTCTACGTAAAGCTAATTATAGACGAAGGCGAACGAGTCCGTGTAGGCGCCCTCAATTTGAATACGAATGGTGTCCAAACCGAACTACCCTTCAAAAAAATCATCAAGAAAGCCTCCAACCGCCCCCACAAAGTTTTCAAACCGCAAAACTTACAACGCGATTGGGTAAAAATGATGCTCTACGGCCGAAACAAAGGCTATAGTGAATTCAATCTGTCCCAGCCCAAAATTTCCTATAATGACACGAAAACCGAAGCCACCCTCACATATGAACTGAGCGAAGGGCCACAGGTGGATTTTGGTGCGATTAGCTTTGAGGGAAATAGCGTGTTTACCCAACAAGAACTAGATAAACAAATCTATTTCCGTCCCGGCCAACGTTACAACCAAAAAGACTTCGACGATACTATCTCTGCGATTCAAGAACAATATGCCGACAAAGGGTATTTACAAGCACAAGTAATCCCCGTAAAAGATATTCACAACGGGTTGTTAAATATCAAATTTGATATTACCGAAGGACATACTTTTTACATTGATCACGTGGATGTATCCGGCTACGAAAACACTAAAAAATACGTGTTCACACGTGAACTGACTATTCATCCCGGGGATCTGTATGACAACGCCAAGATAAAACGTAGCCAAACCAAAATTATGAATTTAGGGTTTATTAACGATGTACAGATCGGCTTACAACCCACCGCCGACCCAAACAAAGTGGACTTGGACTTTAACATTCAAGAAGGCAGACCGGGTATGTTTACGGCCGGGTTAGCTATGAGTTCAATGGATGGCCTGTATGGGGAAGTTTCCCTCAATCACTTAAACCTGTTTGGACGCGCCCAACGCTTATCCATCCGCACTTTATTTGGAAAAGAAATCTTAGATTATACAGTCAGTTGGTATACCCCCTGGGTATTTGACAAACCGACCTCCCTGGGGATTGATGCTTTCAATACGCGCCGCTATCGTTCCTTTGCAACGGAAAACCAAGCCTATACTGAAAAACGTATTGGGGGCCGCCTCAAGGTGGGTCCTCGTTTTAACGACGATATTTATCAACTTTCGTTCGGGTATGCGTTTGAGCATATTGATATTTACGATATTGACCAGCAATATCAATGTACTCCTGGTAAGAGCTATGAAGAATGTATTGAAAAGGGCACCACTAACCTCTCCACCATCAGCACCGATTTTGCCATTGATACCCGTGATAACATGTGGGATCCTACCCGCGGATGGCGCAACTCTTTGGGGTTAGCTCTGGCGGGTGGACCTGTTGGCGGGGATCTGGACCTTTGGTACTTAAACGCACGCTCCATTTTCAACTATACCGTACTTAATATCGGCGGCAATTATCCTATTGTGTTCGTACTATCCAACAAAATCGGCTCCGTCCGCCCTTATGGCCGCACGGACGAAGTACCGCCCTTTGAGAAATTCTTCTTAGGCGGTGCGGATACCATCCGCGGTTACGAACGCGCCGGGGAAATCGGCCCCAAATATGGGGGCACCACATACTATGTGATGAATGCGGAATTGCGTTTCCCGTTGGCCCGCGAAGGCAGACGCAATATGGCACAATTCGCCTTCTTCTTTGATTTAGGAAACTCCTGGAACCGTTTTGACGACTTAGACTTTTCAATGGGACCGGATGAAAATCAATTCAAGGCCGGCGTGGGGGTAGGGTTGCGCTTAACTACTCCGTCGTTACCCATCCGTATTGATTGGGGATATGGGCTCAATCACCGCTCCGGAGAAGACAGATCTCACTTCTACTTCAATATCTCAAATATGATGTAAGGAGTTTATGCAAAAAAGGTTTTTAGCGGTTTTATGTTTGCTGTCTTTGGCAACTGGGCTAAACGCTCAGGAAATGGCATTTACTGACGAAGAAAATGCGGCCGTGGCAGCCATTTTGGCCAAAGTGCAAGAGACCGCCCCCAAACCCGACCAACTCCCGGCTCCGGCCCAAGCTCAGCAAGAAGTTAAACAAGCTCTTGAAAACGAAGACCCGGAACCCGCCGAAGAGGAGACAGGGGGCTCCGCTGCTCAAAAATGTTTAACAGTTGCCTTTGTGGACATTGATGAGGCCTTTAATGCACATCCCCGTACTGTAGCGGTAAAAGAGCAGATCCGACAAAAAATTCTATCCAAAGAAGAGGAAGTGGCCAACGCAAAAGACCTTATTGCACGGTTGCATGAAGAAAACGACCGCCTGGCGGGGTTGATCCGCCAGCTAAAACCCTTTTATGAACGCATTGTCGTTGAACCTCACAAGTTATTCCCCCGTCCCGCAGAAAATGCAGACGAATTAGAACTGGGCAATGTACTAAACCGTCTCACTTTCGCCGGCACTGATGTTTTTTATGCCAGCCCCTTAAATACCCCCGCTCAATTGGAAGACCTCAAAGCACGTATGGCTTCCAACAAACAAACAATTGAAGAACGCGAGTTTTTTATTGACAATTATAAAGCCCAAACCCGGGAAGAAATTTTGAAATTGGAAGAACAAGAAGTAAAAGAAATTCTGAAAGATATTTACTTGGAAATTAAATCCTTTGCCAAAAAACGCAACATCGGCGCCGTGGTACGAAAAGACGAAGTCCTATACGGGGAAAAACCCGTCAATGTAACTAAAGATTTTATTAACCGCTTGAAAAAAGCGAAAAAATACCGCAAACGCGGAAAGTGAGGTGCTTATGAAACCCTTGTCTATTGAGCAAATTACACAAATTACACAAACGCAGGCCAGCGCGCAACCCGATCTTCAAATTACGGCTCTATGCTCACTGGAAAACGCGCACGAAGGGGGAATTTGCTATGTAACTTCTTTGGAAAAACCGGAACTTTTTGAAAAATTAAATGCTTCAGCTATATTTGTGCCGGCTAGCGCCAAAGATACCACGCTTCCGTTTAAAGGAGTGCTACTGTATGCGGCGAACCCTGAATGGGCCTTTGTGCTCCTTATGAAATACGTAGATGCTCAATTTCAAAAGCATACCCCCGGGATTCACCCCACCGCCGTCATTCATCCGCAAGCCAAATTAGGGCAAAATGTATCTGTAGGGGCCTATACCGTCATTGAAGAAGGAGCCGTCATTGGGGATAATACCGTCATTTTTCCACAATGCTATATTGGTAAAGAAGTCACGATTGGCAAAAATTGCTACATCTACCCTCAAGTCGTTATCCGGGAACAATGTGTTCTAAAGGATTATGTCATCTTACAGGCCGGGGCCAAAATCGGCAGTGACGGGTTTGGATTTATGTTTCACGAAGGGCGCCACCAAAAAATCCCGCAAATCGGTAATGTGGTTATTGGAAACGATGTGGAAATTCAATCCAATACCTGTATAGACCGCGCTAAAATTACCAGCACCACCGTAGGCGATAATACGAAGATTGACAATTTAGTACAAATCGGCCACAATGTAAATATCGGGATGAGTTCTATTTGCTGCGCGCAAGTAGGTGTGGCCGGAACTACCGATATTGGAAATGGCGTTATCTTAGCAGGACAAGTAGGATTGGCCGGCCATATGAAGGTAGGAGACCGCGTACAAGTGGGGGCCCAATCGGGGGTAATGAGTTCCATCCCCGCAGGCCAAACCTACCTTGGATATCCTGCCATGCCCCAACGGGAGGCCCTTAAGCAAATGGCAATTTTACGAAAATTGCCCGACGTGTACAAACAGTTTCAACAATTTCAAAAAGAAATGCAAGCGTTCCAAAATCTTTCATTTTGGCAACGTCTCAAAAAGCTATTAGGACGTTAGTATATGCGAAAAACCCTTAAACAATCCGCCGTAGTACGTGGCCCTGGCTTACACACAGGGGTACCGACAACAATGACTTTCCTCCCTGCGCAGGACGGTATTACATTTTTGCGCACGGACTTGCCCAATGCTAAGCCCATTGTAGCTCATGTAAGCAGTGTAGGTTCTACCTTGCGTGGCACCAACCTCAAAAACGAAACAGCCGAGGTTTGGACCATTGAACACGCCATGTCAGCCTTGCACGCACTGGGAATTACCGATGTGCGTGTAGAAATGGATGGCCCCGAACCGCCCGTTACGGATGGTGCAAGCGACGTGTATGTAGAAGCCCTTCTTCAAGCTGGAATCCAAGAGCTTGCCGGCGAACAGCGCCTCCTGAACATCCGCCAAAAAATTACCTATACGTGCGGCAATATCTTCTATAGCGCAGAGCCGGCAGACAAACTTACTTTTACATTTGTATATCGTCACAAGCATCCACTTTTGGCGCATTGTGAATATAGCCTGGAATTTACGCAGGAAAATTACATAGAACAAATTGCCCGAGCCCGTACCTTTGGATTTGAAGAAGAATTGGAATTTTTAAAGGCTCACGGCTTAGCTAAAGGTGGCAATTTGGAAAATGCAGTCATCATCGGGAAGGACAAATTTATTAACGAACGCCGTTTCCCGGATGAACCGGTACGTCATAAACTATTAGACCTGATTGGAGATATTAGTTTAACCGGACGCAAATTGCCCCCATTAAAAATTCATTGTGAATGCGGTGGGCACAAACACAATGTTATTTTTGCCAGTTTGTTATTGGCCAATTCGGAGGACAAATGAGCACCCGAAATAGTTTACACGATTTTTTGACGCTGCCTGTTGAGCGTGTCATTAGTCAAGAACAAATAAAAGCCTCCATTCCACATAGAGACCCGTTCTTATTAGTAGATGAAGTACGCGTGTTGGAAGATGGCAAAAAATACTTAGGAATCCGTCACGTAACCGCAGATGAGTACTACTTCCAAGGTCACTTTCCCGGCAGCCCTGTTATGCCGGGCGTCTTAGTCATTGAGAGTATGTCCCAAGCATTTGGCGGAGCTATGATGAACCGTGTGGCCAAAAAGCAAGGAGAAATCCCGCTATTTTTAAGTATTGAAGACGCCAAATTCCGCGGGATCGTTCAGCCCGGGGATACTTTGCAAATGCCAATTGATATTATCCGATTGGGAAAAATTTCCAAAATCTATGCCGAAGCTTATGTCAACGGCAAATTATGTACACAAGCAACACTCAATTTTATTTTAGGAGAAAAACATGTCTAATATTCACCCTACTGCGATTATTGATCCTACTGCCCAGATTGACCCCTCTACCGTAGTGGGCCCTTATGTAGTCATCGGCGCAGATGTCCAGATTGGCAAGAATAACCACATTGGTCCGTTTTGCGTCATTGAAAACACTACCATGGGCGATAACAATGAACTTATCGCCAGTTGTTTTATAGGTGTCAAACCGCAAGATTTATCTTATAAAGATGAACCTACCCGGGTAGTGATGGGCAATGGCAATAAAATCCGCGAATGTGTAACGATTCACCGCTCTACCTTTGTGGACAAACCCACTACCTTGGGGAACAACAACCTCCTGATGGCTAATTCACACTTGGCGCACGATGTACAAATGGGAAACAATTGTATTGTAGCCAACAGCACCGGCATCGCGGGGCACGTGATCGTGGAAGACAGAGCTGTCATTTCAGGCATGGTGGGCATTCATCAATTCTCCCGCATCGGCACCATGACCATGATCTCCGGCGGGACAATGGTCCATTTGGATATTCCTCCTTATTGTATAGCTCAAGGAGAACGTACCAAATTAATCGGCTTAAACATTGTGGGTTTGCGCCGCGCCGGATTGGACCGCAAAGTTATTTTGGAAATTAAGCGTGCTTTCAAGCTGATGTTTAGAAGCGGCAAACGCTTGGAAGAAGCCATGGCCGAATTAGAAGCTGCTCCACACGCCCAAGAGGTGCAACATATGATTGATTTTTGCCGTGCCTCCACCCGAGGAGTAGCCCCCGCCAGCAAATCCAGAGCCGAGGACACCGATGAATAAAGTCATAGGGCTCATTGCCGGCGAAGGTGACATGCCCATTTATATCGCCCGTAACGCTTGCAAGCGCGGATACGATGTGGTGGTGCTCGCTCTCAAAGGGAATGCGCATTATGCAGATTACAAACCTTATTGTAAAGAGTTTAAAGCCATTCGCTTAGGGCAGATGGGGGCAGGCCTTGATTTTTTGAAAGAAAATGCTGTCACCAAGGTGGTCATGGCTGGGCGCGTACAACACACTTCTATTTTCACAAATTTAATGCCCGACAAACGCGGTATTGCCTTTTTGGCTTCGCTTAAAAATATGCAGGCCAAGCATATCCTTTCGCGTTTAATTGAAGAGTGCGCCAAAGAAGGGATCCAATTTCAGAATTCGGCACTATTTTTGGAAGAATTTTTCCCCAAAAAAGGCGTCTTATCAAAACGCCAGCCTACTGAAGAGGAACAGAAAACAATTGATTATGGGTTTCATATTGCTAAGCAAATGGCAGCCCTGGATATTGGCCTAACCTGCGTAGTCAGCCAGCAAGTGGTCATCGCTGTAGAAGGGATGGAGGGTACGGACCGTTGCATTGAACGCGCCGGCGAACTGTATAAGAAGTCCGCGGAAAAAGATTCGTGTGTGGCCGTAGTAAAAGTAGCACGCCCCAATCAAGACGATCGCTATGATCTGCCCGTGATCGGCCAAACCACGCTTAAACACGTGCATAAAGCCAGGTTTGGTATCTTAGCCTTCGAAGCAGAAAAAACGCTAGTCATGGATTTAGAGAAAGTAATTGAAATGGCAAACAAATTAAATATTTGCTTGGTGGCCATCTAAATTTCCCCTAAATGCTCCTAAAATATGGTATAATAAATACATCCGATTTAAGCCGGGGTGCTGGAATTGGTATACAGGATAGTCTCAAAAACTATTGCCCGCACGGGCTTAAGGGTTCAAGTCCCTTCCCCGGTAAAATGTGAAACCACCCGAGAGGGTGGTTTTTATTTTTGGGATTGCTATCAAAAAATCCCCTCGCATCAAACCACGAGGGGACTTCCAAACAAACAATTGCTATTTTAACAATTTATCAATTTCGGCACTGACTACTTCTTCCATGTCTTGGCGGTAACCTTCCCATACCTTAATCGTTTGATGCTTCTTGTTAAACAAAATAGTATGGGGCAAGCCATTCACTCCTAACCCTTCGGCTAACTCTCCGGCATCATACACGGCTTTGCCGGTAAATCCGTTGGCTTGCATGGCATTGAGCACAGGCTCCATATTTTCATCTAAAAATGCACCCACAATTTCAACCTTGTCCGCATACTTTTGCTGTAACGCGGTTACAGCCGGCATCGTCTTTTTACACCACGGGCACCAAGATCCCATAAATACAATCAATACAGGTTTTCCTTTATAATTTTCCACATCCCACACCGCTTCTTGTTCTGTCACCATAGGAAAGCGGCCCGAATTCAACGTAGCCACTTCCGGTAACCTAGGGAAACAAGCCGCTACAAACAAAACAGCACATACCAAAATAAGTATTTTTTTCATATTTTCTCCTTGATTATAGTTCCCTCGCAGGTCTATATATGATAGAATACAAAAGATGAGCAATTTTATCAATACTCTAGCTAGTTTTTTAGGGGAACGAGTGGACATCCTGGTAATGCCCCGCAAAGGAGCTAGCTTTAAGTTTAAGTTTCGCCGAATCACATTGTTTGTGGTAGCGCTCACTTGGTTATTAATTACCGGAGCGGGTTTGCTATTTTTTATACGCGGATACGATTATAATATCATCAAAACCGATAATAATTTCATGCGCATGAAAATGCAACTTATTGCCGACGAGTTAGAACGCGGCCGCAAATACTTAGAATTAACCCGTACTACCGATACACAAATGCGCCAAATGCTAGGTATGCCCGGCAGCAAAAATGTCAATCTTCCCAAGGGCCTCGCAGAGGTTCAAGCGCAAGCCGACCAACATGCCAAAGAGCTTTTTGCAACAGACTTCAAAGATTTAGAAGTGGAAGATTTTGCAAAATATGTAGATGATTTGGAAGAATCAGCTCAAGCGCGCTTAGCCAGCTTCCAAGAAATTGCCTGGTACTTTGCCAACAAAAAAGAAGGCTTAAACTCAACACCTTCTATTCGGCCGTCAAATGCTCGGATTAGCTCGGGCTATGGATATCGCTTGGATCCGTTTGGACGGCGCTCCTCCAAAAAACATAATGGGGTAGACTTCGCCGGGAAACCGGACAGCCCTATTTTTGTAACAGCGGATGGGGTGGTGCGTCATGCTGGATGGGTACCCAGTTTTGGACAAGCCATCTTGGTAGATCATGGATTTGGCTACTCAACCCTGTATGCGCACACGACGGGGATTCAAGTAAAAGCAGGAGATGTAGTCAAACGGGGCGACAAAATTGCTACAATGGGTTCTAGTGGACATTCTACTGGAACGCATTTACACTACGAAGTGTGGAAAGACGGACAACCCGTTAATCCGCGCAACTATTTTAAATAATTTAGGAGGAAAGCATGGGGTTTTTGAAAAAAGATTCTGATTTCTCTTCAGGCGAACATTTTTCCGTAGTAAGTGCGGAATGCTACTTTCAAGGAACACTCAATGTGCAAGGTTCCTTGCGGGTAGATGGCACGTTGGAAGGATCGGTGGATAATGCCCGCCACGTAATCATAGGAGATGGCGGTAAGATTGTCGGGGATGTGACGGCCGAAATCGTAGTTTGCGGCGGCACCATTGAAGGGAATGTGTGTGCCGAAATGTTGGAAGTGCTCGGTAAGGCATCCATCCACGGAGACATCCGCGCGCAAAAAATGATTGTGGAAGAAGGAAGCAGCATTGATGGTCATTGTACCATTGGCGAAAAACCGGGCGTATTGCCGGTAGAAAACAACTAATTACGGAGTAAAATATATGTCATTTTTTATTAAATACAAAAAATCTATTTTAATTATTACACTGGTCTTTTTCCTGGGCAGTATTGCGTACCTGGGTTTAAGTGCCTACTCTCGCAGCAATTCCAGCTTAGCTGCAGCCCAAGTGGGCAGCCAAACAATTTCCTCCCGCGATTTATACCGCTTGGCAGATCAACGAGCCAACCAACTACGCAATCAAGGAATAGAAGTAGATGAAGATATGCTTAAATTTTTACAACAACAAGTTTTATCTTCTATGGTAAGCGAAGAAATTTTGAACCAAGCCGCCCAAAAAGCAGGCCTGCACGTGGCTGATTATGAAGTAGCGTACGATATCCATTCTTCCCCCTGGTTTGCACCGGACGGCAAATTTGATAAAGCGCAATACGAATACGCTCTGCGTTCTTCCGCGCACACTACTCCAGCCGAATTTGAAAATCAACTTCGCCGGGATAAACTAGCCAACCGTTTTCGCCAGACGCTGTATTCCCTTTATAAGTTAACTCCGCAAGAAGTAAAATGGGCCTATCAGACACAGCATGGCAATCTGACGGACTATGATGCCAACCGAACAGATTTTACCGTGGCATTAATGGATACTAAAATGGAAACCGCCCAGAAAGCTTTTTTGGACGATTTTAACAGTAACGTCAAAATTCAAACTTTCTTAGACTAAATGCGTATGAATAAAAACGAAGTATTAGTCATTGGTTCCGTTGCGTTTGACACTATTGAAAATGCAAATGGGCGTGCGGAACGCGTGCTTGGAGGTGCCGCCAGCTATGCCTCCATTTGCGCCAGCTATTTTGCCCAACCGGGTATTGTAGCCGTAGTGGGAACCGATTTCACACAAGAATATCGGGAGCCTTTCCTACACCGTGGCGTAAATATGACCGGTTTAGAAGTTAAAAACGGGCTCACTTTCCATTGGGGCGGCAGCTACGACGCAGATTTCAATACAGCTTTTACCAAATTTACCGATCTAAACGTTTTTAAAGACTTTAAGCCGGTTCTGTCCAAGGAACAGCAAAACGCAAAGGCGGTATTTTTAGCCAATATGGACCCGGAACTGCAACTTTCTGTTTTAAAACAAGTTAAACATCCCCGTTTGGTGGCATGTGACACAATGAATTATTGGATTTCATCCAAAAAAGAAACCCTCTTAAAAGTCATCAAACAAATTGACGTCCTCTTTTTGAACGAAAACGAAGCCCGCCTGTTAACCGGTATGTACAACTTGATCCAGGCTGGCAAATGGCTACTCGGCAAAGGGGTTAAATACGTGATTATTAAACTGGGTTCTAATGGGTCTATGCTTGTTAGCGCCAAAGGAATCGCCCAATTACCTCCCTATATTTTGGAACATGTGCACGATACCACCGGTGCTGGCGACACTTTCGGGGGCGGTTTTACAGGTTATTTAGCAAGCCTCAAAAATTGGAACAATATTCACGCCATTAAACGCGCGATGATGATCGGCAACGTGATGGCCTCGTTTACCATTGAATCGTTTAGCGTATCGCGGCTGGCCAGCCTAACCCCGGCCATTATCAACAAACGCCTTAAAGAATACACCAATATGTTACGGTTTGATTAAAAAACTGGCTTCCTAAAAAACATTTAGAGTATTTAGTCCTGTATTTCCAAGGCCTAAGGGCCCAGCAAATCCAACAAGAATATTGTCTTTCTTGCCCGTTTTTGATACTATGTAGAAGAGAGTATCCCGCTTTGCGGGAGTCCTATTTATATTTACTAAGGAAGGGGAATACTATGTCTAGAACACCTATTATTGCCGGAAACTGGAAAATGCACAATACTATTGCAGAGGCTACCGCGTTAGTCAACGCGCTTAAACAAGCCGGCAACAAAAACAATGTAGAAATCATTCTTGCTCCGTCTTACACGGCTTTAGCGGCAGCCGCCAATACCGCCAAAGGAAGCGAAATTAAAATTGCCGCTCAAGATGTGCATTGGGAAGACAAGGGAGCTTTTACAAGCGCCGTCTCCCCGGTGCAAGCCAAAGACGCCGGTGCTACACATACTTTGATTGGTCACAGTGAGCGCCGCAGTGTATTCGGTGACACCGACGAGATTTTAAATAAAAAAGTAGCGGCTGCCTTGCGTCATAACTTAACGGTCATTTTCTGCGTAGGTGAAACTTTAGCAGAACGCGAAGCCAATAAAACTTTGGATGTGATTGCTGCACAACTAGAAAACGGACTGAAAGGTTTTACCGCGGATCAATTAAACGGTTTGGTAATAGCCTATGAACCCGTATGGGCCATCGGCACCGGCAAGACCGCGACCCCGGAACAAGCGCAAGAAGTACACGCCGCTATCCGCGCGCAACTTATTAAAACTTACGGGAATGATTTTGCACAGGCCACCCGCATTCTTTACGGCGGTAGCGTAAAAGACACCAACGTAGATGAAATTATGGCCAAACCCGATGTAGATGGTGCCTTAGTAGGCGGCCAATCGCTCATCGCTGAAAAATTTGCCCGTATTATTAACTTTAACTAATTATGAATATTGCTAAATATATTGATCACACGCTTCTAAAACCCACCGCCACCCAAGCGCAAATTGCGCACTTGTGTGACGAGGCTCGTCAATACGGATTTTGCAGTGTATGCGTAAATCCTTATTGGGTTTCTTATGCTAAAAAAGCCTTGCAAGGCACCGACGTAAAAGTGTGCACTGTAGTAGGGTTTGCCTTGGGGGCCAGCACGGCCGCCGCTAAAGCTTTTGAAGCCAAAGATGCCATTCAAAATGGGGCGGACGAAGTTGATATGGTAATCAATATAGGCGCATTAAAATCGGGCGACACACAGACCGTCCTCTCCGATATACAGGCAGTGCGAGAAGTTACCCGAGGACATATTTTAAAAGTAATTATTGAGACCTCTCAATTAACGGATGAAGAAAAAGTAACCGCATGTGAACTGGCTGCTAAAGCCGGCGCGGACTTTGTGAAAACATCCACAGGGTTTAACGGAGGCGGGGCCACCGTGCAAGACGTTGCACTGATGCGCAAAGCGATTCCCGCTTCTATGCAAGTAAAAGCATCCGGTGGGGTACGCTCGCGTGCAGATGCGGATGCCATGATTGCCGCGGGGGCCACTCGTATCGGTACAAGCGGCGGGGTACAAATCGTTGAAAACAAATGATTGAAAATTGGGAAATTAATACCTGGATAGATAAGAAAACAGGTTCCGTTCACTATACTTTGCTCATGGACGGAACGGGAGCTGATGCTCGTCTGATGGCCAAAAAACTAAAGGGGTACGTGCAAGAGGCAAACGCAGCCACCCCTCCGTTTACGCATGCGTTTTCATTACCCAATGACATGGATGACAACACGCGCGAAAAAATCCGCGTTGCTATACAAGAAACCGTTGCACGCACCAAGCAAATAAACAAACTGGTCCCCGGCGGAAACTTGGGCGACCCGTTATTTAATAATACAGCGTCGGGCAATATCGTATTTGGTGATACGGCCTCCGGTTCTTCAGCTCCTAATAAACAAGTTAATTTGAACACAGCTCCCGATTTAGAGATTCACAAAACTACCATTATACCCGCCTCTGATTCCGGCTCCGCAGCGGAAGATTCAGGCGAGGTAAGTGTCCAAAAGAAAACAATATCCCCCGATGCCCAAGAACCCAGCACCATTTCCATAAGCGATAATGATATGCTGATCAAAGATATGGAAGGCTCGGTTTTGGAAAAAATGCCCATAGAAGATATTTTATCCGCCGAGACAAAGTATGATATGTTTGTGGACGTAAATCAGAATTCCCAACAGGTTCAACAAACGCAGGAAGAGAAAGACAAAAAAATAAAAGACGCTCGCCCTTCCAACACCACTTCCTTCAATGTGTTTGAGCATGAAATTAAGGACCAAACCAGCATAATAGATTTGGAAGATGTAAAAACGATTACGGATAGACTTCCCAAGAAAGATACTAATTTTATGAACAATACAAATCCTCCTCAAAATGACGACAAAAATAACCCGGCCGTTCTCCATACGGATACGGACGCTTCTGCCTCTAGCACTCCTTTCACATTGGGAGCTGCGCAAGAACCGCCAAAAACAATGATGGACGAATTTTCGTCAGAGGCACTGCCGGAGGAAGAGCACCTCTTGGAGGACACAGTTCCCCCCCAAACAGATCAACCGTTGGAAGATCTGCCCGAAATCACAGTACGTCAACAAATTGATAAGTTAGACAAAACTTTCAACTTAGAGACGACCTTTAACACAGAATTTATTAAAAGGCAAAACGAAAAGACGCGCTCTTTGCGCGAAGGGACCCCGCTCACACAACAACCAGAAGCCGAGCAAGAGCCCCCTCACATGAAAACAATTCTGCGCCTTAAAAAACAACCGCGGCCTACGCCGCCTAATCCGGAGGTTCCGCAAGCTAATAAAACAATTTTGCGCCTGCGCCGCAAAAGCAATACACCTGCGGCACCCGGCAATTCAAAAATGTCCGGGGATTCAGCTGCCAAGCCTTTACGCAGCACCGTGGCGCCCACTCATAATGCAGCTTCCAAGCAAAAGAGCATTGACCACTCTATTCAAATTCCTACCTCCGAATTAAAAAAGCACAACTGGCCCTTGGAAGTTCCTCTTGTGCCGACTTATACACTTAGCAATATGGTAATGTCGGTAAATCGTTTTGCCCATGCTACAGCCATCTCTGTGATTGAAAACCCCGGTAAATTATATAACCCCTTGGTATTACACGGCGGCACAGGTACCGGAAAAACGCATTTTTTGAACGCGTTGGCTTATGCTTTTAGCAAAAAATTTGGGCAAGAGCATATCTTCATGACAAACGGGGTGCGCCTCTCGCGCGGAATACAACGCTACGTCATGGAAGGGAATATTGATAAATTTGAAAAATTCATGCAATCGGTACAGACGTTATTGATTGATGACGTACACTTGCTGGCCATCAACGAGCAGAACCGTGCTTATATCTCCAAATTACTTAACAGTTTTTTGCAGGAGCAAAAGCAAATCGTTATTACCTCCAAATATCCTCCGGAGAGCCTGGAAAAATTGGAAGAGTTAATCCAATTTAAGTTAGATTCCGGCTGGATCAGCGAGCTAAAACCCGCCACGGGGGCAACTCATTTCCGCATTGTTAAAAAGATGCTCTTTGAAAACGGGGTGGATCTCACAGACCAGCAAATTGAAGAGTTCTTCGGTTCCCCCCATATGACGTTGGGAACGGTTACGCGCAGTATTCGCCGTTTAAAAGTATTGGAAAACTTAATTTTCCCCGGGCTAACTGATGAGAAAAAATCACAAGCTAAAATCTTTGAAAAGCTCCTTGCTACAACGGGAGAAGATAACACGAGTGCTCTTTTAAGCAAAGATCCGGCTGAAATTACTACCTTAAACATGTCCGGCAATGGGGAGTGGGGCCGCATTGGGTTCTTCTATCCGCAAAATTGTTCGGAAATGATGAATTGGATGGTATATGCATTGGACCAACGCGCTAAGGAACTAGGCATTGAAGGTGGTTTTGAGATTGTGGTTCGTTCTTCGTACGCTACGGAAAACATTATCTCGTCGGCCTTCAAAATTGCCAACCTTTGCGACAATAAAAAATTAAAGGGGGCGGTCATTTTAGGCCCTCAACCCAACTCTTGCGATCCTTCCGTGCGAGAAAATTTCTATGATATTCTCACGCACATGCTGGAGATTATGCTCATCCGCTGCGGCATCATCAATTATGAAGATGTCCGCTTGCCTAGCACTTATGTAAAAGTTCTATCGGAACTTATGAGGTAACCTATGAAAAAAACCCTGGCTTTCCTAATCTGTAGTACTTTGTTCTTTGCCTGTGGAAAAACAATGAAATCTGCTGTCAAAGAAGGGAAGATTGCCCCCTCTTTTAACGACACATTGCTAGATAAAGACTATCTGTGGGTTCGTGGATTTGGGGCTGCCAATCCTAATCATCAAACGGATTCTCAGCGGCGCATCCTAAGCCGTGAAGCCGCCATCGCGCATGCGTATCAACGTGCCACCGAAGTATTGTATGGAACCAACTTGGAATCTCACGTACAAATTGTGGACGCCGTATCCACCGGAAGCACGATAGATACATCCGCCACCGGGCTACTAAAACGTATGGAACTCATTCAAACTGAATATTTAGACGACGGCGGATGCGCGGTGATCATGCGCCTTAGCCGCAACTATTTGCAAGAAACCGGTTTAGATCCTAAGGAGAATAAATGAAAAAATTACTGATTTGTTTACTCGGCGCGCTCACGCTTGCCAGCGCATGCTCTTCTATACGCATTGGCCCTAAAGGGGAAGGTGAATATGTAACCGCAGAATCCCTGGTCCCTTATGATGAACGCAACCTGCGACAAATGAAAAAAGATGGTGAGCTAGCCGCCCAAAAAGCAGCTGTAGAAAAGGTAGCCGGGGTGTTTATTTCCTCAGCCACTACGGTAGAACAAGCCCAACTGGTTGAAGATAAAATCGTTTCTAAAACGGCCGGGTTCATTCGCAAATCCCACGTGCAAAAAGCATACCGCAAAGGAGATGACTGGTACACTAAAATCAAGGCCATGGTCCTTGTAAAAGACATTGGCGCCATCATTAAACAATCCGAAGAAAATGCTTTCGCCAAAAAAACAACCATTTTGGTAACTTCGCGCGAAACAGTTGGAGAAGAAATCTCACTCACACAAGATTGCAAGCAAGCCATCTACCGCGTACTTAAAGAACAACCTTACAACCTAGTAAACGGGGATAATTTGAGCCAAAATAATATTGAAAACCCCAACCCCACCATTGATAAAGCCCGTGGGGAGGGCGCCCGTTTCGTCATCGTAGCTGACGTAGAATCCAATCCGTTAGCCGCGCTACCGGGAACCACTTCGCCTTTCAAATCGTACCGTGCCCGCGCCAAATTAAACGCATACGCCACCAACAATTACGCAGTTGTAGCTGAAGGGGCTCAACAACAAAGCGGCCTAGATCCTTTGGATAACATCGCGGCTCAAAAATCTATTTCTGCGGCTTGTGAGGCTGCCGCCAAACAACTGGTGGAACCTATCAACGACGCAATCAATTCTGCAAAGGTTTACAATGTAACAATTAAAAATATTAATACTATTGAACGGTTAAAGCAGGTACAAGATATTTTGCGCACATTACGTGAAATTGAAGATTTTAACTTAGTACGTTATGCCAACTCGGCTGCTCAGTTTGATATTTCGGCCAATATTGCCACGCCGGAAGAACTAACAGCTAAAATGATTCGCAAATATAACATTTATTTCACGGTAGTAAGCATTACGCCTAATGCCGTTATAATGAGCTTTAACTAACATGCTTGCCAACGCAACCGCTGCCACCATTAAAGGCATTGAAGGCTTTGCCGTGTCCGTAGAAGTGGACATTGCTTCTGGTTTGCCTAATTTGGCGGTAGTGGGGCTGCCAGATGCCGAAGTAAAAGAAAGTAAAGAACGCGTAACAGCCGCTATTCGCAATAGCGGTTTTGACTTCCCGTTAAAACGTATTACCGTTAATTTGGGCCCGGCTGAACTACGTAAAAGCGGAACCCAGTTTGATTTGCCAATTGCGTTAGGCATCTTAGCCGCCAGCGAACAACTCTCGGCCATTGCTCGGGATAAAATTAAAGATTTACTAGTGCTGGGGGAGCTTGCCTTGGATGGTTCGTTGCGGCCATGTGCTGGGGTTTTGCCCATGTTAATTTCTTGCAAACATCTAGGTAAAACGGCGGTTATCCCCCCCGCTAACGCTTTAGAAGGGCAAATTTCTTCCGCTCCCTTTATTACTCCACATACGCTGCGTGAGTTAACCGATTATTTAGAAGAAAAGATTCCTCCGTCAACGGTACAACTTGCCTACATCCCAGCTACCGAACAAGATCCGGAAACGTTGCTGGATTTCAATGAGGTAAAAGGACAATCCCTGGCCAAACGTGCACTTGAAATTGCCGCAGCCGGCGGACACAATGTGCTGATGATTGGACTTCCGGGTACCGGTAAAAGCATGCTAGCCAAACGTTTCCCGGGGATTTTGCCTCCTTTAACGGAAGAGGAATCGCTGGAAATTACCAAAATTTACTCTATTTGTAATCTCTTGGGGAAAAGCCGACTACTGACCACGCGCCCTTTTCGCGATCCGCACCATACTATTTCTAACGTGGCACTGATTGGTGGCGGTTCTACGCCCAAACCCGGGGAAGTGTCCCTGGCGCATAATGGAGTCCTGTTTTTAGATGAATTTGCAGAGTTTTCCCGAAGTGCACTGGAAGTATTGCGAGAACCTTTGGAAAATGGGCAAGTAACAATTTCCCGCGCCAAAGAAACGGTTTCTTATCCGGCCCGTTTTACATTGGTGGCCGCCATGAATCCGTGCCCTTGCGGAAACCTGGGCAATCCACTCAAACCTTGCACCTGTTCCCCCATGCAGGTAAACCGGTACAAAAATCGCATTTCCGGACCGTTATTGGACCGCATTGATTTAACCGTTAACTTGAATCCCGTAAAATTTACCGATTGGAAACAGGAAAAAGAGGGGGAATCTTCCGCACAAATCCGTGAGCGGGTATTAGCCGCTCGTGAAATTCAAAAGAAGCGCTTTGCGGGTACCACAACAACGGCCAACGCTTTCATGACGCCGGCGCAAATTAAACAATTTTGTCATCTCCCCCCTGGAGCAGATACCATTTTAGAAACGGCCATGCGGCGCTTTGGTTTAAGTGCCCGCAGCTTGGATAAAATTTTGAAAACCGCCCGCACGATTGCCGACTTGGAAGGGAAAGAAGCTATTGAAACGAAACACTTGGTAGAAGTAATGCAATACCGTCCGCTGGACCGTAAAGGGGTAGCTGATTTATGAACCCACAGATCAGTACCGATGAACGTCTGGCCCGTATTCGCTTAAATGCATTTTTGTATTTTCGCGCGGATTGGTTGGCACGGCTATTAGACATTTTCGGTTCTGCTCAAGAAATTTTAAAGCAAGACGCACAAACATTGGCCCGCGAGGCCAATTTGAATCCCTCTACTGCGACCAACCTACTTAAAGAAGCCTTTTCTATTAACCCCCAGGAAGAATGGGACAAAACTGAAAAACTGGGCGGCCACATCTACCTCCCCGAAGATGAAGAATATCCCCAAGCTTTGCGCAACTGCAAGGAAGCTCCTGTTGCCATTTACGTATTGGGAAACTTGCCTAGTGACGAACAAGCCTGTGTAGGACTTGTTGGCACCCGCAAAATCACTCCTTACGGTAGGCGCGTAGCAACCAAACTGGCCGGCGATTTGGCCCAAGCCGGAGTTGTTGTAATAAGTGGCTTGGCACGCGGCATTGATAGTGAATGTCACGCGGCCTGTGTGCGGGCCCAAAAACCAACTGTAGGCGTTATCGGCACAGGGATTGGCCGTTGTTATCCGCCCGAAAACCGCACTCTGGAAAAAGCCATTTTGGAACACGGAGGAGCCATTTTAAGTGAGCTTCCGTTTAACAAACCGCCCAATGCTTTTCATTTTCCGCGCCGAAACCGTTTAATTGCGGCCTTATCGCAACCTGTTGTAGTGTTGGAAGGGGAAATTAAATCGGGCGCGCTCATTACCGCTAAGCTCGCCTTGGAGCAAGGAAAAGACGTTTTAGCAGTTCCCGGTCCTATTGATAGCCCTCAATCCGCGGGGCCCAATTCTCTTCTTACGCAGGGGGCGGGGGTTGTAACTTGCGTCGCGGATATTTTAGAATATATACCACAGGCACAACGCTTTGGGTTGGATACCCGTTTCTTTGAGCATACGGCACAAACTCCCGCGAAACCGGAGGAAGAGCTTTCCTCCCGCGAACAACAGGTGATGCACGTAATAGCCGACGGGCAACTAAGTTTGGATCAAATTGCCCTAGCTATTGAAGCCGATGTACCCGAAGCCGCCGAACTTCTATTTAACTTGGAAGTAAAAGGCTTTTTAGCCTGTGAGAACGGGTTGTATAGTAAAAACAAATTTTAAATTTATAAGGAAGTGATATTATGGCCACAAATAAAGGTAAAAAATTAGTGATTGTGGAGTCTCCCACTAAGCAGAAAACCATAAGTAAAATTTTAGGAAATGATTTTATTGTGCGTAGCTCCTTTGGACACGTGCGTGATTTGCCCCAACACGATATGGGGGTAGATATTGAACATAACTTTACCCCTACTTACGAGCCGGTAGAGCGTGCTAAACGCCTCATTAGCGAGCTGAGCACCTTGGCCAAAAACGCACCTGAAATTTACCTGGCTACCGACCCTGACCGCGAGGGCGAAGCCATCGCGTGGCACTTAATTGAATTATTAAAATTGCCCAAGGACCGCTATCAGCGTATCTTCTTTCACGAAATTACACCAACCGCCATTAAAGAATCTTTTGCTCACGCCCGCAAAATTGATGAAAACTTGGTCAATGCCCAGCAAGCCCGCCGCGTACTGGACCGCATTGTAGGCTATAAATTATCCCCTCTCTTGTGGAAAAAAATAACTCGCGGCTTATCCGCTGGCCGGGTGCAATCCGTTGCCGTACGCTTATTGGCAGAACGGGCTAAAGAAATTGCAGCCTTTAAGGAACAAGAATACTGGACGATTGGTGCTCAATTTGAAAAAGAAGGAACGGCCCCTTCGTTCTGGGCGCGCGTGACAAAATATAAGGGAAAGAATGTAGAACAGACCAAAACCCATAAGCTCTTTGCGGAAGATTACAAAGTAAAAACTACGGTCTTTGACTCTCCCGAGAAATTGGCCCCCCTATCTGATTTGTTACGCAAGGGCCCCAACACAGTTATTAAAGTAGAAAAGAAAGAAGTAAAACAACATCCTAAACCGCCCTTTATTACCAGCACCTTGCAACAAGATGCCTATAACAAGTTAGGGTTTTCTTCTCAAAAAACCATGCAAACCGCGCAACATTTGTACGAAGGTATTGACGTGGAAGGGCAAACAGTCGGTTTGATTACTTACATGCGTACGGACTCTTTTAATGTCTCCAAGCTCTTACAAGAACAAACTAAAAAGTTTATCGGTCAAAAGTATGGAGAACAATTTGTTCCCGCAAAACCCAATATTTTCAAAAGTAAAGTAATGGGCGCTCAAGAAGCACACGAGGCCATTCACCCTACTGATGTACGTCGCACGCCACAAAATATGAAAGCCTTCTTAACGTCCGACCAATACAAACTTTATGAACTGATTTGGCTACGCTTTGTGGCCAGCCAAATGGCGGATGCCGTATTTAATACCGTATCTATTGATATTGCCGCCAAAAGTGAAAAAGATTGTATTTTACGCGCTACGGGCCGCACGATCAAATTTCCCGGATACTTGTCTGTATATAAGGATCCCGAAGAGGAAGAAAATAACGCAAGCGAGGAAAGTAACTCCGCGCTTTTGCCGATTTTGAACGAAGGAGACACGCTAAAATTATTGGATTTAAAAACCAAAGACCACAAGACCACGCCACCTCCTTATTACAACGAAGCCAGTTTAATTAAAACACTTGAAAAACATGGGATTGGCCGCCCTTCTACGTATGCCCCTACGATTAAAACAATTTTGGATCGTAAATATATTGCCCGGCCACCCAAAACCAATAAATTGGTAGCTACCGATTTGGGTATTACGGTAACTGACAGTTTAAAAGATTTCTTTAAAGAAATTATGGACCTTTCTTACACTGCAGGGGTAGAAGAAAAGCTAGACCAAGTGGCTGAAGGAGGGCAAAAATGGGTAGAATTATTAACAGAATTTTATGATAATTTCCAACGGGAATTGGATGAAGCAGACAAAGGCATGCAACGCCCGGCCGCTCAGGAAACTGACGAAAAATGCCCCATCTGTGGCAAAATGATGCTCAAAAAACGCAGTCGGTTCGGCGAATATTTGGCTTGTAGCGATGCCACCTGCAAAGGCAAAATCAATTTAACAAGCACTGGGGAAAAAGTGCAACCCGAAAAAACGGATGAAGTCTGTGAAAAGTGCGGCAAACCCATGGTAATCCGAACCGGCCGCCGGGGCCGCTTTATGGCTTGCTCGGGTTATCCAGAATGCAAAAATACTTATTCCGTAGATGCCGAAGGACATAAAATCCAAAATACACAACCTGAACAAACGGATCAAGTGTGTGAAAAATGCGGCAAACCCATGGTGATTCGCATGGGAAGAAATGGCAAATTCTTAGCCTGTTCCGGTTACCCAAAATGCAGAAATGCCAAACCACTAGATGGCGAAAAGAAAACCGCTAAAAAGGCCGACCCTATCGTAACGGACCGTAAATGTGAAAAATGCGGCAAGCCCATGGTGTTACGCAGTTCTGCACGGGGAGAATTTTTAGGCTGTTCCGGTTATCCGAAATGCCGCACCATTGTAACCGTAACTCCGGAAGAAATTGAACAAATTAAGCAAGCGAATACAAAGAAGAAATAACCTATGAAGCAGTGGGCAGAGGCTTTTTTAACCGACTTAAAAAATAAGAATTTCTCGGCGCAAACTTTACGTACCTATCGCACCGTAGTGATGAAATTCGCTACTTTTTGCGAAGCACGCAAAATTCCCCGAGAGAAAGCCTTTGTCCCTACTAATTTACGTACGTTTATTGCTAATTTGCAACTCAAAAATCCGGCACGCAATACGGTGCTACGCAAAATAGCCACTTTGCGCAGTTTTTCCAACTACTTAATGGCCCAAGGGCATTTGGATAAAAACCCCTTTAAATTGTTGCCATCCCCCAAAAAAGAAAAACTGTTGCCCAAATTTTTGTCCGTGCCGGAAACAGACCGCCTATTAGATACTGCCGCCCAAAGCAAGCACTTCGCCGCGCGGGATAAAGCACTGTTTGAGTTGATGTATTCAAGTGGATTGCGCCGTAGTGAAGTCACCAACCTTAAAATCCGTGATATTGATTTTTTTAACGGGCTTGTAAAAGTATTTGGGAAAGGGAGTAAAGAGCGCTTGGTTCCCGTTACGCAAACTGCTCTGCAAGCGCTTAAAGATTATCTTGCCACCCGCAAAAACCCACAAGTGCATGAGGCTTTATTCCTAAATAAAAACGGAAAACCTTTAAGTGGGGATGGGCTGGCGTATATCTTCAAAAATACAGCGATTGCTTCCCACCTGGCCCGACGAGTAACGCCCCACAGTTTAAGGCATTCCTTTGCCACCCATTTACTAGGCAACGGGTGCGATTTACGTAGTTTGCAAGAAATGTTAGGGCACAAAAGTCTATCCACCACGCAAGTGTACACGCACGTGTCCTTAGAACAATTAAAAAGCGTGTACGATCAGGCACATCCCAAGAGTAAGGAGTAAATATGATTGGAATTGGCGTAGATATAGGCGGTACCTTTGTAAAATTATATGTCATGAATGACCACGGGGAAATTTTTCGTAAAGAAAAAATAGAAACCGATTATGCCAAAGGGGCCAAAGGATTTATTGCTCAAATTGGGGATTTTATCAATCAAATTAAAACTGAATTTGCCGAACAACGCGTGGCTGTGGCGGTAGGCGCTCCGGGAGATGTAGATTCCCAAAACGGGGTACTACGCTATAACCCGAATTTAAAATTTACAGATGTTAAAGAGTGGCATTTAGCGGATCAATTAGAAAAATATACCGCCATTCGCCCCTATGTAGTAAATGATGCCACGCTGGCTGCTTGGGGGGTGTACGAAAAAGATCTACAACGCCAAGGGACCAACGTGCTGATTGTTACGTTAGGGACGGGAGTAGGTGGCGGGCTCATCCTTAATAAAGAATTATATCAAGGCTCCCACGGAACGGCCGGCGAGATCGGTCACATGAAAATTGCCGATATCCAAACAGGTCCTTTATGCGGTTGTGGAGCACGCGGTTGTTTGGAAGCCTTTGTGGGCACGATTGGTATTAAACGCCGTGCGTTGCAAAGCACAGTAGATCACCCGGATTCCATTTTGGCGGATTTGCTAAGCAAGGCACCGGACTTTAAGGTAGAGTTAGTGGCAAAGGCCGCGGAAAAAGGATGCCCGCAAGCCTTACAAATCTGGCAAGACACTGGGTACTATCTGGGGATCGGCATTGCTAATTTAGCATTAATTTTAGATTTAGATACGATCGTATTGACCGGGGGAGTATCCGGGGCCTCCGCTTATTTTATGCCGGCGCTCAAACGAGTGTTGGATGCACAACCCTTTAAAACTCCCTTTAAAAAATTGAATTTGCGCACCTCTAAAAACCCGGATATCGGCGGCGTAGGGGCTGCCATGTACGCTATTTACAGAACGCAACAAGACGCACGCAAATGAAACAACTACTTACGCTTCTTTCTTTAGGATTACTTGCTTGGGCACCTATTTGGGGTGCCGAACGAGTGTTGCCCATCCCGGATGAAGAGGCGTTTGTATATTTTTCTGCCGATAAAGCCGAAGTAGAACCGCAAACTAAAAAAATTACGCTGGATGGGAACGTGCAGATCCATCAAAAAACTATACAAGGGAACACACGCACCATTACCGGTGAGAAAATCACCTTTGACCAATTAAATACGCAAATCGAGGCCCAAGGGCCCGTCAAAATTGAGGACGGAAAGGGAGGAGTTGTAACCGGGGAAGATATATCCGTCAATTATACCACGCAAGATTTTTCCGCTACTCATATGACAACTGATTATCCCCCGCTCCGGGTATTATCCGCTAAAGAAATTTCTTCCAAGAACGGGACAAAGATCTTACGTAAAGCCGTTGTTACTTGCTGTGACAAGCCCGACCCGCACTATACACTTTCCGTAGGGAAGTTATCCATTTCCCCCAAACAACGTGTTTTTGGCACCAATGCTATTTTGCGACTAAATAACGTGCCCATCCTTTATTTGCCTCTTTTTTGGCGTTCACTTAACTCTCAAAAACCGTGGACAACTTACGTTGAATTTACCCAAAGCAACAAAACCGGATTTGGGCTGCTGACCACTACCACCTTCCCGGAGATCCTTTCCTTAAAACCCAAACTTAATTTGGATTATTACACGAAATCAGGCCTTGGAATTGGCGGCGAGTTAACGGCCGTTCCTTCAAATAAATTACGCGGTACCGGCGAGTTCTATTTTATTGACGACAAAGCGGATTATGAAGATTTTTCTTTGAATAATTCCAAACGTTGGGGGTTGCAAGGAGGATATTGGTGGGAATTGTATGACTCTTCCAATCACTTTAACAACCGTACAGGAGCCCTGTACCAATTTCAGACACAATTTCGTATGGTGTCCGATCCTTATTTCTATGATTCTTTCTTCCGCAGCAATCCTTATATCTTCATGCCGGATCAAGACACAAACTTTTCCGTCTCTCGTCAAACGCGCCGCTCCACATTACGTGTAAGCTACCAACAAAGAGATCTATTTGTGTGGAGTAAACAAAAATACATGGCGCAAGAACGCATGTTGCCGGAAGTTAAGTTTTACCTGCTTCCCTTCAATGACCCTTGGCTCAAAACTGCCAACCGGTTTGAGTTAGGTTTTGCCAACACCTCTACTTTACAATACGATCAAGACAAAATCCCCGAAGAGGGAGACTATCAACGCCAAATGCATGCCAAATGGACCACAGAAAAATCCCTGCGTTTGAACCGTTATGTTACGCTCCTTCCGCGTGTGTTTTATGATCAAACCGTTACTTTCTCCGATGAAACCTACGACAAAAAGGACGCGTGGGTTGGGCGCTTGGGAACGGATGCAAACTTGCAGATACGTTCCGGACTGGGAAGTACTGATGTGGGATATGAATTCACTAAACGCTTATCTACCGGAACACTTTCCTCCGACCATGTTTCTTTGGACAAAGGCATAGAAAAAAATCACCTTTACGTGAAACATTACTTCCGTCCCTCTCTGGAAACTTATGTGCGTTTTGAAAGCGGATTTAATCTGTCCGATACCACTACGAACTTGCGTACCGGCTATCTGGAGGAGCTCCCCTGGGATCATCTTAAAAACCGCATAGAACCCCTCATTTTGGAGACCGGGTATACGTCCCCTTCCGGTTTCTTCCACGGCTTTGTACAGGACCAATATGACCTTACCAAAAAGAATATCAATTTTATTGCCCAAACCTATTTTAATATTCATCAACATACCGTAGGGTTGGGGTTCAATAATTTTGCAGACTATGTATCCCCTGATTCCAAATACCAAACCGATGCGGATCGTTTTACCTTTACTACCACGTGGGGATATCGCCCTACAAATAGCAAGTGGACCGCCGATGTGGGCATTGATTTCTCCTTCTACAGACGCCACTTTGATAGCTTTAATAAACTGTTACGCATTTCACGTACCTTCCATGATGCACGCATAGAAGCAACTGTGCGCCACCGCAACGACAACCTGTCCTTTGCGATGCGCTTTAACATTTTATGCGGACAGGGTAGCCGCAATAAAGATTCTCAAACTGCCCAAAGCACGTACTGGTATCCTTGGATGGATGACACGCACGTACGAAATTAGAGGAAATTATGACCAACCCACTTATTTACCACAAACAAGGCTGGATAGAAGTTATTTGCGGATGTATGTTCTCGGGGAAAACCGAGGAACTTATCCGCCGCGTACGCACTGCACTTATTGCCAAACAAAAAGTGCAATTATTTAATTCCACGATTGATAACCGTTACGGAATTAACAGCATCACAAGCCACAACCAAAACAAAGTAGCGGCCACTTGTGTTCGTCACTCCAGTGAAATTTTACCGTTAGTTGAAAAGGACACACACGTGATTGCTATTGATGAAGTAAACTTTTTTGACAAAGGAATTGTGGATGTATGTGATGAGTTAGCACGCCGCGGCAAACGCGTGATTGTGGCCGGATTAGATACAGATTACCGCGCCGAACCTTTTGAAGTAACCGCTGCCTTACTAGCCAAAGCTGAGTTTGTAACTAAAAATTTAGCTGTCTGCACTAAGTGTGGCAATCCTGCCAGTTTTACTCAGCGCACTAGCAAAGACACCAAACGTATAGTAGTAGGAACAACCGATTCCTATCAAGCACGTTGCCGTCGGTGCTTTCGCAAACCGCGTACAAAAGCGGGTAAATAAGGTACAATAAGTTCATATCAGGAGGAAATATGCCTTATAGTGGTTTTTTTAGACGTGCCATTGCTTTAATTATTGATGTAATCATCGTATCATTACCTGCCATGTTCGTATTTGCCCCCATGGTAGCGCTGCAAACGGTTGTACTACAGGCTACCCCCAGTAGCTCAACGGTCCAGACTAGCCTTTTAGGAGCAACCATCTTTAGTTGGCAGCTAGTAACACTGGTATTGGCGTGGTTATATTTTGCCTGTTGGGAAAGTGGTGCCAAACAGTCCACCTGGGGAAAACGCATCATGGGAATCAAAGTAGTCGGCGAGGATGGCGGACGCATTGGCTTTGGCCGCGCCACCGCACGGTTCTTTTGCAAGTCAATCTTATCACCGATATTTTTTCAGATTGGGTTTATCATGGCCGCATTCACTAACCGCAAACGCGCACTACACGATATGATTGCGGAAACCTATGTGGTAAAGAAAGATTTTGAACCCGGGCAAGAACTCCCCGAAACAAAGACACGCTGGCTTTGGCTAATCTTGGTATGTGTATTGTGGGGATTATTCTCCCTGGGCACAGGTTGGGTTACTTCCCGTCTTACCTTAAGCCCTACCCAAGTAGTGGCCAATAATGCGGCCGGCCGTCTGTCCAATTTTGTACTGGATGGCCGGGGTTTACGTACCCCGCTGCGTGAAGAAGGCGTCACTTATTTTTATAATGATGACGGCTATCGTGCCGTGGTGGTGGACCCGGTTACAAATAATAAGTTTACCTTGTTTGTAAAAAATGGAGCCACACAAGCCTGTTGCGAAGCCTTTCCCTTTGGAGATTGTGCCGCAACCGGATTTGATGAATGTAAATAATTTGTTACTACCAAACACCCCGGGGAAAACCCGGGGTGTTTCATTTTATACCGTAAATTATTACAAGCTCCAGTGCGGGGTGAAAGAATCGCCCTTAATGTTGGCCAGCAAGTGCGGGGCACTACCATCCATATCCATCATATAAAGCTGGCGGCTACCATTGCGCGTGGTAGTAAACGCTATAAAACGTCCATCCGGTGACCAGGTAGGATCTTCATTAGAGCCGGCATCGCTGGTTAAGCGTTTAATTTGCGTACCCGTCAGATCTACAATAAAAATATCCATGGGATGATAGGCACTTTCCCGGCCGGAAAACACAATCCATTCTCCGGTGGGAGACCATTGCGGAGTATCGGACCAGTTAAATTTTTTGGTCAGCGGCCGGGTTTGCCCGGTAGCCAACTCCATGACATAAATCTGCGGATTTCCGGCGCGGTTGGATACAAACGTAATATATTTTCCATCCGGTGAATAAGACGGAGAACCGTCAACCGCTGTTGTTTTGTTGGTAATTTGTACTTTTTGTTGGGTTTCCAGATTGTAAATATAAATGCTGGGATTATTACCGCCGGAGCTTGTAAATACAAGGGCTTTGCCATCTGGGGAAACCCCCCCGATCAGACTAAGTCCTTTCTTGATGATGATAGGGGAAATTTTACCGGCCCGCAAGTCAATTGCAAAAATATCCGGATTACGGTACTTATAGGACGTGTAGAAGATACGTCCGTCCTTGCTCCAGCGCGGCAATAAGGAAATGGAATTATCCTTGGTTAATTTTTGCAAGTTTTGGCCGTCATAGTCTACTACATAAATTTCTTTATGTTTGGTGGCGTTGTTGGCAAAAGCAATCTTTGTATCGGCAATGCCGCGTTTACCAAGCAAAGAAGCCACTATTTGATCCGACGCAATATGTGCCAGCCGACGCAAACTAGTTTGAGTTCCCTTAAACGCTTTGGCAAAAACAGCTGTACGAGTGGCCATATCATACACATAGACTTTAATCGTGTAGTAAGGCTCAGTATAAGAAATAGTTCCCGTCAAAACATAACTGGGCTTAGCTGGTTGTTTGGCCCATTCTTTAAGAGATTCTTTTACTTTGTTAGTATCAAAAGCGGGGCCTTCTTCCGTTACATCAAAATAACGGGCAAACAACAAATCGCTACGCATAACGTCGTGCACTTGTTCCGCCGCAGATTTGCTTTGCTCATCTGCTGTTGTAAATGCCGGCATCCCAATTGTGGGAAGTTTCTGTTTACCTACAGAGGTAATCCCAATATACACATCTGTTTTAGGGGCAGCCATACACAACACCGCACCACACAGACAAATTCCTGCGGTCAAAAAAGCATAAAAACGTTTCATCATATTAAAAACCCGTTTATTTGGAAAGCTTGGCAAGTTCGGCCTTAGCTTGGGTGGCTTCTGCCGATTTAGGGAAATCCGCCACTACAGAAGACAGATAGCGTTTAGCTTCCTCTGTTTTGCCCAAGGGAACAATGCTAAGCGCGTATTTTAAACGCGCGGCGGGGGTTAATTTACTAGTAGGAAATTTTTGAAGGATCGTAGCGTAAGCCACAGCCCCTTTTTTAGTTTGCCCAGCCGCAATATACGCATCCCCCATATACATATAGGCTTGCTCCGTGTTCTCGCTTTGCGGATATTTGGCAATATACAACTTAAACCCGGTAGCGGCAGCTTCATACGCGCCTTTGTCCAGGTGATTTTTAGCTTCGGCAAACAAATCGGACGGCAAAACGGCCGCGGTTGCCGGTTGTTGAACTGGTTCTGTTTCCTCGTCTACTGCAGCAGATGAAGCCGGGCGGTTCTTTACCAACGCAGCAATATCATCTAATTTAGCCGACAAACTGGAAAATTGACTACCGGATTGGGCCAAATTTTCATTGGAAACAGCCAAATTTTGGTTCAGCTCATCCATTTTGCTGGCCAGTTCTGCCTGATTGGCCTGCATTTGGGTAATGGTGGTATTGAGCTCTCTAAGCTGCCCTTGTAGAGCGCTCATATCTTGCTGACTAGCCAAGAAACAGCCACTAAGCAAAGAGCCCGCACCCCCTATTAAAATAAGTGTAAAAATATTTTTCATAGATGGTCGGGCTCCTTGTCGTTAAACGAATAGATTAGTTAGCTTGTAAAAGCGTATCGGCTCTGCGGTTTTGGGCCCAGCAGGCTTGGGTAGCTTCGTAGCAAACCGGTTTTTCTTCGCCATAAGAAACAGTGGCTACTTTGTTGGCCGGAACACCTAAGCGCACATAATAAGCTTTTACTTCTTCGGCACGTTTTTGGCCTAACGCAATGTTATAAGCGGTGGTACCGCGGTCATCGCAGTTGCCTTCTACTACTACTTGATAGTTAGAGACGGAAGAAGCAGCCGCTTTGATAGCTTGGGCATTGGCTTCTACAATTTTGCGATTGTCAGCGGATAAGGTGGCTTTGTCTAAATCGAAGTGTACCACGCCTAAAGCAACTTCTTGAGCGGGAATTTCCACATCTTCTTCAGATACTACCGTTTCGGAAACGGTCACCACGGTTTCGTCGTTGGCATCATTTTTTACGTTTTTGTGGCAGGCAGTCAAACCAGCGGCCACAGCTAATACGAGGACTACTTTAAGTAAGTTTTTCATTTATTTCTCCGTTATAGATGTTGTGTAACTTCTACATATAAATGATAGCAACTTTACCAAATAAAGGTCAATATATTTTTACCAAAGCAAAACCGCCTCAGTTCAAGAGGCGGTTCTTGGAATCTTTGCGATTTTATCCCAACAATTTGGCCAGCAATTGGCTGATGATTTTGGGGTTGGCTTTGCCTTTACTAAGTTTCATAACTCCCCCCACCAAAGCACCAATAGCGGCCTTATTGCCTTTTTGATAATCGGCCACTGCCTTGGGGTTGGCGTTAATGGCGGCCTTGGCCCATTCTTCCAACTGGCCCGCGTCACTTACTTGCACCATGCCGCGTTTCTCTACAATTTCTGCTGGGTTTCCGCCGTTTTTGTAGATTTCTTCAAATACTTCGCGCGCCTGTTTGCGGTTGATTTTGCCACTTTCGGCAAGTTCCAACAGTTCGGCTAGTTTCGCGGCCGGGATAGGAGAGTCTTCAATCTCCTTTTTCTCAGCGTGCAAAAGCCCCAACAAATCCGTTTGAATCCAGTTAGAGGCGGTTTTCAAAGATACTTTACCGCTTTGGGTTACCTCTTCAAAATAGTTGGAAATTTCACGCGAAGAGGTCAGCACCCCCGCATCATAAGCAGACAATCCTGCCTTCATAAAACGCGCTTCTTTGCTAGCTGGCAGCTCGGGCATTCCTTCTTGCACCTGTTTGAGCCAAGCGTCTTGTAAAATCACGGGCGGCAAGTCCGGCTCCGGGAAGTAACGGTAGTCTAATGCGTCCTCTTTGGAACGCATCGGCTTGGTAACCAGTTCTACTTTATCCCATTGACGGGTTTCCTGTTTTACTTGACCGCCATTATTTAAAATTTCCGTCTGGCGGTTGATTTCATAAATAAGGGCTTCACGCACCCCTTTGAATGAGTTCAAATTTTTAATTTCCGCGCGCGTGCCAAATTTTTCCTGCCCTTTGGGGCGCAAGGAAATGTTTACGTCCACACGCAGTTCGCCTTTTTCCATATCACAGTTGGACGCCCCCACCCAGCGCATTAAGCGTTTGATTTCCGTTAGATACGCATAAGCCTCATCGGGGCTACGCATATCCGGCAAGGAAACAATCTCCAAAAGCGGACTTCCGGCCCGGTTATAATCCACCAGAGAATATTCGGCCTCGTGAGAAGATTTGGCCGCATCTTCTTCTAAGTGAGCGTGGTGAATACCGATTTTTTTCTTCTGTAAATTATCTTTGGGCCCGTAAGTGATTTCAATATATCCGGCCCCGTTAATAGGTTCATCATATTGTGTGATTTGGTATCCTTTGGGTAAATCCGGATAGAAATAGTGTTTGCGCGAAAAAGAGGAGTATTTATTGGTTCGGCAATTCATTGCCAGCCCAGCACGCACCGCTAGTTCCAGCGCTCCCTCCGTAAGTACCGGCATCACACCGGGATGCCCCAAGCAAATTGGGCAGACTGCCGTATTTGGTTTTGTATCTTCGCCCACCCCGTTGGGACAGGCGCAAAATAGTTTGGTATGACTAGCAAGTTGTACGTGGATCTCAAGTCCAATAACAGGTTCAAATTCGGTCATAAAATCTCCTAAAATAATATAATACTAAATATGAAAACGCTTTTTAAGCCCACCTCCTACAAAAAGGGTACGGTTTTGTCCGTAGGCGCTACGTTTGTGTGGAAGGCCGTTTCCTTTTTCAACGCGCTCTTACTGGCCCTATATTTTGGAGCCAGCCGTCAAACCGACGTTTATTTCTACCTCATTATCTTAACGGGCGTAGGAGTAGCCTTTTTGCAGCGGCTCAATCAAATGTCTGACGCTGACATCGAGTTGACACAGAATGAATTTGCTTCCCGGCTGGATGAGTTCATGCGGGCGAAGCACTATGTTTATACCCAAACCGAAGATCAAAGCGTGACGCTGAAAAGAGACCAGGAGGATATGACCATGGATGACATGATGTGTGAAATCTCGCTTGAGGATATGGAGCAGGTCGTCGGCGGCAAGAAGCGTCCCTTCGTGCGCTCGCTGGGCAATAACGTCAACGTGCGCAAGGGGCCGGGGACGCATTATCCCGTCGTGGCGCAGCTGGGCTATCTGGACGAGGTG